>JBJEUI010000166.1:0-9845 GCA_051883755.1 Candidatus Ventricola sp.
AATCCGGCGTGGCGATCGCGCATAAGCTGGTGGACTGCCTGGAGGGACGCAGCACGAACAGGAAGACCCTGCTGTTTACCAGCATCGTGGAAAGAGAATCCTGTTGATCCACTAAAGTGAAATCGATTGCAATTTCAGCCGGAAATTTATCCGAAAGGGCTTGAATTTCGCCGAAATGTATGGTATCTTATGGATGCAATCGATTGCAATAGATGAGCGCAAAAGGAGAGGATCGGCGATGCGGATTGCGGTGATCGGCGCGGGCGCGATGGGCGCGCTGTACGGCGGTTATCTGAGCAGAAGGCATGATGTGCTGCTGGTGGATGTGAATCCGGCGCAGGTGGACGCGATCCATGCCAGGGGACTGACGATCCATGAGGCGGACGGCGGCGTGACGCTGTGCCATCCGAGGGCTGTCCTGAATACGGAGGGCATGGCGCCGGCGGACGTGGTCATCCTGTTCGTCAAGGCGATGTTTTCCGACAGCGCGCTGGCAAACAACCGCAGCCTGATCGGGCCGGACACGGTGCTCATGACGCTGCAAAACGGCAGCGGCCACGAGGATATGCTGCTGAAGTACGCCGACCGCGCGCATGTGGCGATTGGCACGACGCAGCACAACAGCGCCGTGCTCGGCTTTGGAGAGATCCGCCACGGCGGCAGCGGCAAGACCTGCATCGGCTGCCTGGACGGCGATTCACAGCGCCTTGCGCCCATCGCGCAGGCGTTCACCGAATGCGGCCTTGAGACGGTGTGCGACGACCAGGTGCAGCGGCTGATCTGGGACAAGCTGTTCACCAACGTTTCCGCCAGCGTGTTGACGGGCGTTCTGCAGGTGCCGCTCGGCTTCATCGCCGGGGACGCGCACGCCTGGGCGCTGTGCCGGACGCTGGTGCGCGAGGCCGTGGCGGTGGCCGCAGGTGAAGGCCTCGTCTTTGACGCGGAGGAGAAGATCGCTCAGGTGCGCGCTGTGTGCGAGAAGAGCCCGGAAGGCCTGACGAGCATCTATGCCGACCTGCGCGCGGGGCGCAGAACCGAGGTGGACACCATCTCCGGCAGCGTCGTGCGCGCCAGCCGAAAAAACGGGGTGCCTGCCCCGACACACGAGGCGATGGTCGCGCTTGTGCATGCGATGGAAGCCAAAGCAGCTTTGTAACGCACCGGGGGGAAAAACGCTTCCTTCCGGGCGGCAAATAACCATGGACTCAATAAGCATTTGGAGGTATACGTATGGGACCCGTGTATGATTTCTATGGCCTGCGCCTGATCGACCTGAGCAAGACGCTTGACCCCGCGACGGAGAGCCGCCGCTGCCATCTGATTCGCTACAACACCGGCGGGCCGATCCCGGACTTCCACACCGCGCTCGACCTGACCAGCCACCTCGGCACCCACTGCGAGTGCCCGTATCATCACTTTGAGGACGGCGCGTCCGTCGGCGATCTGCCGCTGACCACGTTCATGGGCCGCGCGATCTATGTGACGCTCGACCTGCCGGAGAATCACCAGATCACCGGCGCGGACCTGGAGAAGGCGCTCGGCGACCGCGTGAAGGAGGGCGACATCGTCATCATCGACAGCCCGCACAAGATCCCGCCGTTCTCCCCGCTGAGCAACACCCCGGACGACCATCGCCTGGTCATCGGCGAGGACAGCGCGAACTGGTTCGCAGAGAAGAACGTCAAGTGCGTCGGCTTCGGCGACGGCGTGTCCATCGAGGACTGCGAGGCGAACGTGAAGCCGTTCCACGACATCCTGATGGCGAAGAACATCGTCTTCCTTGAGGTGATCAAGAACCTCGAGTACCTGCAGAAGGACACCTTCTTCATGGCCTATGCGCCGCTGCCCATCGTGGGCGCGGATTCCTGCCCGGTGCGCGCGTACGCGATTGAAGGACTGCCGGGCTTCGACGCCTGAACATCAGGCTGGGAGGGATACGCCGTGGTTCATCCCATCATGAAGGATCCGATGTTTCTGGCCGTTCCCTCTGAGCCGGCGACGAAGGAGGATCGGCAGATTGCGCTTAATCTGCTGGAGACGCTGCGTGCCCACCTCGACGGATGCGTGGGCATGGCGGCGAACATGATCGGCGTGCGCAAGCGCATTATCGCCGTGCATGCAGGCTTTGCGCAGATCGCGATGCTCAATCCGAGGATCACGAAAAAGAGCGGGCCGTACGAGGCGGAGGAGGGATGCCTGTCCCTCTCCGGCGTGCGCAGGGCCAGACGCTGGCAGGTGATCGAGGTGGAGTATCAGGATCTGGACATGAAGAAGCAGAAGCGCAGCTTCTCCGGCTTCACCGCCCAGATCATCCAGCACGAGATTGATCACTGTGACGGGATCCTCATTTAATCGCATATCAAAAGCCTGCATCGGGCGATGCAGGCTTTTTGCGTGGCGAAAACTGTGCGGACCTTTACAGGTTTGCCTTGATCTTCTCGATCATCTCGGCGTACTGCTCGTCGGTCAGATAGGTCTTGCCCGGGTTCATGGCGAAGACGCCGCCGTACTCGAACTCGCCCTCGTACTTGGGCACGAGGTGGAAGTGCAGGTGGCAGCCGGTATCGCCGTATGCGCCGTAGTTCACCTTCTTGGGGGCGAAGGCGGCGTGGATGGCCTTGGCGGCACGGTTGACGTCGGCAAAGAAGGCGTTGCGCTCCTCATCGGAGATGTTCACGATCTCGCTGACGTGATCCTTGTAGGCCACGATGCAGCGGCCCGGATGGCTCTGCTCCTTGAATAGGATCAGCTGGCTGACGCTCAGGTCACAGATATAGATACCGAAGGCGTCCAGCAGCTCGCCCTTCATGCAGTAGCCGCAGTTGCAGTCTTTCATGGGGAAGTCCTCCTGCGAAGTGTATTTTTTCCTATTATACACCCATTGCCGGGCGGCGGCAAGCGGACGCGGGGATCTGCATGGAAATAAATGGGAAAACATGCAAGAATCCTGGAAGGAAATTGGAGCAGACTGTCGAAAAATCTGTATATTGTCATTACCAAGCGGGCTGTGCCTGCCTTTGAACAGCTCCGCATCGTGGAGGCGTTTGGCGTACGGCCCATGATTGCACAGTTTCCCATTTGACAAGAAAGCATGAGGAATGGTTGTGGACGAATTTCAGGGCAAGCATATTGATCTGTCGATCGGCAAACCGGATCAGCTGTACAGAATCGCGCATGCGCTGGCCTCACCGGTGCGCATCCGCATCCTGGAGGCGCTGGGCAGCCGGAGCATGAATGTGGGCGAACTTTCCGAGACGCTGGATATCCCTATGAGCACCACTGCGCTGGCGGTCAAGACGCTGGAGGATGCGGGCATCATCACCACGGAGACTCAGCCGGGCGCACGCGGCGCCATGAAGCTGTGCAGCCGCCGGCTGGACGCAGTCTCCATCCAGCTTGCACCGGAGGAGGAGGAGAGCAACATCCTCGTGCAGTCGATCCCGCTGGGCGGATACAGCCTGGCGGAGGGTATCATGCCGACCTGCGGCCTGGCCAGCATGAAGATGCTCATCGGCGAGATGGACGCGCCGGGCGTTTTCTATCTGCCGGACCGCTTTCAGGCGCAGCTGCTGTGGTTCAGGCAGGGCATGCTGGAATACCGCTTTACCTTCCCGTATATGGATCAGATGGAAATCGACTGGATCGAAATGTCCTTTGAGGCCTGCTCGGAGGCGCCGATGTACCGCGATCCCTGGAAGAGCGACATCACCGTCTCCATCAACGGAAAGCGTCTGGGCGTATGGACCTGCCCGTGCGACTGCGGCGGACGGCACGGCAAGCTGACCCCGGGCTGGTGGCCGGCGCTGTCCACACAGTTCGGCTTCCTCAAGACCTGGCGCGTCAGCCGCGAAGGAACGTATCTGGACGGCGTTCGCCTGAGCGGCGTGACCATCGGGGATCTGCATCTGCAGCAGGAGAAGTTTGTCCGGGCGCGCATTGAGGTGCCCGCAGATGCGCAGAACGTGGGCGGCATCAATCTCTTTGGTGAAGCCTTCGGCGATTACCCGCAGGCCATCCAGGTGCGCGCAGGCTATCATCTGAAGCCTGGCTCGCTGTAGCCTACAAAAAACTTGGAGCGATTTGGCTGCTGCCTTCGGGTTTTTTAGAACAATTGCAAAATGCTTGACAGAGAGGCTCGGTTGTTGATATACTCAATATGTCAACGAAACCGCGCCTTTTTTGTAAGGTTTGGTCAGTGTGTCAAAGATAATCTCCAGAGTTTTTACGATAAGCTCGCCTTTTATTCCAAATTGATTGAAACAAATGGATTTGCTCTGTGCCATTCATTCCAATTATTCGGGAGGACGACATCATGTCTGACGAGAAGATGCTGAACATTCCGCGTCCGGAACATCCGCGCCCGGACTTTGTCCGCGAGACCTTCTGCAACCTCAACGGCGTGTGGCAGTTTGCCTTTGACGACGCCGACGAGGGCCTTGCCGGCGGGTGGATGAATCCCGGTCATCAGCTCCCGCTGGAGATCACCGTTCCGTTTGCGTACCAGACCGAGGCTTCCGGCCTCGGCCCGACGGACGCCATCCATCCGGTGATCTGGTACCGCCGCGCCTTCACCGTCCCGGCCGAGATGGCGGGCAAACGCGTGCTGCTGCGCTTTGGCGCGGTGGACTTTGAGTGCGCCGTGTACGTCAACGGCCGTCAGGCCGGCACGCACAAGGGCGGCTACACCCCGTTCGCCTTTGACATCACCGCGCTGCTCAGGGACGGCGAAAACGACCTGTGCCTGCGCGTGGTGGACGAGCCGGACTGCACGCAGCCGCGCGGCAAGCAGTACTGGGCCGAGGGCCTGATGGGCTGCTGGTACACGCCGGTCTCCGGCATCTGGCAGACCGTGTACCTGGAGGCCGTCGGCGAGATCGGCATCAAGTACATCCACGTCACCCCGGACATCGACAATCACATGTTCACGGCCGAGATCGCGCTGGACAAGCGCCCGGTCTGCCCGCTGGATCTGGAGCTGACCGTTTCCTTTGAGGGGAAGCGCAAGCGCAAGGTCACCGTCAGCTGTGATGACCGCATCACCCGCGTGCCGGTCGACCTGATTGCCAAGGCCGACCTTGACCCGGTGTACATCTGGCAGCCGGGCAGCCCGCACCTGTATGACCTCAAGGTCCGCGTTCTCAAGGAGGGCGCTGCGGTGGATACCGTGGACACCTACTTCGGCATGCGCAAGGTCGAGGTGAAGGAAGGCAAGGTTTACCTGAACAACAACCCGCTGTATCAGCGCCTGATCCTCGACCAGGGCTACTGGCCGGACAGCCTGATCACCCCGCCGAGCGACGAGGCGATCAAGCTGGACCTGCAGTACACGCTGGATTTCGGCTACAACGGCGCGCGCAAGCACCAGAAGCTCGAGGATCCGCGCTACTACTACTGGGCGGACAAGATGGGCGTGCTGGTCTGGGGCGAAATGCCCAGCCCGTACGACTTCACCGACGTCACGGTGCAGAACCTGACGGAGACGATGCTCGGCTTCATCGAGCGCGACTTCAACCATCCGTCCATCATCTGCTGGGTTCCGCTCAACGAGAGCTGGGGCGTGCGCAACATCTACACCGACAAGCGGCAGCAGGCTGCGGGCCGCATGCTCTACCACCTGACCAAGGCGGCCGACGGCACGCGCCTGTGCTCCAGCAACGACGGCTGGGAGCAGGTGACCACCGACATCTGCGCGCTGCACGACTACGCCGCGGAGAAGGACGTGATGGCCGCGCACTTTGCGGACCGCACGCAGATCGAGACGCATGCCTGTGACTGGCGTCCGGCGTTTGCTCAGACCGAAAAGCCCACCGGCAAGGAGGCCTTCATGGTCACCGAGTACGGCGGCATCGCGTTCCAGAATATCGGCATCCAGGGCGAGATGGGCGGCATGGCCACGTGGGGCTACCACGACAAGGTGACCGACGAGGAGGCGTTCTTCGCCCGCTTTGCCGGCGTCACGCAGGCCATCCGCGAGATTCCGTTCTGCCAGGGCTTCTGCTACACGCAGCTCACCGACGTCATGCAGGAGATCAACGGCGTGCTGACGCCGGACCGCAGGCCGAAGATGGACGTGAAGCGCTTCGCGCAGCTGAACACCGGCGTGGTGGAGAAGGAGGGCACGAGCGTGCAGGAGGTCGTCAAGCACACCGACTGATGCAAGGCCCGATGAAGATGCAATTATACTGCGGGGAAGAAACGCGGTATAAAATAAAAAGGAGGTCTCTCTATATGAAAAAGACTCTGGCGCTCGTGCTGTCCATGGTCATGCTGCTGACGGCGGCGACCGCGATGGCAGTGACCGAAATCGACTACTGGTCCGTCTTTACCGGCGGCGACGGCGCGGTCATGCAGGGCATGGTCGACTCGTTCAACGCTTCTCAGGATGAGGTTCACGTGAACCACACCCCGATGACCGCTGACGACCTGTATCAGAAGATCCCGCTGACCGTGCAGACCGGCACCGGCATCCCGGACGTCGCCATCGTGCACATCGAGCGCATCCCGAACTTCGTGGATAAGGATATGCTCTATCCGTACGACATGGACCTGATCGCGCAGGCCGGCGTCGTCCCGGAGAACTACAACCAGGCTGCGTGGGAGCGCACCGACATCGACGGCGAGCACTACGGCATCCCGCTCGACGTCCATGGCTACATCACCTACATCAACAAGGACCTGTTCGACAAGTATGATCTGAACGAGTTCGTGGCTGATGGCTACATCACCTTCGACGAGATCCGCGCGCTGGGCGACAAGGCGCGTGCCGCCGGCTTCACCGGCCAGATCTTCGACCTGGGCTGGATGCGTGCGCAGATGCTGGGCTACTATGCGCAGCTGTGCGAGGGCCACAAGCTGACCGACGACGGCGTGGCGATCTCCCTGGACAAGGACGCCATGAAGAAGGCCATGGAGACCATGAAGTCTCTGTACGAGGATGGCTACACCACCCAGAAGACCGACGACTACTCCTCCATGTTCTACGGCGGCGAGCTCCTCGTCTGGTCCGAGGGCATCTGGATGAAGGCTGCCGTTGTGGACGCGGGCGTCAACTTTGAGATGTATCCGGCCGTCTGCTTCGAGCCGTCCACCTGCAAGGAATGGATGTCTTCCCACAACTTCGTGCAGTTTGCTGACGAAGAGCGCACCGAGGAAGAGGACCTGGCCGTGGCCAAGTTCATCAACTTCATGGGCGAGAACTCTCTGACCTGGGCGAAGGACGCTGGCCAGGTTCCGGCGCACGTCTCCCTGAACGCTGTTGAAGAGTATTCCTCCATGCCGCAGGCGTTCCTCTCCGATCCGGAGCGCGTGGACGAGCTGGCGATCTACTACTACCTGCACTGGGGCCTGTTCGACACCGCGTTCAGCCGCGTTGGCTGGGACTTCGTGGACGGCACCATCTCCATCGATGACGCGATTGCTCAGATCGAGCAGGAGGTCACCGACGCGATCGCCGCGCAGTAACTGCATAGCTTTCCGCGAGTTTGATCGGATGATCTGATTCACATGCTGATGGGCAGGGGGAGCAATCCTCCTGCCCTCTCCGGCATGTAGCCCAATTTTTGTAGCGCTGAGAAAGCGCGCTGTGCGCGCGCCCGAACAAGCTGCCGAGGACCGGTGCTCCGTGCCCGCAGCGAGATATCTGCGCCATTCTCTCATTTGTCAAGAAAAGAGGTGTCGGAATGACACGTTCCAAAATCGCGGCGTTTCTGGCGCTCGCGTTTGTCGTCCTCTTCTGTTTTTCGGGCGTGACGGCAACGACGACGGTAAAGGACGTCACGGTCTCCACTGAGATGGGATTGCCCAAGCTGCTGTTCTCCCTGTCCAGCGCGCCGCTGCTTCTGATCCCGCTGGCCATGGTGGCCGCCGTTGCCGCGTTTATCGCCTACATTCAAGGCGAAAAGAACGTCGGCATGCTCTTCAGCTTTGTCGCCACGGTCGCTTTTGCGCTGTTCATGGTCTTCTTTTCCATGGAGGAAAAGAATTCCGCTTTGTATACGCCGCTGTCTGAGGCGCTGAATCTGGCGGAGGTCAAGTTTAAAAAGCGCGACGTGAAGCTGATTACGTCGTCCTTTGACATCATGACCTACATTGCGCTGGCCTGCCTTGCGCTCTCCTGCGTGATCGGTCATGGCTCCTTTGCCAAGGACCAGCGCCACATCCTCAAGCGCGATCTGCTGCCGTATGCGTACATTGCGCCGCACCTGTTCTTCTTCATCATCTTCTTCATGACCCCGGCGATCTACGGTATCTACGCCGCGTTCACGAAGTGGGACCTGTTCAACGAGCCGGTGTTTACCGGCCTGGAGAACTTCAAGACCCTGCTGTTCGATTCGTCCAATACCTATTATAAGCAGCTGCGAAACGGCCTTGGCAACACGATCAAGTTCGTGATCCTGTGCGTGCCGTTCTGCATCATCGTGCCGCTGTCCCTGGCGCTGGCGCTCAATGCGCGCCCGAAGGGCAACAAGATCTTCCAGGCGCTGTATTACCTGCCGAGCCTGATGTCCATTTCCACCGTGACGCTGACCTGGCGCTATGTGTTCAACGTCCAGTACGGCATCGTCAACAAGTTCTTCGGCATCTCGGCGAACTTCTTTACGCCGCCGTACACATGGGCCATGCTTGTCATCGTCACCGTCTGGTGGTGTACAGGCTCGACGATGGTCATCTATCAGAGCGCGCTGGCCTCCGTGCCGCAGGATCAGTATGAGGCTGCGGCCGTGGACGGCGCCGGCACCATCCAGAAGTTCTTCAATGTGACCCTGCCGAACATGGTGTATCCGCTCATGTATACGCTGGTGACCGCGGTGGTTGCGCAGTTCAATATCTATGGTCAGCCGGACATCCTCGTTGGCTTCAGCAACGCCGAGGCCAACTCGGTGCTGCTGCAGTACATCTACGAGAACTCCGTCAAGAAGCAGGTGGCCGGTATGTCCTCTGCGATGGCGGTCATCCTTGGCCTGTGCATCATGGTGGTTTCCTTCATCCAGATGCGCATGATGGTCAAGAATCAGGAGAATTAAGGAGGGGACGAAGATGGCAGAAAATAAAAGAGGCAAGCTGATCGCGTTCCTGTTCCTGCTGATCCTGGGCATCTGCTGGTTCGAGCCGATCGTTTGGCTGATTACGAACTCCTTCAAGTTTGATTCGGATTTCATCACGTCCTTCGCCAACATCCAGGGCCCGATGGATTACCTGACCCGCCTGATCCCGCGCCAGTGGACGGGCTCCAACTACACCGAGCTCTTCTTCGGCGGCGCGAACGTTAATACCAACTCGAACATCGGCCTGATGTTCCAGAACTCCTTCATCGTGTCCATCACGGTGACGGTGTGCACGGTCATCATCACCTCGCTGTCCGCGTATGCGTATGAGCGCCTGAACTTCAAGGGCGGCGACAAGATCTTCTGGACGCTCATGTACATGAGCATGTTCCCGAACGTCGTGGCCATCCTGCCGCAGTTCCGCATTGCCAATGCGCTGGGCTGGGTCAACAACCTGAACGCGCTGATCTGGCCGATGCTGGCCGGCACCTTCAACATCTTCCTGATCCGCAACTTCATGAAGGGCATTCCGAAGGCGCTGGATGAGGCGGCGACGATCGACGGCGCAAGCAGCTTCCAGGTGTACACCAAGATCATCCTGCCGTCCATCATGCCGGTCATGATCGTCGTCGGCCTGTTCGCCTTCAACGGCGCGTGGAACGACTACCTCTGGCCGCGCATCGTCATGACGGACGTGAACAACCAGACGCTGACCGCCGGCCTGCGCCTGCTGATGGGCCAGTACGAGCAGCGCTGGGCGCACATGATCGCCAGCTGTCTGGTGTCCATGGTGCCGCCGTT
>JBJEUI010000167.1:0-1935 GCA_051883755.1 Candidatus Ventricola sp.
CGCGTGAAGATCACGCTGGCCTGCACGGAGTGCAAGCAACGCAATTACAACACGATGAAGAATAAGCGCAACAATCCGGACCGTATCGAAATGAGCAAGTACTGCCGTTTCTGCAAGAAGCATACGACCCATAAGGAAACCCGCTAATTCGTTCATCATGACGAACAAGGATGTGAAAGAGATGTCTGAGAAGGAAGTCAAGAAGACGGAGAAGCCCGGCTTCTTCACCCGCGCGAAGAATTGGCTCGTCGCTCTGCCCGCCCGCATTTCCGGCGCGTTCAAGAACATGGTTGCCGAGCTCAAGAAGGTCGCGTGGCCGTCCAAGAAGGACCTCATCAACTACTCGATCGTCGTCATCGGCTTCGTCGTCGGTCTGGCGCTGATCGTCGGCTTGCTGGATACCGCTTCCTCTTTCGTGGTCAAGCAGCTCATCGAGCTGTAAGGCCTGTGTGATGAGGAGGGTTTGACATGACGGACGAGAAGGCTCTGTGGTATGTTGTTCATACCTATTCCGGCTATGAAAACAAAGTCGCCAACGATCTCGTCAAGACAGTGGAAAACAACGGCATGGGCGACCTGATTCAGGAAGTCACGGTGCCGATTGAGGAAATTGTTGAGATCCGCAATGGCAAGCCTCATACCATTCAGCACAAGCTGTTCCCCGGCTACGTCCTGGTCAAGATGATCAAGACGACCGAGACCTGGTACATCGTGCGCAACACGCGCGGCGTCACCGGCTTTGTCGGCCCGGGAAGCGAACCGATTCCGCTGACGGACGAGGAGTTTGAGCGGATGACCAGCTGCCAGGGCACGATCCGCGTCGACCTTGAGCCCGGAGATTCCGTGCGCATCAAGACCGGCAGCGTGGAGAACGCCATCGGCACGGTTGAAGAGATCAACGCGGAGGAGCACAAGGTCAAGGTCTCCATCGAGATCCTGTCCCGCAAGACCACCGTGGAGTATGATATTTCTGAGGTGGAGCGCCTGTAAGCGTACCCCGGAAAATCATGAAGCAGACAACCCCCGGGAGCAATCCCGGTTGTTGAAAATGCCTGTGCGCATGTGCAGGCGGCAGCCCGGTCAGCGACATGCCCCGGGCGTGGGAGGAACGACACGTTCCGCGTGACCACAGATTTAGGAGGTTTAATACCATGGCGAAGAAAGTTACTGGCATGATTAAGCTGCAGGTGCAGGCCGGCAAGGCCAATCCTGCCCCGCCGATCGGCCCGGCCCTCGGCCAGCACGGCGTCAATATCCCGGGCTTCTGCAAGGAGTTCAACGAGCGCACGAAGAATGACATCGGCCTGGTGATCCCGGTCGTCATCACCGTCTACTCCGACCGCTCCTTCACCTTCATCACCAAGACCCCGCCGGTCCCGGTTCTCATCAAGAAGGCGCTGGGTCTGGAGAGCGGTTCCGGCAAGCCGAACAAGACCAAGGTTGGCCAGCTGACCCAGGCCCAGGTTCGCGAGATCGCCGAGAAGAAGATGCCCGACCTGAACGCCGGCAGCATCGAGGCTGCGATGAGCATGGTCGCGGGTACCGCCCGCTCCATGGGCGTTACCGTCGCCGACGCCTGATTGACACTGTGATATGCAGCGCAGCATGCCTGCGCGAAGCAGCCTGAACAGGGCTGGTAGATGTGGGAGGACATTGCGCCGCTTGTACCACAAGGAGGAAACAAACTATGAAGCATGGCAAGAAGTATCTGGAGAGCGTGAAGCTCATCGAGCGCAACAGGCTGTATGATCCGGACGAGGCTGTGAAGCTGGCGCTGGAGACCGCGAAGACCAAGTTCGACGAGACCCTGGAGGTTTCCGTCCGCCTGGGCGTCGACCCGCGTCAGGCTGACCAGCAGGTCCGCGGCGCGGTCGTGCTGCCGAACGGCACCGGCAAGAAGGTCCGCGTGCTCGTGTTCGCCAAGGGCGAGCAGGC
>JBJEUI010000168.1:0-1933 GCA_051883755.1 Candidatus Ventricola sp.
AAACCACAATTGTGGATTCAATCAACCGCTTACACCTCGGCCGGCGGGCAATCCCTTTACGACGCTTGCGCGTCACCAGCTGTCTTAGGCACAGAACTTTTCAATTCACGAGGTGTAGTATACCACACGCCTCCGCGCGTGTCAATGATTATTTTCCGAAAATAGTACGATTTCTGACCGGTTTTCCGGCAGGCGAACGAGACGAAAAAGGCCCGTGCATCCTTGACGCGCGGCCCGAAATGATGTAGAATGTAGTCAAGAGGAGCCTACCTCGCACAGCTGCAACCCCGCTTAACGCGGGATCGTCAACAGTTGCAAAGCATCAAGCCGCCATATGTAGCTGCTACTACACGGCGGCTTTGCTTTTACTTGCGCATACCAAAGTATACCGTGAAAAGCAAAGATGCCATGGAAAGCAAAATGCAGAGAAGCTCTGTATTGCTCATGTGCATCACCTCTCTTTCGTATCGCAGAAAGCGAGGCGCAGCCGTGCAAGTCCCCTTGACTACGACAGCATCATATCACAGACCGCACAGGAAACACAAGCCCCGTGCGGTCTTTTCATAGCTTTCACTGTTCAATCGGCGTCCCCACTGATCGGCGGAAACCTGTACGCATACGGCGCAAACACTGCCCCGTCCAGCATGTCCTGCGTGATGTACGGCGCAAGCTCCTTTTCAAAGGTCAGCGTTTCGCCCGGCGCAATCGTTCCTGTGCGGGAGAGCGTGGTACGAATCACGTCCATGATGCGCCCCTGCGCGTCGCTCATTACCGCACCGACCGTGCGGAATTCAACCGGCTCATCCGTATCGTTCATCCATTCAAAGCGAAGGGTACGCCCCTCTGCCCAGACCTTCGGCGCAATGGCCACAGCCAGCCAGTTCTGGTTCGCCCCGGCTCCCCGCGTGTCCAGCCGCACACGAAGGATCTTCGCCTGGCGAATGCGGTTTGCAAAGTCAGAAAGCCCTTCGACGTCCCAGGTATCCAGCTTTGCATCGGCATTCGCATGCTTCGCCAACGCATAAGGATAGGCTCCGGCATACAGCACAATTTTCTCGCCCGGCCCAAACCGGTTTGTCGTGCATTCAAAGACGTAATCCGCTGTGGCGATTTCGTCGCGGTTGGCCTTGCAGGCGATCAGCCAGTCCTCGTCGATGACGATCCTTTCCGCGGAGATGTTCTCCATCTCCACGAACATCGACCACTTGCTTCCTTCCTCGTCCCAGGGCCACAGCGAATGGCGCGTCACGTGCACCATGCCCTCTGGGCGAATGCGAATGTCCGCCGCAGAAACGTCATGCGCCAGAATCGCATCCTTATCGATGTAGATGTTGAGCTTTTGACTTGCCTGCGCAGAGGCCGTCATGGCGACCATCAGCAACGCAAGCGCCAGAATTCGTACAAACCGCTTCATGATCTTCCCCCTCCTCTGTATACAAAACGAACCTCCACAGGCATTTGTTCCCATGGAGGCTCGGCTTGTCCTATGAAATTAGAACTTGAGCGGGTTCACCTTGACGCCCGGTCCCATCGTGGAAGACAGAACGATGGACTTCATGTAGACGCCCTTCGCGGCGGCCGGCTTCGCGCGGTTGATCGCACCGATCAGGGTCGCGAGGTTCTCGGTCAGCTGCTCGGCGGTGAAGGACTTCTTGCCGATCGGGCAGTGGATGATCGCCTGCTTGTCCAGACGATACTCAACCTTACCAGCCTTGATCTCGGCGATGGCCTTCGCCACGTCCATGGTGACGGTGCCGCTCTTCGGGTTCGGCATGAGGCCCTTCGGACCGAGGACGCGGCCCAGACGGCCGACAACGCCCATCATGTTCGGGGTCGCAACAACGACGTCGAACTCGAACCAGTTCTCGCCCTGGATCTTCGCGACCAGCTCCTCAGCGCCGACGTAATCCGCGCCGGCCTCCTCAGCGGCCTT
>JBJEUI010000169.1:0-1927 GCA_051883755.1 Candidatus Ventricola sp.
GCATCTCGCTGCTGGTCGGCGGCATCGGCATCATGAACATCATGCTCGTCTCCGTCACGGAGCGCACGCGTGAGATCGGCATCCGCAAGGCCATCGGCGCCAAGCGGCGCAACATCCTGCTGCAGTTCCTCATCGAGTCCATCGTGCTCTCCGGCATGGGTGGCCTGCTGGGCCTGATGCTGGGCTACGGCCTGATGCATGTGCTGGAAACCTACATGGGCATGTCGGTGTCGGCCAGCGCCGGTGTGGCGCAGCTGGCCATGGGCTTCTCGATGTTCGTCGGCGTGGTGTTCGGCCTGTATCCGGCGAACAAGGCCTCCAAGCTCAAGCCGATTGACGCGCTGCATTACAGCTAAGCCGGGAGGTGCGGCCATGAAGAAGAGATGGATGGTTCTGCTCGCGGCGGCCTTGCTGTGTCTGGCCGCCGGCGCGCAGGCGGATACGGCCCGCGTCACCGGCGGCAGCATCGAAAAGACCGTGTTCGGCACGGGCGAGATTCAGCCGGCGAGCCAGCCGGGCGTGTATGCTGAAATCGACGCCGAGGTGGTCGAGTGGTATGTCGATATGGGCGATACGGTCAAGGCCGGCGACGTGCTGATGAAGCTTGAAAACGACGACCTGGCCAGCGAGGTGGCGCAGCTGGAATACGAGATTCAGCTTGCGCAGAGCGATGTGCTCTACACCAAGACGCACACGCAGTACACCTACAGGCAGGCCACCGACGATGACGGTGAGCTTCGCTTTGATGTGAACACGGGCGAGCCGCTGATGGAGAAATACTCCAACGAGATCACCATCCGCGCCCCCTGCGACGGGCGCGTGATGGCGGTGTACATCAAGCCGGGCGACGATTCGCTGGCGGTGTACCGGGAATACGGCTGCGTGGTGATGCTCTCCACGGATGGGCGCATGAAGGTGGAGCTCGAGGATATCGAAGGCGTGGAGCTCTCGTATGATCAGGAGGTGCGCGTGGTGGGCGAGGGCATCGACACGACGGGCAACGTCATCAGCCTGACGCGCTACGGCACCGAGGCGGTCATTCAGGTGGGCAGCGACGGATTCCCGATGGATTCCCTGGTGACCGTGACGACGCTTGACGGCGAGGTGATCGGCGAGGGCATCCTGGAGATCAACAAGCCGATGGCGGTTTCCTCCTACGGCGGCACGGTGAAGGGCCTGGCCTGGAATGTGCAGGTGGGCAAGTACCTGGAGCGTTACGACGTGATCGCGCGCATCAACTGGGACGAGATTCCGCTGTACTATGACAACGACAAGGTGCTGCGCGAATACACCAAGACCAAGGTGGAGCTGGAAACGGCGATGGAAAAGCAGGAACAGCTGGCCATCGTCGCGCCATGCGACGGCAGAATCGCCTCCATTGATGTGGAGAAGGGCGACAGCGTCTCCTCCGGCACGAAGGTGATGAGCATCGTGGAAAGCGACGCGGGCATGCAGCTGATTCTGAAGATCGATGAGCTGGACATTCCGATGGTGCAGGCCGGCCAGACGGCGACGCTGTCCGTGGACGCGTTGCCGGATCTGACGCTCACCGGCGTGGTGCAGAAGATCGCACCGCTGGGCAACACGGAAAGCAGCGTGACGACGTACGATGTGTACATCGAGCTCACCGGCGAGGTGGACAGCCGCGTGCTGGGCGGCATGAACGTTTCCGGCGAGATCAAGGTGTCCAGCGCGCAGAACACGCTGCTGCTGAGCAGCGAGGCGCTTAAAAAGGACGGCGACAGCTGGTATGTGGAGATGCAAAACGGCGAATACCGTCAGGTCGAGATCGGCATGATGACGGACAGCCGGGTGGAGATCCTTTCCGGCCTTTCCGAAGGCGAAACGGTGATTTACTGAAAGAGGCGGGCGAAACGCGGGTGTTCATAAGACAGTTGACAGACACAGTAGGATACACTGCTGTGTC
>JBJEUI010000170.1:0-1917 GCA_051883755.1 Candidatus Ventricola sp.
TGTCCAACCGCTACATCACCGACCGCTTCCTCCCCGACAAGGCCATCGACCTGGTGGACGAGGCCTGCGCCATGATCCGCACGGAGATCGACTCCCTGCCCACGGAGCTGGACGACATCAGCCGCCGCATCATGCAGCTGGAGATCGAGGAGGCCGCGCTGAAGAAGGACGACGATGAGCTGACGAAGGCTCACCTGTCCGAGGTGCAGAAGGAGCTGGCCGACCAGCGGGAGAAGTTCAACGAGATGAAGGCCCGCTGGGAGAGCGAGAAGAACGCCATCGGCAAGGTGAACAAGCTGCGCGAGGACATCGAGCGGGTGAACGCGGAGATGGAGCAGGCCCAGCGCAGCTACGACCTGAACCGTCTGGCGGAGCTGCAGTACGGGGAGCTTCCGAGGCTCAAGAAGGAGCTGGCGGAGGAGGAGGCCATCGCCGAGCGCAGCAAGGGCGAGGACAGCCTGCTGCGGGATCGTGTGACGGACGAGGAAATTGCGCGGATCGTAGGCCGGTGGACGGGCATCCCCGTCAGCAAGCTGATGGAGGGCGAACGGGAGAAGCTGCTCCACCTGGAGGACGTGCTGCACGAGCGGGTCATTGGCCAGGACGAGGCCGTGACGAAGGTCTCCGAGGCCATCCTGCGCTCCAGGGCGGGCATTCAGGATCCCAACCGGCCCCTGGGCAGCTTCCTGTTCCTGGGCCCCACGGGCGTGGGCAAGACGGAGCTGGCCAAGGCCCTGGCCCAGGCGCTGTTTGACGATGAGAAGAACATGGTGCGCATCGACATGTCCGAGTACATGGAGAAGTTCAGCGTCAGCCGCCTCATCGGCGCGCCTCCGGGGTACGTGGGCTATGACGAGGGTGGCCAGCTGACCGAGGCCGTGCGCCGCCATCCCTACTGCGTGGTGCTCTTTGACGAGGTGGAGAAGGCCCACCCGGACGTGTTCAACGTCCTGCTGCAGGTGCTGGACGACGGCCGCATCACCGACAGCCAGGGCCGCACCGTGGACTTCAAGAACACCATCCTCATCATGACCAGCAACCTGGGCAGCGAGTACATCCTGGACGGCATCCGGGACGGGGACATCACCCCCGAGGCCCGCGTGCAGGTGGATCATCTGCTCAAGACCCACTTCCGCCCGGAGTTCCTCAACCGCATCGACGAGATCGTGTACTACAAGCCGCTGACCAAGCCGCAAATCGCGCAGATCGTCACGCTGATGCTCAAGGGTCTGAACCAGCGCCTCAGCGACCGCCAGCTGAAGGTGGAGCTGACCGACGCGGCCATGAGCGCGGTCATCGACCAGGGCTTCGACCCGGTGTACGGCGCGCGGCCGCTGAAGCGGTTCATCCAGTCGCGGATCGAGACGCTGGTGGCCAAGCGGATCATCGCCGCGGACGTGAAGCCCGGGGACATCCTGACCGTCGACGTGGACGGGGACGGCAGCCTGACGGTGCGCTGGTAAGCGCGTCAACAAAGTGGCCTGCGGGCCACTTTGTTGAGTTTGCACTCGCTCACTGGTCGGCTGGCTTCGCCAGCCTCCCGGCCGTTCGCTCTATTCGGCCTCGACGCGCTTCGCGTGCCGAGGCTACAGCAATACAATGTATCCATTGTATTGCTTAGTCGGCCTTATGGCCTCCCTCAGTGTAAGGAGGCGATTTTGCGGAGCAAAATCGCGCGAAGGCTGACGCGCATGTCGTCAGCCTTCGATGACAGTCTGCCGACGGCGAGTTGCTGAATACCAATTTTTTGACGCATTGCGGGGCCTGCAGCTCCTGCTTCAGGCCCCCTTTTCTGCCGGTAGAGCGCATATTTCACACTCGCAGAAATTTTTTTGCGAAAAGCACTTGACAAACCTGCCGTCATTTGCTATAATAGCACTCGCAGTTGATTGAACTGCTGAATCCATTGGGGAATGG
>JBJEUI010000171.1:0-1915 GCA_051883755.1 Candidatus Ventricola sp.
GACTATTCCGGCCGAAGCGTTATCGTCGTCGGCCCGGAGCTCAAGCTGCATCAGTGCGGCCTGCCCAAGGGCATGGCGCTGGAACTGTTCAAGCCGTTTGTCATGGAGCGCCTGGTCAACACCGGCGTCGTCCACAACGTCAAGAGCGCCAAGCGCATGGTCGACCGCGGCGAGACCCGCGTGTGGGACATCCTGGAGAGCGTCATCAAGGAGCACCCGGTGCTGCTCAACCGCGCGCCGACGCTGCACCGTCTGGGCATTCAGGCGTTTGAGCCGATCCTGGTCGAGGGCAAGGCGATCAAGCTGCATCCGCTGTCCTGCACAGCCTTCAACGCCGACTTCGACGGCGACCAGATGGCCGTGCACGTTCCGCTGTCCATGGAAGCCCAGGCGGAGGCCCGCTTCCTGATGCTGTGCGCCAACAACATCCTCAAGCCGCAGGACGGCAAGCCGGTCATCTCCCCGTCTCAGGACATGGTCATCGGCTGCTACTACCTCAGCTGCATCCATCCGGGCGTGTTGGGCGAAGGCCGCCGCTTTGCCAACGAGGACGAGGCCATGATGGCCTACCTGACCGGCCAGCTGCACCTGCAGGCCAAGATCAGCGTCCGCATCGCGCGTGAATGGACGGGCGAGGTGAGCAGCGAATACCTGCAGGAGCACCACATCTACGGCGGCCGCGACGGCAAGACCTACTACAAGACCATCGAGACCACCCTGGGCCGCCTGATCCTCAACAACAATGTGCCGCAGGACATGGGCTTCAAGCCCCGCAACACGCTCGACGACATGTTCGCGCTGGAGATCGACACCAAGGTCGGCAAGAAGGAGCTGGGCCGCATCGTCGACATGTGCTTCCGTGCGCACGGCGTCTCCAAGACCGCCGAGGTGCTGGACAACGTGAAGGCGATGGGCTACAAGTACTCCACCATCGGCGCAGTCACCGTCGCCGTGGCGGACGTCATCGTGCCGCCGGAGAAGAAGCCGATCCTGGAGGACGCGGAGAAGCGCGTGCGCCAGATCGAGAAGCTCTTCAAGCGCGGTATGCTCACCGATGAGGAGCGCTACAACCGCGTCGTCGACGTCTGGTCCAAGACCACGGACGACGTCAAGGCCAAGATCATGGATCACATGGACGAGTTCAACCCGATTCGCATGATGACGGACTCCGGCGCCCGTGGTTCCATCTCCCAGGTCTCTCAGCTGGCCGGCATGCGCGGCATGATGGCCTCCCCGACCGGCCGTCCGCTGGAAATGCCGGTTAAGGCGAACTTCCGCGAGGGCCTGACCGTTCTTGAATTCTTCCAGTCCTCCCACGGCTCCCGCAAGGCGCTGTCCGATACGGCGCTGCGTACCGCGGACTCCGGCTACCTGACCCGCCGCCTGGTCGACGTCTCTCAGGAGGTCATCGTGCGCGAGGTGGACTGCTTCGCTGCCCGTCACGAGAAGATCCGCGGCATCACCGTGACCGCCATCGGCTCCGAGCGCGACCCGATCGAGAAGCTGATTGACCGCATCGTCGGCCGTGTGGCTGCCGAGGATGTCGTCAACCCGATGACCGGCGAGGTGATCGTCCCGTGCAACGAGATGATTACCTACGACAAGGGCAACGAGATCGTCGCCTGCGGCATCAAGGCCGTGCAGATCCGCTCCGTGCTGACCTGCCGCAACGAGACCGGCGTCTGCGTGAAGTGCTACGGCCAGAACCTGGCCCACGGCGGCTACGTCAACATCGGCGAGGCGGTCGGCATCGTCGCGGCGCAGGCCATCGGCGAGCCGGGCACGCAGCTGACGATGCGTACCTTCCATACCGGCGGCGTGGCCTCTGAGAAGGATATCACGCAGGGTCTTCCGCGCGTTGAGGAGCTGTTTGAGGCCCGCAAGCCCAAGCGCGAGGCGATGCTGGCGGAGATCT
>JBJEUI010000172.1:0-42581 GCA_051883755.1 Candidatus Ventricola sp.
GGCCGCTGTGGCGATAGACCACGGAAGCGCCCAGGAAGGTGGACCAGATGAGCAGGTAGCGCGTCACCTCGTCGGACCAGGACAGCGCGGTGAACCAGGTGCGGCAGACGATCTGCGCGCCGGTGACGAGCACCATCACGCCGAGCATGATGACGATCAGCACGGAGCAGAGCTTGTCCAGCGCGTCGCTGACGGGGGTCAGCACTTTTTTGAGAGCGTTCATACCATTTCCTCCGATAAAAGACGGCGCTCCGGATGGAGCGCCGCTTTATTTATCAATCAGTTACTCAGCGAGCGCGGCCTGGATGCGCGCGATGTAGTCGGCATACTGCGGATACGCCTCGTAGACCGGCTGCACGGCAGTGCGGAAGGAATCGACGTCCGGCGTCTCAACGATCTCCATGCCGTTGTCCTTCAGCGCCTGAATCTGGCCGGCCTCCTGCTCGGCAACCCAGGCGCGCTCGTACTCGGCGGCCTCCTGAGCGGACTGCAGGAAGATCTCCTGGGTGGCCTCGTCCAGATCGTTGAACACGTCAAGGCTCATGGTGATGATCGCGGTCGCGTAGGAGTGACGGTCGAAGGTGACGTACTTCTGGCCGTAGTCCCACAGGCCGTAGGAGTACATGACGTTGACCGGGTTCTCCTGGCCCTCGATGGTGCCCTGCTGCATGGCGGTCAGCGCCTCAGCCCAGGCCATCGGCACGGCGTTGACGCCCAGCGCCTTGAAGGTGGCGGTGTAGACCTCGTTCTCCATGACGCGCAGCTTCAGGCCCGCCAGATCAGCGGCGCTGGCCACCGGACGCACGGAGTTGGTCACGTTGCGGAAGCCGCGCTCGGCGTACGCCAGGCCCTTGAGGCCGGCTTCTTCGAGGGTGCCCAGCAGCTCCTGGCCGATCTCGCCGTCCAGAATCTTGTACGCTTCCTCGTTGGTGGCGAACAGGTACGGCATGTCCAGAACGCCCATCATCTCGGAGAAGTTGACGAACGGGCCGGAGGTGATGATGCCCATGTCGAGCATGCCCATGGTCATGGAGTCGAGCATCGTGCTCTCGTCGCCCAGGGTGCCGTTCGGGTAGATCTCAATCTTGTATTCGCCGTTCGTGCGCTCAGCCACCAGCTCGGCGAACTTCTCCGCCGCGACCTGGAAGGAATCCTGCTCGTTGACGGTGGTGCCCAGCTGGAACACGGTCTCCGCCATCGCGGAGGCGCACAGGCACAGCGCAAGCGCAAGGACAAGGATCGTCATCAGTTTCTTCATGTTTTCTTCCTCCAATATTGCTGCAGCGCGCTTCGTGGCGCTGCAAATTTTCGGTGCGTGATCACCATTTTACACCCATTCCGTATTTTGTCAATATTATTCATGAACGAAGTGAAAAAGGTTCATGCATAGAGAACGATCATGCAAGAAATGTGCATGATGAGCGAAAATCTGCACCGCAAAAGCGCAGGAGCCGCGCAGGTTTTCCCACGCGGCTCCCGGCTGTATGAGGAGGGGAATGGCATGTTTTCTGCATGCGCTCCGCCCGCCAAACCGGTCTGCGGGCGGATGCGCGATCATGACGATGGCGGGTCCGCTGCAGCTTCGGCGTTCGGGTCTCAGGACGGTCCTGAGCTCCTCGGGCATTAGAATGCCCGCCTGAACGCGGATCATGCGCCGGCGGGATGAAAATGAATTGGAAGATTCTTCTTATTTCCCCATGACGACGCGGGCAAAGTCCCCGTCGGAGAGCGTTGCGCCGTCGGTGGCGACAACCGCGGCGGACACGCGGTTGGCCAGCGCCAGACTGCCGGGCAGGGACAGGCCGCGCGTCAGGCCCAGCAGCGTCGCACCGGCGTGCGAATCGCCCGCGCCGATGGTATCGATCACCTGCGCGGCAGGCTCGCCGGCGACTGCGTAAAGCCGGCCGTCCTCCAGACAGCGCACGCCGCCTGCGCCCATGGTGGCGATGACGGTATTGCCGGTGCGCGCATGCAGCGCGCGCAGGGCGTCATCCAGATCCTCATGGCCGGACATCGCTTTGGCCTCGCCGGCGTTCAGGTGCAGCATGGGATGCAGCGCGAAGAGACGGTCGGTCAGCTCCTTTTTGACGCGCACGCCGCGCGGGCCGGGCGCGTAGAGCAGCGTGCCGATGGGCGCGGTTTCCAGCCAGGAGACAAGCTGGCTGCCGGTGTGCTCCTCGACCTCCAGACCGCAGACGTAGCCGTAGTCGAACGTCTTTCCGGCATACGGCGCCATCCACGCGGGATCAAACGTGTATTCCGCGCCGTGGATGGAGCAGAAGGTGCGCTCGCCGGTCTTCTCCACGAAGCAGTAGCAGCAGCCGTTCTGGGCGTCGGGCAGATCGACCATGGACGCGAAGGCGAGCTGATCAAGCTTCTCGCGCACGAACGGGCCGAACACGCCTCTTCGGCCGACCGGCGTGACGAACGTCAGGTCCGCGCCCGCGCGGCCCAGAATGTTGGCGACGTTGTAGGCGCAGCCGCCGATGGCGAAGCGCTGGGATTCGGGGTGGAGGTTTTCCTCGGTTTTGGGCAGGTGATCCACGCGGATGATGACGTCCACGCAGGTGGAACCGATGACGAGCACATTCTTCATATTTATATCCCTCTGATATCGTCTTGACCTGGAAACAGGCGGTTTCAGTATACGACGCTTGAACGCGTCCGTCAATTATGCTATCATCAAATCATCCATAGGAATTCACAGATCACGGGAGATGAGCCGACATGAATAAGACCGAAGAACTGATCGCAAGAAGCGAAGCGCTGGAGCCGTGGCTGACGGAGATCCGCCGCAGCATCCACCGCTTCCCGGAGACGGGCTGGCTGGAAATGCGCACCAGCGCGCTGATCGCCAAAGAGCTGACGGATATGGGCTATGAGGTGATCACGGGCCGGGCGGCCTGCGCCGAGGCGGCGCGCATGGGCGTGCCGGACGGGAAGACGACGCAGGCGCACCTTGAGCGCGTGCTGGAGTACGGCTGCGAGGAGGCATACCTGACGGACGACATGCGCGAGGGCTTCACCGGCGTGGTGGGCGTGCTCCGCTGCGGCGAGGGCCCGACGGTCGGCATGCGCTTTGATATCGACGCGCTGGGCATGCAGGAGTGCGCCGAAAGCACGCATCGTCCGGCACGAGAGGGCTTTGCCAGCGTGAACCCCGGCATGATGCACGCCTGCGGGCACGACGCGCACGCGGCCATCGGCCTGGGCACGGCGAAGGTGCTCGCGCAGATGAAGGAGCAGCTGCACGGCACGGTCAAGCTGCTGTTCCAGCCGGGCGAGGAGGGCGCGCGCGGCGCAAAGGCGATGGTGGCGGCAGGCCACCTGGACGATGTGGACGTGTTCATCGGCTCGCATGTCGCGCCGACGGACAGCCTGGACGACGGCGACGTGACCCCGGGCACCTACGGCTCGCTGGCGACGACGAAGTACGACGTGACGTTCAGGGGGCTGGCAGCGCACGCGGGCGGCTTCCCGGAGAAGGGCAGAAACGCGCTGCTGGCGGCGGCCTCCGCTGTGCTGGCGCTGCACGCGATTCCGCGCCACAGCGCGGGCGAGAGCCGCATCAACGTCGGCACGCTGCATGCGGGCACGGGCCGCAACGTCATCCCGGACGAGGCGGTGATGCAGCTGGAGGTGCGCGGCGAGACGACGGAAATCAACAGCTACATGGCGGCCTCCGCCGAGGCCGCGTGCCGGGGCGCAGCGGCGATGGTCGGCTGCAGCGTGGAGATGAAGAAGATGGGCGAGGCCGAGGGACAGCACAGCGACGAGGCGCTGCTTGCGCGCATCGCCGACGTGGTGCGCCGCGACCTGCCGCATCTGAAGGTCAGCAGCATAGAGAACGCCAAAAACTGGGGCAGTGAGGACATCTCCGTGATGATGAACCGCGTGCAGGAGCGCGGGGGACAGGCGACGTACATGCGCGTGATGACCCCGATGGCCAGCGCGCAGCACACGGTGCGCTTTGACCTGGACGAGCGCGTGCTGGTCACCGGCGTGCAGGTATTCTGCGCGGCGGCGATGGATGTTCTGAGGTGAAGCCATGAATACGCTGTTTGAGCATGCGTGGATCCTGACGATGGACGACGCGATGACCGAGCACCGGGACGGCTGGCTGCTGGCGGAGGGCGACCGGATCGCGGCGCTGGGCAGCGGCGCATATACGGGCGGCGCAGCCATTGATGAGCGCATCGACTGCCGCGGCGGCATCCTGCTGCCGGGCTTCGTGAATACGCACTGCCACGCGTCGATGGTGCCCTTCCGCACGATGGGCGACGACTGCCCGGACCGCCTGCGCCGCTTCCTGTTCCCGCTGGAAAACGAGGCGATGACCCCGGAGCTGGTGTACCTGGGCGCGAAGTACGGCGTCGCCGAGATGCTGCTCGCCGGCATCACGACATTTGTGGATATGTACTACTTTGAGGACGAGGTGGCGCGCGTGTGCCTGGAGACGGGCATGCGCGGGTACCTGGGCGAGACGGTCATCGGGCAGACAACCTGCGACAGCCCGAAGGCGCCCTACGGCGGCTTTGACATCGCGGAGGAAATGCTTGCGCGCTACAGGGACTGCGATCTCGTGCGCCCGATCGTCGCGCCGCACGGCACGACCACGCTTGACGCGGATGCGCTGCGCCGCTGCCACGAGATGGCGGTGCGCCATGACGCGCTGATGACGCTGCACGTGAGCGAGATGGACTATGAGATGAAGCATTTCGCCGAAATGGGCATGACGCCGATGCAGTTTCTTCACAGCATCGGCGCGGCGGATGAGCACCTGCTGGCGGCGCACTGCATCCACCTGACGCAGGAGGACATCGACCTGATGGCCAGACAGCGCGTGCGCGTGGCGCACTGCATCGCCAGCAACACCAAGGCGGGCAAGGGCGTCGCGCCGGTGAAGCAGCTGCGCGCGGCGGGCGTCGCGGTGGGCCTGGGCACGGACGGCCCGTCCTCGGGCAACACGCTGAGCATGTTTGACCAGATGCGCCTGTTTGCGGGTTGCCACAAGACGGCCAACCGCGACCGCAGCCTGTTCCCGGCCCGGGAGATCGTGGCGCTGGCCACGCGCGGCGGCGCGCAGGCGCTGGGCGCGGGGGAAGAATTTGGCCAGCTGCGGCCCGGCATGCGCGCGGACGTCGTGCTGGTGGAAACCGAAAGCGTGAACATGTTCCCGGTATACAACCCGTACTCCGCGCTGGTGTACAGCGCGAACGCCTCCAATGTGGAGGCCGTGATGGCGGGCGGCGTGCTGCGGGTGAAGGACAAGCATCTCACGCAGATCGAGCTGCCCGCGCTCCGGGCGCAGCTCGAGGACGCCATGCAGGCGTTCACAAAGAGCGCGGCGCAGTATGCCGACATCATCTGATGCGGTTTATCCAAGCTGCATTCGAAAGCGCGGCAGTTATGGTTTGAAGGGAAACCTTCAATACCATAGCTGCTTTTTCTATGCAGCGGGAATCGAGGATTTCACCATGAAGCTCACCTGTCAACAAAACGGAGATTGCCGTCTGCCCGACCTCGGCCTGACCGAAGCAGAGCAGCGCTCTCCGGTCATCCACACGGGCACATAAAAAATTTTATAGAAATTTTATGAAAACCCTTGCAATATGGTCAAAAGTGCACTATACTATATTCATCGAAATCGATTTAGTTACAGCAGATGCTGAACAGGAGTAGAAACTATGGCTGTCACCATCAAGGATGTATCGGCCCGGTGCGGTTTGTCGGTTTCTACGGTCAGCAAGGCGCTTAACGATTATTCGGACATCAGCGCCAAGACGCGGGAGCTGGTGCACCGTACCGCCCGGGAGATTGGCTATTACCCCAACGCCATTGCGCGTACCCTCAAGACCAATCGTTCCTATAATCTGGGCGTTTTGTTCAGTGACGAGCGGCAATCCGGTCTGACCCATGCGTTCTTCACCTCCCTGCTCAACGCTTTCAAGCGGGAAAGCGAGCGGAAGGGCTACGATATCACGTTCATCAACCATCACATGGCCTGCACGGGCATGACCTACCTGGAGCACTGCCGGTATCGCAACCTGGACGGCGTATTCATCGCCTGTGTGGACTTTCACATCCCCGAGGTGCTGGAGCTGGGCGCCAGCGACATTCCCTGCGTCACAGTGGATCATGTGTACGCCGGGCGCAGTGCTGTGGTCAGCGATAACGAGCAGGGCATGCGCCAGCTGACGCAGAGGGCCATCGCCCTGGGACACCGGCGCATCGCCATGATCAGCGGCGACCCCTCCATGGTCACGGACAGCCGCATGAATGGCTTCCTGGGCACCATGCAGCAGGCCGGGCTGCCCATCCCGGAGGGCTACCTCGTCAAGTCACTGTACGACTCGCCCACTGCGGCCCGAGAGGCGACGATGTCTCTGCTGACCCGGGAGGCGCGTCCCAGCTGCATCTTCCTGCCGGACGACCACTGCTGCCTGGGTGCACTGCAGGCGGCGCAGAAGATGGGGCTCCGGGTGCCGGAGGATTTGTCCATCGCGGGCTATGACGGCATTGAAATCGGCCAGTACATCAGCCCCAGGCTGACCACCATTCGTCAGGACACCGAGGCCATGGGCACGGAGGCTGCGCGGCTGCTGGTCGGCCGTGTGGAGGATTCCGCGTTCCCTTTCCGTGTCATGCAGGTGCCTGTGGCGCTTGTGCCGGGCGAAAGCCTGGGCTGTGTGCCCGCGCCTTTCGCATGACGCACACCTTTCCTATGTCGATGACAGCGCTGCTACGTGCTGTTGGAGAAATAGCGGCATGAGCCGCAATAAAAAAAGGAGGACCCTGTCCTATGAAGAAGCTTGCCTGTTTCCTTCTCTGCCTGGTCATGCTGTGCACCTGCATCAGCGCATTTGCCGCCACCGATGTGGCCGCGAGTGATCTGGCCTACAAGGGCACCCTGTCCGTGATGCACTTCTCCACCTCTGAGGAGTCCGAGGGCAACGGCGGTTCCGATGGCTTCCGTACCGTCATCGCCGCCTGGAACGCCGCGCATCCCGAGATTGAGCTGAACGAGAACGTCATCGCCAACGCCGAGTACAAGACCAAGATCGCTGCGCTGGCTGCCGCCAACGACCTGCCCGACGTGTTCCTGCTGCAGGGCATGAACACCATCGCCTGGTCTGAGCAGGGCCTGGTGCTGGATCTGACCGACATCATCGCCCAGAGCCCGTACTACGCCGATTACAACACCGCCTACTTCACCCCCTTCACCACCCAGGGCAAGACCTATGGCTATCCCGTGCTGACCGGCGGCACCTGCACCGTGGTGATCTACGACAAGGCCATGTGGAAGGAAGCCGGCTACGACGCCTTCCCCACCACCTGGGACGAGGTTGAGAAGGCCTCCGAGTACTTCAACGGTCAGGGCATCGTCACCGTGGCCTTCGGCAACGGCGGCCAGTGGCAGATGAACTCCGACTTCGTGTCCACCCTGGGCAACCGCTACACCGGTCCCGAATGGTTCGCCAGCCTGATCGCCAAGACCGGCGCCGCCTTCACCGATGATGCCTTTGTGGCCTGCCTGAAGGAGACCCAGCGCCTGTTCTGCGAAACCAAGATCTTCAACAGCAACTTCAACACCGTCACCAACGAGGACGCCCGCGAGTACTACATCGCCGGCCAGGCTGCGGCCTTCATCGGCGGCAACTGGGACGAGAGCTATATCGCCGCGACCCTGAAGGATGCCGACGCCGAGAAGTGGGCCAACATCGGCTTCGCCGTGCTGCCGCAGCCGGCTGACGCCACCAAGGCGCCCAACTCTCAGAACATCGGCCTGGGCTACGCCGTGGCCATCAACCCCAAGGTTGCCGAGGATGCTGACAAGCTGGCTGCCGCCATCGACCTGGCGCAGGAGCTGACCGGCCCCGCCTTCTCCACCTATGTGGCTGAGAACTACGCTCTGGGCGGCCTGACCGCTGCCGGCGAAGTTGACCTGTCCAACTTCGACCAGATCACCCAGGACTTCTACAACTGGTCTTATGTGGACACCGAGACCTGCGAGATCTACGACTCCTACATCAACTCTGCTGTGTGGGGCGTGTTCAACCAGGATCTGCAGGCCATGCTCAACGGCGACAAGACCGCTGAGGAGGTTGCCCAGAACGCTCAGGCTGCCTACGAGGCGAACTATTGATCACGCAAGCAGCTGCCTGACCTCATTGTCTGTCATCTGACATGGGGCCGTTCCGTCGGAAGATCCGGCGGAACGGCCCTTTCCAGTCAGCGATATCATCCGAGCTGAAAAACGGGCGGAAAGCGAGGAAATGCCATGCTCAACTCCATCAGGCCCAAGACCCGAACGATCCTGCTGTATCTTTGCGTACCGGTTTTGATCTTTGTCTTTACAGTTTTTTATCCGCTCTGCCGAGCCGTCATCTACAGCTTCTATGAGTGGAAGGGCGGCCCCAACATGACCTTCAACGGGCTGGCCAACTACCGCACTCTCTTTGCGGACAAGGTGTTCTGGGAAGCCTTCTTGCACAATATTTACCTGGTTGTGGTCTGCATCATCGGCCAGATGGGCCTGGCTTTCATTCTGGTGATGTTTGCCAACTCCCGGTTGACGCATGCCAAGGCCATCCACCGCACCTTCGGTTTTTTCCCCAGCACCATTTCTGCCGTGTGCATCGGCATGATCTGGAACATCATCTACCTGCAGGACGGCTTGCTCAACACCGTTCTGAACCGGCTGGGCCTCATCACAGGCAACTGGATGAGCTGGCCCAACTGGCTGGGCACCGGCAATGTGATGCTGGCGGTATCCATCCCGCTGGTGTGGCAGTATATCGGCTATTACATGGTCATCATGTTCTCTGCCATTGCCGGTATTGACAGCGAAATTTTCGAGAGCGCGGAGATAGACGGCGCCAATGGCTTCCAGAAAGCCGTGAAAATCACCCTGCCCCTCATCAAAAATACCATTCTGGTCTGCCTGACGCTGTGCATCGCAGGCAACATGAAGGCGTTCGACAACATCTACGTGATGACCCAAGGCGGCCCGGGCACCGCTTCCATGGTTATGGCCATGTACGGCTACAACACATCCTTCCGCGATTCCAACCTGGGCTATGGCAGCACCATTTCCGTTGCCATCTTCGTCCTGTCTCTTGCGGTCATCGGCGGTTCCCAGTGGCTGGTTAAGCGCACAACGAAGGGGGTGGAAGCATGAGCAAGCGTCCTGCCAAGGCGAAGAAGCATCTGTCACCCTCCGCCCGCGTCGGCAGCATCTTTATGGACGTGATGCTGTGGATTTTCTCCCTGACCTGTATCTTCCCGCTGATCTGGATGGCCTACAACTCCCTGAAGGTCAAGCGCGTCTTCAATGCAGACAAGCTGTCCATCCCGGGACTGTTTGGTGCTCCCCTCCCCACGCTGGAAAACTACACCCGCATCCTGACCAACCCGGATTACCACCTGTTTGAATCCATGTGGAACTCCGTACGCACCACGGGCATCAGCATCCTGGGCATTGTTGTGTTCTCCTTTATCGTGGGCTACATGCTCGCCCGCGTGAAGGGCAAGTGGAACCGCCCGCTGTATCTGATGTTCCTCTCCGGCATGCTGATCCCCATCCATTCCCTGCTGGTGCCCATTTACGTCGTGTTCAAGGAGATGAACATGACCAACCAATGGTTCACGCTGCTGCTGCCCTATATCAGCTTCGGCATGCCCATGGGCATCTTCCTGGTGGAGGGGTATGTCAAGGGTATTCCTGTCTCCCTGGAGGAGGCTGCCGCCATTGACGGCTCCAGTTTCTCCCGCACCATGTGGAGCATCATCATGCCGATGTGCAAGCCCATCCTGGTGACGGTCGCCATCATTCAAGTGTTCAGCTGCTGGAATGAGTTCTCCTTCGCCCTGGTGCTGATCGAGAACGTCCATCTGCAGACCATTCCTCTGGCACTGACACAGTTCAAGGGACAGTTCGGCTCGGACTATCCCAAGCAGATGGCCGCCATGCTCATCACCATGATGCCCATTGTGATCATCTACTTCATCTTCAGCAAGCAGATCATCCAGGGCATGGTCGCAGGCGCGGTCAAGGGCTGATATTCCCTGCAGTCTTCACACAGCACAAACGAAGCTGCCTCAACATGGCGAAGACAAGCCATGAGAGGCAGCTCTTTTTTCGCGGCGTTTGGGGGATAAAACGAAAACGCGTGCGGGGAAAACGGCACTCGGTTGACGCAGCGGCAGGCGTGTGATAAAATGTATTGTCTTATTCCGAATGTTTGTGTATGGAAAGGAATGAACTGTCGGTGAGCCGCAAAAAGAACACCGTCTGGCTGCTTCTGATTCTGCCGGGCACGCTGTTTGTGACCCTGTTTATGCTGGTTCCGCTGTTCTCTCTCTGTCTGACCTCGTTTTTCCCGGATCAGTCCTTTTCGCTTTCCTCGTATTTCAAGCTGTTCGGGGATGCGTACTTTCAGCAGACGTTTATGCGGTCCATCCGCCTGAGCCTGCTGTCCACGCTTGTGTGCGCGCTGCTGGGCTACCCCACTGCGTATTACATCAGCAAGTATTCCCGCCACAAGGGCATGATGATGGCCTTTGCGGTGTTCCCGATGTTTACCAGCCCGGTCGTGCGCTCCTTCTCCTGGATGGTCATCCTGGGCAAGCGCGGCATCGTGAACAACTTCCTGGTGTGGAGCGGCCTGTTTGCCAAGCCGCAGGACCTTTTGTACAATGAGTTCTCCATGACGGTGGGCTTTGTGCAGCTGTTCCTGCCGCAGATGATCCTCTCGCTCATCGGCGTGATGGACAACATTCCGGATGATCTGACGCTGGCCGCCGGCAACCTGGGCGCGACGAAGCTCGGCTCGTTCTTCCATGTCGTGTTCCCGCTGAGCATTTCCGGCCTGGTAACCGGCAGCGTGCTCGTGTTTACCGGCTGCATGACGGCGTACACCACGCCGCAGCTGCTGGGCGGTACGGATACCCGCGTGCTCGCCACGATGGTCTATCAGTACGCGATGAGCCTGAGAGACTGGACGCAGGCCTCGGTCGTCGCGGTTGTGATGATCGTGACCACGATGGTCGTGTCCGGCCTGTTCAATTCCGTCAGCCGCAAGATCAACCCCATGGCGTAAGGAGGACAAACAAGTGGCACTGCTTGAACTGAAAAACATCACCGCCGGTTACGACCAGAACATCATCCTCAAGGATTTTGACCTGAGCGTGGAAAAGGGCGAGTTTGTCTCCCTGCTGGGCTCCTCCGGCTGCGGCAAGACCACCTGCCTGCGCATGATCGCCGGCTTCTCCGATCCGATGGCCGGCCAGATCATCTTTGACGGCAAGGACTACACGAAGGTGCCGTTGCACAAGCGCAACTTCGGCTTCGTGTTCCAGAGCTACGCGCTCTTTCCGCATCTGACCGTGTTTGACAACGTGGCCTTCGGCCTGAAGATGCGCAAGCTGGACAAGGAAACCATCCGAAAAGAAGTCCTGCACATGCTCAAGGTCGTCGACCTGGAGGGCTTTGAAAACCGCTATCCGCGCGAGATGTCCGGCGGCCAGCGCCAGCGCGTGGCGCTTGCGCGCGCGCTGGTCATCAAGCCCGACCTGCTGATGTTCGACGAGCCGCTGTCCAATCTGGACGCGAAGCTGCGCGTCAAGATGCGCGTGGAGATCCGCCGCCTGCAGCAGGAGCTGGGCTTTACCGCGATTTACGTCACGCACGACCAGGAGGAGTGCTTCGCCATCTCCGACAAGGTCGCCATCATGAACAAGGGCGTCATCGAGCAGATGGACACCCCGAGCGAGATCTACAACCGCCCGAAGACCGAGTTCATCGCCCGCTTCGTCGGCTTTGAGAACTTCATCCATCTGACGCGCACGGGCAGCTGTGAGTTCAGGACGGAGAACGGCGCGAGGATCGTCACGGCGGCCGATCACGCGGGCAGCTGCAAGGGCTGCATCCGCCCGGGCGACGTGAGCGTGCATCCCGCGGGCGCCGATGTGCCCAACGCCATCAGCGGCCATGTGCTGGTGTCCACGTTCCTGGGCCAGCGCAACCAGATCAACGTGCAGACGGACGTGGGCGAGTTCGTCGTGAGCACGGACCAGAATCAGGTTTTCCCCGTGGGCGAGGCGGTCACGCTCTCGCTGGCGGCAAACAAAATCATTCTCATCGATTGATTCACCGAGGAGGAAAAGACAATGAAGAAGATCATCTCTCTGATCGTGGCGCTCGTGCTGGTGCTGAGCCTGTCCTGCGCCGTGGCCGAGGCGAAGCCCTACGAGGGCCAGACCCTGACCATTTCCACCTTCAGCTTCAATGCGGAGCTGCTGCAGAAGAACATCTACGATCCGTTCATGGAGCTGACCGGCTGCACCATCGTGGCCGACGGCGCCAGCAATGCGCAGCGCGTGACCAAGATCGTCGAGTCCCCGGAGGACTACGATGTGGTCATCATTGGCGACATGTTCGTCAAGCAGCTGATGGCCGAGGGCGTCATCGACACCATCGACGCCAGCAAGCTGACCAACCTGGACAGCATCTACGCGTGCGGCCGCGCCCCGATGGGCGAGGAGTACGGCCCGGCCTACACCTTCAACCGCCTGGGCATCGTCTATGACAGCGCCTACTGCGATGTGGAGATCAAGTCCTTTGCCGACCTGTGGAATCCGGAGCTGGAGGACAGCATCGCGATCCCGGACATGACTGCCACCACCGGCCCGCTGTTCTACTTCGCCACCGCCGAGACCTTTGGCTTCACCCCGGGCGTGGACGACGAGGCGATCTTCGCCAAGCTTGCCGAGCTCAAGCCGAACGTCGTGAACACCTACACCTCCGCCAACAACACCATCACCATGCTCAACCAGGGCGAGATCTCCGTGGCCGTGCTGCTGGACTACAGCTACACCACCGCCAAGAACGCGAACCCGGACTACATCTGGGTCGATCCGGTTGAGGGCTCCTTCGCGGGCTACAACATGCTCAACATCATCAAGGGCACCGAGGTCAAGGACCTGGCGACCGAGTTCATCAACTACTACCTGAGCTACGACGTGCAGCTGGCCGAGGCCCTGGACGGCGTGGACAGCCCGGTCCGTACCGACATCGTGCTCGAGCCGGAGCAGGCGGCCAACTTCACCTACGGCGAGGAGATGGTCAGCAGCCTCAAGCTGGTTGACTGGGACGTCATCGTCGAGAACCAGGCCAAGTGGATCGAGATGTGGAATTCCACGTTCTCCGTGAAGTGAGAGCGTGAGGAAACGTTAGGGCTGCCGCCCTAAGACCCGCCTGGGGATTTCATCCCCAGACCCCTTCTTCGCTTCGCGCTGCATCAACTGATTTTGTATTTGGAGCGATTGTTTATGAGAAAGAAGAACGGAGCGCTGATGCTCATCACAGTTCTGGTCTATATCTTTTTGATCGGCCCGCTGCTGGTCATCGCTGCGGCTTCTTTCAGCGAGACGAAGGCGCTCAAGTTCCCGGGACAGGGCTTCACGCTGGACTGGTACAAGCAGGTGCTGACGATGAGCTCGTTCATCTCGGCAGCCAAGCTGAGCATCATCATCGCCCTCGCGGCGACGGCGATTGCCCTGCTGCTGGGCCTGCCGGCGGCGTACGCGCTCAACCGTTTCAGGTTCAGGGGCAAGGAAGCCATCAAGGCGCTGTTCCTCTCCCCGGTGCTCATTCCGTGCATCGTGCTGGGCTTCATCATGCTGCGCTATGTCGTCAATCTGTATGACCTGGAGGTCATCCCCAGCCTGCTGATCGGCCATACGCTGCTGTCAATCCCGTACGTCATGCGCGTGGTCACCTCCTCGCTGGCGAACTTTGATTTCGCGGTGGAGGAGGCGGCGTGCAGCCTGGGCGCGACGCGGGTGTACACGTTCTTTAGAATCGTGCTGCCCAACATCAAGTCCGGCATCGCCTCTGCGTGCATCATGTCCGTGATCAACTCGTTCAACAACGTGTCGCTCTCCGCGTTTCTCACGGGCCCGGGCGTCAACATGCTGCCGATTGAGATCATGAGCTACGTCGAGTATCACTTCGATCCGACGATCGCCGCGCTGGCGACCATCCTGATGGCCGCGACGCTGGGCGTGATGCTGCTGATTGAAAAGACCCTCGGTCTGCAGAGCGTCGTGTAACATCAAGCAGGAATCAGGAACCCTGCGTCGAATCTGTACATAAGCTAAGGCTGCCTGCGCGATGACGCAGGCGCCTGTTTTTATATCCGGAAAAGATTGCTTTTCCTAACTTTTGATCTTTCTGATGGGAAGGATGTGCGGGTATGCTGGAAAACATCATTGAACGCACCGTCGGCGGTGACGTACGCGAGGAACGCGTGCGCCTGCAGTACGGAAGGGCGGCAAGCATCGTGGGCGTGGGCGCGAATGCGCTGCTCTTTGCGCTCAAGCTGCTGGTGGGCACGATCAGCAGCTCCGTGGCCATCACGGCAGACGCGGTGAACAACCTGTCCGACGCGTCCTCGAGCGTCGTGAGCCTGCTGGGCTTCAAGCTCGCGGATAAGCCGGCGGATGAGGATCATCCCTACGGCCATGGGCGCTTTGAGTACCTCTCCGGCCTGATGGTGGCGGTGATGATCCTGGTCATCGGCGTGGAGCTGATGAAGAGCAGCGTGGAGAAGATCCTGCATCCCGAGCAGGTGACGCTGAGCGCCGCGCTGGTCGTCGTGCTTATCGGCTCGATTCTGGTGAAGCTGTGGCTTGCGTCGTTCAACCGGCAAATCGGAAGGAAGATCAGCTCCCAGACGCTGACGGCGACGGCGGACGACAGCCGCAACGACGTGATCGCCACGACCGCCGTGCTGCTGTCCACCGTCATCGGCCATTTCACCGGCTGGATGCTCGACGGCTGGATGGGCGCGGCGGTGGCGGCGTTCATCCTGGTCAGCGGCTTTGGGCTGGTGAAGGAGACGCTCGACCCGATGCTGGGCACGCCGCCCTCGCGCGAGCAGGTGGAGGCGATCCGCAGAAAGCTGATGAGCTATCCCGGCGTGCTGGGCATCCACGACCTGATGGTGCACGACTACGGCCCGGGCAGGCAGTACGCCAGCGTGCACCTGGAGATGGATGCGGCGCTGGATCCGCTGGTCAGCCATGACATGATCGACGGCATTGAACGGGACTTTCTTGAGCAGGAGCAGCTGAACCTGGTCATCCACTATGACCCTGTGACGCTCGACGATCCGCGCGTGAATGAGCTGCGCGCGCTGGCGCAGCGGGCGGCGGAGGAGATTCACCCGCGCATGTCCATCCATGACCTGCGCATCGTGCGCGGCAGCAGGCAGACCAAGGTCGTCTTCGACTGCGTGGTGCCGTATGACCTGGCCATCGGCAGCCGGGAAATCCGCAGGCGAATCGAGCAGGCCGTGCACGACAGGTACCCGACATACGACTGCGTGATCACGCTGGAGCACGGCTTTGTTCATCAGGATAGGGCCTGACAGGCGCGGCATGCCGCCTTGCCTCACAGGGGCGGCTTGTGCTATAATAGTGCATCGCATAAACGGCCCAGACAGGACGGGGGATGACATCGGATGAAGGAAAAGCTGCTCGAGCGCCTGCAGATGCGCGAGCTGACCACGGACGACACGGCGCAGTACAATGCGCTGCTCCGCTATGCCTTTCAGGTGACGGACAGCGAGCTGGCCTCGCTGGGCTGGAACCAGAAGGAGATGGAGCGCAGCAAGAAGCCGGTGCTCAAGAAGACGGAGTCCTACGGCTGGTTCGACGGGGAGAAGCTGGCCTCGCAGATCAGCATCTATCCCATGCAGGTGAACATCTTCGGCCAGATGTACAAGATGGGCGGCGTGACCGGCGTGGCGACATACCCGGAATACATGAACCTCGGCCTGATGAGCAGCCTCATCAAGACGGCGCTGGACAGCATGCGGCAGAACCACCAGTGCGTCTCTATGCTCGTGCCGTACATGATCCCCTATTACCGCAAGAAGGGCTGGGAGATCGTCACGGACAAGATGACCTACACCATCAAGGACACGCAGCTGCCCAAGCGGCGCGAGGTGACCGGCATGGTGGAGCGCGTGGGCATCGACAGCGAGGATCTGCGCACCGTGCACAACGCGTTCACGCGCATGCGTCACGGCGCGCTCAAGCGCAACGAGCTGGAGTGGGAGGAATACTGGCGCTGGGAGGCGGATGACGTGATCGTCGCCGTCTACTACAACGAGGACGGCGAGCCCAAGGGCTATCTGGTCTACTACATCGCCAACGACATCTTCCGCATCAAGGAGCTGGTGTACATCAATCAGGAGGCCCGTCACGGTCTGTGGAACTACGTCTCCGCACACTTCTCGATGATCGAGAAGGTGGTGGGCACCAACTACACCAACGAGCCGATGGCCTTCCTGCTGGAGGACAGCGAGATTCAGGAGGAGATCGAGCCGAACATCATGGCCCGCATCGTGGATTTCGAGGCGTTCATCAAGAAGTATCCGTTTGACATCATCTCCATCCACGACGACCTGCATTTCATCATCCGGGATCCGGTGATGGAGTGCAACTGCGGCGACTTCAGCCTGCGCTGGGATAAGGAGGGCAACACGATCATCGAGCGCGGCGGCACGCAGGGCGAGCGGGTAGAGTGCGATATTCAGACGCTGACGGCGATGTTCTATGGCTACAAGCGCCCAACCTACCTCAGGCGCGTGGAGCGGCTGGACGCGAGCGACGACGCGGTGCGCATCCTCGAGGACATCATCCCCATCGAGCAGCCGTACTTCTCGGATTATTTCTAAATCCGTTTCAATCCGCCGCGAAGCGAAGAAGAGAGTCTGAGGGACAGTGTCCCTCAGGCAGGGTGCGGGGCGGCAGCCCCGCTTGTCTGTCAAGAGGAAAAACACATATGATCGAATCCATCATCCCTCTTCTGCGCTGCCCGCTGTGCGGCGGCGCATTTTTGAAAAAGGACAGCAGCCTGGTGTGCAGCAGGCGCCACACCTACGACATTGCGCGGCAGGGCTACGTCAACTTCGTGCCCGGTCAGAAGGAGATGTTCTATAAAAAGGAGCTCTTTGACCACCGCGCAAGGGTATTTGAGGCGGGCGTGTACGCGCCGGTGGTCGAGCTTCTGACGGAGGCAATCGGCCGCTATGGGCCGGCGGATCATCCCGTGCTGCTGGACGCGGGCTGCGGCGAGGGCTACTACGCCAAGGCCGTCTGCCCGGGCAGGTCCATGACGCGCATCGGGTTTGACCTGTCCAAGGACGCGGTGCGCCTGGCTGCGAGAGGACCGAAGACGGCGGCGTTTTTTGCCGCGGATCTCAAGCATATCCCGATGCAGGACCATACGGCCGACGTGCTGCTGGACGTGTTCACCCCGGCGAATTACGCTGAGTTTGGGCGCGTGCTCAGGGAGGACGGCGTGGTGATGAAGCTCGCGCCCCGGAGCGGCTACCTGCACCAGCTGCGGACGCTGGCAGGAGAACAGCTGCGCCATGCGACCTACGACGACGGCGACGTGGAGCGCTACGCGCACGAGAAGATGGACGTGCTGCATCAGGAGGCGATCACCTACACGCTCTGCGTCTCGCCGGAGACGGTGCAGCACCTGGCGCGCATGACCCCGATGCTGGCGGGCATCGATGTGGACAGGCTCGACCTGTCCGGCGTATCGCAGATCACGATTGATGAAACCCTGTATATCGGCCGCGTAAAGGCACAGCGGTGATACGGGCAGCGCATAGGGAGGACAAACCATGAACAAGCTTTTTTTCAGAAATGATTACGGCGAGGGCGCGCATCCGCTGGTGATGGAGAGGCTCGTCCAAACGAACCTGGAGCACACCTGCGGCTACGGCCTGGACGAATACAGCCTGCGCGCAGCCGGTCTGATCCGAGAGAAGTGCGGCTGCAAGGACGCGGCGGTGCACATGATGGTCGGCGGCACGAGCGCCAATATGGTCGCCCTGAGCGCGTTCATGCGCCCGTACGAGGCGGCGATTGCGGCGCAGACCGGCCACATCAACGTGCACGAGACGGGCACCATCGAGGGCAGCGGGCACAAGGTGTGCATCGCGGCCTCCCGTGACGGCAAGGTGCTGCCCGAGGGCGTGCAGGCTGTGGTCGATGCGCACACGGACGAGCACATGGTGCATCCGCGCGTCGTGTACATCTCCCAGCCGACGGAGATCGGCACGGTATACAGCCTTGAGGAGCTTCGCGCGCTGCGCGCGGTCTGCGACAAAAACGGCCTGCTGCTCTACGCGGACGGCGCGCGCCTGGGCAGCGCGCTGGCGTGCAGCGAGGCGACGGTCACGCTCAGGGACATGGCGGCGCTGACCGACGCGTTCTACATCGGCGGCACCAAGAACGGCCTGCTGTTCGGCGAGGCGCTGGTGATCGTGAATCCGGCGCTGCAGGGGGACTTCCGCTTCATGATCAAGAACCGCGGCGGCATGATCGCCAAGGGCCGTCTGTGCGGCGTGATGTTCCTGGCCGCGCTGGAAAACGACGATTACTTCGCCTGGGCGCGCCATGCCAACGAGATGGCGGACATCATCCGCGCGGGCATGGCACGGGCTGGCGTGAAGACGCTGATTGCCACGACGACCAACCAGATCTTCCCGATCGTCACGCGCGAGCAGGAGAAGAGGCTGGCGGAGAGGGTCGAGTTTGAGCGCTGGGGCGAGGTCGACGATACGCATGTGGCGATCCGCTTTGTGACCAGCTGGGCGACGGCGCGCGAGGATGCGCAGGCGCTTGCTGACCTCATGGAGGCGCTGTAAGCATGGCGCGCGAGGGAAGATCGCACGTGAGAAAGCGGCGGCGCGGATGTCTCAGCGGCTGCCTGACCAATATCCTGCTGATTCTGGGACTGGCTGCGCTGCTGTTCGTGGGCGCGTGTGTGCTGGGCTTTGTGAAAAACGATCCGGAAACCGGCGCGCCGAGCCTGTCACTCGGCGGCCTGACGGGGCTTGAGCTCCCGGAGATCAGTCTGCCGGAAGGCCTGACGAATGTGACGCTGCCGGATTGGGCCTACGGCGTGAACAAAACGGGCCTGACGGTCAAGACGCTGCGCGCAGGCAGCGGCGAGGCCGTGCTGGTCTGCGCGGACGGCTACACGATGCTCCTGGGCGGCGGCAGCGGCATGGGCGCGGCGCTCACGGGCCAGCTGCTGCTGTGCGGCGTGAGCCACCTCAACGCGGCGGCGGCGATGAGCAGCGATCAGAGCCAGATCGGCGGCCTTCCGCTGGCGATCACGCTGATGCCGCCGCAGTATTTGCTCTTCCAGGATTCGCAGACGAAGGGCACGGCGTACAACCGCCTGATAGCGCAGGCGCAGAGAAACAGCGGCATACAGGCCATCGTGCCCACACAGGGACTGTCCTTTGCGCTGGGACGCGCGCGGGTGACGTTCATCGGCCCGGCACGCACGGCGCACACCGACGAGCGCGACGATGGGCTGTCCGTGCGCATCGACTATGGGAACACATCCGTGCTGATCATGGGCTCCATCACCGCCGGAGGCGAACGGGAGCTGATTTCCTCGCGCGTGAACCTCGACGCCGACGCGCTGATCTGCGCGCTGGGCGGCAGCGAGGAGGCGACGTGCGCGGAGCTGGTCAGCGCCGTGTCGCCGGATATTGCGCTGATGACCGGCAAAAATCCGGCCAACGCTGTCAAGGTGCGGCTGACCCGCGCGGGCGCGCAGGTGTACACAGCCAGGGAGCACGGCGTGATGACGCTGGTTTCCGACGGAGAGACGATTCAAATCAAGCCATAAGCCTTCCTTGCGGAGGGCTTTTCTTGTGCAGGAGAACGCTTTTACAGCCGACTAACGCATATTTCCACATTCTTCCGCGCATCCTGTAGGAAAGAGAGGGGATGCGTGGGGTGAAGAGAGCCTTTTTGCGGATGAAGGCATGGATGATGGACTATGCGTATCTGGTGACGCTGGGGGCGGTGATCGCCGTGGTGGCGGGCAGCGCGGTCTATACGCAGCAGGTGAAGCGGCGGCAGGAAGCGGGCGTGCAGGCTGCCGCCAACGCGCCGGAGCTCGAGATGAGCGCATCGCCTGAGCCGCAGCCCACGGTCACGCCGCTGCCCACGATCGCGCCGATCACCGTGCGGCTTGTGCTGCTGGCGGCGGCGAGCAGCCTGTGGCCGGTGGAGGGGGAGATTCTGCGCGCGTTTGACGCGCAGACGCTCGTCTGGTGGGAAAGCCTGGGCTGCTGGCGCACGCATATGGGGCTGGACATCGCGGGCGAAGCGGGGCAGGCCGTGACGTGCTGCGCGGACGGCAAGGTCAAAAGCAGCTCGTGGGACGAGCTGTGGGGCTGGCGCGTGATGATCGAGCAGACGGACGGGCGGCAGGTGACGTACTGCGGGATGGAGAGCAGCGTGGTGAGCATCGGCGAGCGCGTGACCCGCGGGCAGACGATCGGCACGCTGCTGGCGCGCATCCCTTGCGAGGCGGAGCTGCCTGCGCATCTGCACCTGCAGGTCAGCAATAAGGGCACGATGCAGGACCCGGAGGCCATGCTGCCGGAGCGGTGATCGTTTGGCTCAATTCAGAAGGGTGTACAGGAAATGCCCCTACGCTCCTCGGTGGGGGCATGATCAGGCGAATCCCTGGCTTCCTTTTGCATGTTGAGCGCAAAGGCATTTCGTGTGAATCACCGGTCTTGCCGTTCACAGAGCTGCCGCATATCGCCTGCACATCATCGACAGCACCCGGCGGCATTTGGCAGACAGGCTTCCTATAGCCCCGTATGCAGTTCGCCCCTGAAACAGGGCAAGCGCTCCCGCCATGTATACATATGTCGATTTATATTCCTTTACATATTTGCCATTTTGTGTTATTCTATATTGACCGAACAATTGGTTAATGAAAAGAAGTGAGATACGATGAGAGAACGCGACGAACAGGCGTATCAGCGGAAAAAGGCGGAGATCATGGAGGCCTGCTTTGGCTGCTATGCGGAAAACGGCCTGACCGGAACGGGCATACAGGCGCTGGCCAATGCCTGCGGCCTGTCCAAAGCCAGCCTGTATACCTATTTTGATTCGCTGGACGATTTGATTGTGGAATCCACCGCGTACTGCATGAGCAAGGTGGAGGACGATTTCATGCAGCTTGCGCCCACGGGAATGGAGGATATTTCCAGATTCATCGATGAGGTGCCCTACTGGACGGCGGAGCGCCACGGCAAAAAATACAGGCTGATGTATCAGGTCTATACCCACCCCAAATACATCGAGCACGGCAAGGCGTTCTTTGCCGGCGTCAATGAGCGCTATCAGGCCTATGCCAAACGGCTGGAGCCCCTGCTGGGCATGCCCTGCGATGTGATCACACCGCTCATCTTCATTTTTGTCCGCGCTTCGGTGCATTATGCGCTGTTTGAGGACGAGTATTACCTGAAGAGCCAGATGGATGTGCTGAAACAAAGCGTTTTCCTGCTCAGCGAGCAGTACCGAAAGGAGAACCGGACATGAAGAAAGGAACATGGATTTCTTTGCTGTGCTGCCTGCTGATGCTCTGCTGTGCCGGCTGCGGTGCGATAGCGGAGCAGACAGCCGCCGCTGTTCGGGTTGGCAGCGTCGAATATGATCTTGAGACCGTGCAAAGCGCTCTGACGGCGAGCTGCATGCTCTACGAGTCAGCGGGCATCAGCCTGAACGACGCGCAGAAGCAGCAGCTGACAGACAGCGTGCTGGAGCACTTTATTGGCCTGGGCGTGCTGGAAAGCCTGCTGCGCGAGGCGGGACAGGCGGAGATCGACAGTGAGACGCAGCGCCTGCTGGATGAGCAGGCCCGGCAGACCTATGAAACTGCCTGGCAGCAGATGGCTGCGGTCATCCGCGAGGAATCGCCCGATGCGCCCGACGGGCAGATCGACGCGTTCCTTCAAGATATGGGCTGCACGCTGGACGCCTATCGTCAGGAGCTGGAGCTGAGCCTGAAAAACCAGCGGCTGCTGAACCTGTACTGCGGCGAGATCGCCCTTGGGGACGGGGAAGCGCTCGAGTACTATGAGCGGCAGTACGTCTCCGTTTGCCGGGAGCGCTATGAGGGGAACATTCCGCTGTTTGAGCAGGAGGTTCTCATGAACGGCGGAATCACCTATTACATTCCGGAGGGCTACCGGCGCATCAAGCACATCGTGATGGCGCTGCCCGAGGATATCGCGAACAGGCTTTCCGACCTGCAGTCCGGCTCGTCTTCGCTCAGCGAGGATGCCTGGCAGGCCCTGCAGAGCGCCGCCAGCGCGGTCATGAAGTCGAAGACGGACGCCATCTATCGGGCGCTTGAAGACGGAGAGAGCTTTGAAAGCCAGATGGCGCTGTATTCCTACGACACGGGCGTCGCGCCCGAGGACGCGGGCTACCTGCTCCATGCCGATTCCGTGCTGTGGGATGATAGTTTTCTCCAGGCTGCCCTGGCGCTGGAGCATCCGGGGGATGTATCTGAGCCCGTGGTCACTTCGGCCGGCATCCACATCATCCTGTACGCGGGCGACGAGCCTGCGGGGGCCCTTGCCCTGACGAAGGAGCAGCAGGAGCTGCTTGAGCAGGAAGCACTGTCAGACAAGCAGACACAGGCGCTGGAGGCGCTGGTGAGCCAGCACCGCGGCGATTACGAGATAGAAACCCACCCTGAAGGACTGACGATTTCCGAATGATTGAGAGATACAGGAGGCACCTCCCATGAACAAACGGCTTCTTTCCCTTCTTCTGACGCTCGTCCTGCTGCTGTGCGCGGCAGTGGGCCTTGGCGAGCAGACGAGCACCCTCACCGCCGCGAAAATCAGCGCCCTGCAGAAGCTGGCCGGAGATGCCGGCGCGCCGCTGAGCGAGGGCGCGCGGCCCACGCAGGACATGAGCGCCTTTCAGGCGTGGCAGTGGACGGACAGGTTCCTGTCGGGCCAGGTGCGCAGCCTGCTGGGCACCATCCAGGGCTATGATGTGCTGGATGTGAACAATGCTCTGGATCCTGGGACGGAAGAAGCCCAATGGATGCTGCTTGAATTGGAGAACACCCTCTCCTACTTTGAAGCGCAGCTGGAGGATGGCCGCCTGGCGATTCTCAACGGCATCGACCTGTACCAGAGCGCAGAGGCGAGCGAGACCGAGCGCCGGAAGGCCGTCAGCCGCACCCTGGAGGCCGAAAGCGAGATCAGGCAGATCATCAGCACCATCTGCGGAGATTACCAGTCATATCTGAACAAGGTGAACGAATGCAGCAGCCGATTGAACGCCCAGAACGCCGAATCGGTGCTGACCGGACCGCTTCATGCGCTGATCAGTGAAGCTGAAAAGCTGGAGCGCGACGAAAACGCCGCCAATGCGGATTTCAAAATCTCCGTCATTTCCAAGCTTCAGTTCAAGATTCAGGTCAAGGATGAAAACGGAAAAGCGATCAGCGGCGCACAGGTTACGGCGATCAATCGGGAGAACACGGCCAAAACAAAGACGCTGACCACCAATTCGTCCGGCAATGCGATCTTCGCGGTGAGCGACATGGGCGCGGACGAGAAGAAACAGATGCAGCTGCAGCTGCGCATCACAGCCAGCGGTTACCGCATCCGGGAGGTGAAGAAGGTCAAGCTGTTCGGCGGCGATACCTTCACCATCTACATGGTGAAGGACAATAGCAAGCCGTATCTGATCATGAGCGGCTTTAACGGCTGTGACATCCTCAGCGAAAAGAATACGTTCTACTACTCGTCAAAGAACGATTACAGACACGCCATCTCCGCGAAGCTGAGCAGCGCCACGGACGGCACGCTGGAGCTGCATTATCTCTGCGACGGCAAGGATACGGTCGTATCGAAGGCTTTCAAGGCGAGCGACAGCGACAAGACGGAATTGGTTTTTGAGGACACCTGGCTGAGCATCCTGAAGCCGGGCACGAAGGTCTACTTCAAGATCATCACCAAGGACAAGCAGGAATATACGTTTGATACCCAGCTGGATATTCAGAAGGCGATCGTCGAGGAGCCTACCCTGAACGAAAGCAACTCGCTGTTCAAGTTCTTCGGCGGCGACGGCGGATTTGGCTTTGACATTCCCTCGGAACTCCCCTTTATCGGAGGCGAACGTCTGGCCGTCAGCATTCCGGGCAAGGCGCCGAAGTTTATGGTTCTGCCCACGGGCCGGGCGATGTTTTCCTGGGGCGCCACTTACTCGAGCAAGGACGTCAGCTGGAAAAGCGAAGACCTGCAGGACATGGAAAACGCGAAGAAGGAATTCGCGGCGAAGAGCGCGGCGGACAGGCTGCTGGCCAAGGCCGGCGCGTATCGCGGTATCAACACCAGCACGGAGCCCAAAATGCTGGGAAGCTTTGGGGCGAGTGTGAACCCCTTTGTGTCCGTGCAGGGCGTGTACAACTCGATCGGGCACAAACTGGTCATGGACGGCGACGTCGGCGCGACGCTGACCTTCAAGGCTGCCTTCACCCAAACCTTTACGATAGGCCCGGTGCCCTTCTTTGCCGGCGTGGATTTCAGCATGGGCGCCAGCTTTGGTCTGCAGACCAAAGTGGTCGTGAACATGGACTTCGTCGATGGCACGATGTCCATCATAGATGACCCGACGATCGAGTACATCGACGTTGACGGGAGCGGATTGACCATTTCCATCAGACTGGAGCTGGGCGGCACCATCGGATTGGGCCTGCAGGATGTGGCGAGCGTCGCGCTGCGTGGCTACGGCTACCTCAACCCCGTCGTGAGCCTTCTCGGCACGGGCGTCGGTGCAGAGGCGAAATACGGCATGGGCGTCGGCGTCACCGTCCGCGTGCTGTTCCTCAAATGGCAGCATACCCTGGCCAGCGTAGATAATAAAGATCTTAATCCGAGCAATTCGATGATGACGCTGAGCGAGCCGTCGGATGGGAAATACCAGCACTTTGACAGCACAGGCGCGGATGCACCGCAGCTTTCCGCGGAGGACGGCAAAACCGGCTATAAAAGCGGCGTGGAGCCGACCGCAACCAAGAAGTTGTTCAGCCAGATCGACAGCGCGACCGGAGATTTTCAGTACGCGGCGATTGACGGCGATACCTATCTGTTCTGGATCCAGCCCGGCACAGCTCAAGGATCGAACCAAGTCGGCGCGCGGCTGAACTGGTATAATCTGACTGACACGTCCCTGCATGGAGAGGTCAGTTGGAAGAACGTAAACTCAATCCAGAATGCGAACGGGAGCGAGAACGGAAGTACAATCAAGCGCCAGAACTATGCGGATTACGACTTTGCGGTGGATGTCAGCCGGGGGCTGAACAATCAGACGAGCAGCTTCTGCGCGCTGACGATCCTGAGCGGCAAATTCTCCGGCACCGGCTCCGGCGAAACGCCTCAAGCGCCCGATTCGTCCGTCCTGACGACCGTGCTGATGAAGAAGAACCCGACCACCAAAGCATTGGAGATCGTATTCTATCAGGAGCACACAAAGGAGTTCAAGAAAGACAACTACGCCGTCATGCCGGAGGTCTTTCTGAATGCGACGGGTACCAGCGAACAATCCGTTTACATCGTCAGTACCTGTGCGAGCAGCAACGGCAGGAAGAATATTTATGGCCAGATTGTCTACAATCAGAATTCTACCTCATCGACAAGTCTGAATGGGCTTGAGGAGATCGACAATACCTCGTTCCAAGACGGATACGGCATTGTCCGCTACCATGTGGGTATACCCAACATAAGCAAGCCATACCAGGAACAAAAGATCAACATCTATTCGCTGAACAGAAATGACGATACCGGGCTCAGTGAGCTTTCCCACATTTCCTATGGAAACCGACTTATTCTGGCACAGGGGAACATCAGCAATTTCCGGGTTTATAGCCAGATTAGCGGCGTTTACTACCAAACGTTCAAGGACACGCTGTTCTATCTGGAGCGGGTTGAGCATGGGGATGGTAAATACATCAACCGGCTCAAGTGGATCGCGGTGGACCCGAGCAATCCTGCCGCCTTCCCGCCGAGCAAGGATTACAGCGTGGAGATCAACGCGGACCAGTTTGACATCGTCAAGTTCGGCGCGGGCGTGTATCTGTACTGGACGGAGTGCTCGACCCCGAACGCGACGAATTCGACGGCAAAGCCGAAGTACATGGTGCGCTGCCTGCGCTACGACCCCGACACGGATACGGTGTGCGGCCCCTTCAACATGGTGGAGCTGACCGAGAGCCCCAATACCATCAAGCTGCAGGACAGCGGCACCGGCTTCTACTCGGTGGACCTGCAGACCAGCACTGGCTCCTATCTGCGGCAGTCGCTCTCCAGGTTCACCTACAAGCTGGTCAGCTCGGCGGAGCTGATGACCGCTACGCCCAAGGATACGAGCGTCTGCGCCGGTGACTATATCGACATCGTGTTCTCTGTCAAGAACACCGGCAACGTCCCGCTGTCCGGCTTCAATGTGCAGATCAAAAACGGCAGCACAGCCGTTCAGACCCTTCACATTGACTGCGCCAACCCGGTAAACAACTCCAGCGCGGTGAACAGCGCGAATGGCGTGAGGGTCATGAACGGCGCGTATACCGTGAGGCGGATCAGCGGCATGTACGATGCGGTGAACAACGACAGCTGGGAGATCACTCAGACGAACGCCAACGGAACCGCAACGGTCCAATCGGTGCAGGCCGCCATGCTGATGCCGGGCGATACGCACTACTACGAGGCCAAGCTGCTGATTCCGTCGAACTGGACGGGTGACAAGACCCTCACCGCGACCATCGACAGTGTGGAGGGCGATATCGCGGTGAACGGCGCGGTGGAGAACGGCGTCCTGATGCTGACGGGCGTGAATAATACCAATGACATAACGGACATGATCAGCCGGCCCGGCACGAACGAACTGACGCTCGAGACCGATGTGCACGACCTGTCGCTGAGCGCCCGGATCTTCAAGCTCAACGGCGAGGACTATGTGCGCGTCAACGTCAAGAACCTGAGCGGCAATACCGCAACGAGCGTTACGCCGGTCCTGACCAGCGTGTATCACGGTACAACCCTGTTCATCCACCGATTCCGCCTTGACATGGGCGATGACTTCGGCTACTCCATGGATATCCCCCTGAGGGAGCTGACGCAGGGCCGCAGCCTGCAGGATCTGGATCTTTATGTGAGCGCCAACGGGAAGAAGTACAACGAATACGCTGATGTGGACAACCACGTGCGCCTGCTGCTGATCACGCAGCTTTGCATCATCGAGCAGCCTGTGAGCATCCCCGCTTCCGCGGGGCAGGAGGCCGCGTTCTCCGTGACAGTCACCGGCGGCAAAGCGCCCTACCGCTACCAGTGGCAGCGCATGATCGGAACGGATCGCTGGGAGGACATCCCGGGCGCCAAGGAGGACACCTATCGCATTGAATCGGTCAAGGAGGAGCAGAACGGCCTGACCGTACGCTGCGTGGTCACGGATCAGTTTGGGGACTACGTCACCTCCGATTCTGCGACGCTGACCCTTCTGCCGCAGACCGGCGACAGCTCGCAGCTGACGCTGTGGCTCCTGCTGGCGCTCGCGTCCGCGGCTGTGCTGGCGGCGGCGTGCTGCAGAAGGCGCAGCAGAGGATAAGGCCGGGAGATCATCTGATGATCCCGGATAGAATGATCCATACCTAATTAGCCGTCAGGGAACGCGCTGTTCTCTGACGGCTTCTTATACTAATTCTTGTTAAAATGACCCAATCCGCGCACCATCTTTTCCGCCCTGACTTTGCCTCGTTCCGTTCAACGTACCTCCAGTACGCCTCACTGCACTTGGCTTCGTCAGAGCGAAAAATCTGATGCGCTCTGTTGGGCATTTTAACTGCGAATTAGTATTATTGATCCCTTCTTTGCTTTGCGCCAGCATCGGAGATTTTCGAAAAATGATGAAAACGAAAATGAGGGGCTGCCAGGTCATTGCCTGACAGCCCCTCATTAACTTGCTTTATCCCAGGTACGCCTTGCGGACGTCGTCGTCGTTCATCAGCAGGTGTGCGTCGCCTTCCTTGACGATGTTGCCCGTCTCCAGAACGTAGGCGCGGTTGGCGATGGACAGGGCCATCTGCGCGTTCTGCTCGACCAGCAGGATCGTCGTTCCGGCGCGGTTCAGCTCGCCGATGATGTCGAAGATCTGTTCGACCAGCAGCGGCGCCAGACCCATGGACGGCTCGTCCAGCATCAACAGGCGCGGCTTGCTCATCAGCGCGCGGCCCATGGCCAGCATCTGCTGCTCACCGCCGGAGAGCGTGCCGGCAACCTGACGGTGACGCTCCTTCAGGCGCGGGAAGCGCTCGAACACGTCGTCAAGCGACGCGCCGATCTCGCTGGCCGGACGGGTGTAGCCGCCCATCTCCAGATTCTCACGCACGGTCATCTGCTGGAAGACGCGGCGGCCTTCCGGGCACAGCGCCATGCCCTGCGGCACGATCTTGCTCGCCGGGACGCCTGCGACCTGCTTGCCCTCAAAGGTGATGGAGCCGGTGCGCGGCTTCATCAGGCCTGCGACCGTGTTCAGCGTGGTAGACTTGCCCGCGCCGTTCGCGCCGATCAGCGTGACGATCTCGCCCTCGTTGACCTCAAAGGAGATGCCCTTGATGGCATGGATGCTGCCGTAGTAGACGTGCAGATCCTCAACCTTCAGCATGCTCATCGATCAGCCCTCCTTACGCTTGCCCAGATACGCCTCGATGACGACCGGGTTGTTCTGAATCTCTTCCGCCGTGCCCTTGGCGATGACGCGGCCGTAGTTGAGCACGCAGATGCCCTCGCAGATGCCCATGACCAGGTTCATGTCGTGCTCGATGAGCAGGATGGCGATCTTGAACTTGTCGCGGATCTTCGCGATGTTCTCCATCAGCTCCTCCGTCTCGTGCGGGTTCATGCCGGCGGCCGGCTCGTCCAGCAGCAGCAGGCTCGGGTTCGTCGCCAGTGCGCGGACGATCTCCAGGCGGCGCTGCGCGCCGTAGGGGAGAGAGCCCGCCTGATGGTTCGCCAGATCCTGCATATCGAAGATGGAGAGCAGATCCAGCGCGCGCTCATGCTGCTCGCGCTCGCCCTTCCAGAAGGAGGGGAGGCGGAAGATGCCGGAGACGGTGGAGTAGGTAATCTGGTTGTGCAGGCCGATACGGACGTTGTCCTCGACGGACATGTTGCCGAACAGGCGGATGTTCTGGAACGTGCGGGCGATGCCCAGCTTGTTGGCCTGAACGGTGTTCATGCCGGCGGTGTCACGGCCGTTGACGAGGATCGTGCCCATGGTCGGCTGGTACACCTTGGTCAGCAGGTTGAAGACGGTGGTCTTGCCCGCGCCGTTGGGGCCGATCAGGCCGGCGATTTCGGTCTTGCCGATGACGAGGTTGAAGTCCTCGACAGCATGCAGGCCGCCGAAGTCAATGCCCAGATTGCGGGTTTCCAGCACCGGGCGGGAGAGCACGTCGCGCTCGGGAAGAATGCCGTGGCTCGGCGCGGGAACCATCTTCACCGGCTCTTTCTTGAACTTCTGCGTCATGCCTTGTCACCCTCCTTCACGGTTTTTTTGAAAAGCTTGCCCTTGAAGCCATCCAGCATGGATTTGAGCATCGGGTTGTTGGACACCAGCATGACGGCGATGAGCACGATGGCGTAGATGAGCATGCGGTAGTTGCCGAACTCACGCAGCATCTCCGGCAGAATGGTGAGCACCGTCGCGGCGATGATGGAGCCGCGGATGTTGCCGATGCCGCCGAGCACGACGAAGACCAGCACCAGGATGGACGTGTCAAACTTGAACTTCGCCGCCTGGACGGTGGAGTAGTTCAGGCCGTAGAGCGCGCCCGCCATGCCCGCCAGCGCAGCGGAGACCACGAAGGCCAGCATGCGGTACTTGGTGACGTTGATGCCCACGGATTCCGCGGCGATGCGGTTGTCGCGGATGGCCATAATCGCGCGGCCGGAGCGGCTGTTGATCAGGTTGAGCACGACGATGAGCGTGAAGATGACGAGGAGGAAGCCGGCTTCAAAGGAGGCGAGCTTTTTGACGCCGATAGCGCCCATCGGGCCGTTGATGATGATGTTGCCCGGCAGGTTCGGATCCAGGAAGCTGAAGTGGACATCCGCGCCCTCAAAGGAGAAATACACGCAGTTGAGCAGATTGCGGATGATCTCGCCGAAGGCCAGGGTGACGATGGCGAGGTAGTCGCCGCGCAGACGCAGAACCGGAATGCCGATGAGCACGCCGGCGACCGCCGCGACGATGCCGCCGGTGGCCAGCGCAGCCAGCAGGCGGACAAGCTCCAGGTTCGCCTCCGGGAAGGCGCTCAGCAGCCACTGGCTGGCCAGAATACCGGAGAATGCGCCCACGCTCATGAAGCCCGCGTGGCCCAGGCTCAGCTCGCCGGAGATGCCGACGGTGAGGTTCAGGGACACGGCCATGACGATGTACACGCAGATCGGAACGAGCTGACCCTTCAGGGAGCGGCTCATTTTGAAGCCGTCAATCGTGCCGGACATGGCGAGTTCACAGAGCAGGAACGCGATGATCACCATGGCGTAGGTGATCAGATTGGCAGAAAGACTCTTGGACTTGCGCTTTTTCATGTCGATCACCTCACACCTTCTCGTGAATCTTCTTGCCCAGCAGGCCCGTGGGCTTGACAAGAAGCACGACAATCAGCACGGCGAACACGAGCGCGTCGCCCAGCTCGGTAGAAACGTAGGCCTTGCCCAGAATCTCGATGACGCCCAGCAGGATGCCGCCGATGAGCGCGCCCGGAATGGAGCCGATGCCGCCGAAGACGGCCGCGGTGAAGGCCTTGATGCCCGGCATGGAGCCGGTGGTCGGCATGAGCACCGGATAGGCGGAGCACAGCAGCACGCCCGCGATGGCGGCCAGGCCGGAGCCGATGGCGAAGGTCATGGAGATGGTGGCGTTGACGTTGATGCCCATCAGCTCGGCGGCGCCGCGATCCTCGGACACGGCGCGCATGGCCTTGCCCATCTTGGTCTTGCCGGTGAACTGGGTGAGGGCGATCATGATGATGATGTTGGCCAGAACGGTCACGATGGTCTCGCTGGTGATGCGCAGCTGACCGTTAAAGAGCACGACCGTGCCCAGATCGATGACGCTCTTGAAGCTCTTGGGGTTCGCGCCCCAGATGAGCAGGGCGATGTTCTGCAGCAGCCAGCTCATGCCGATGGCGGTGATGAGCACGGCGAGGCTGGTGGCCTTGCGCAGCGGCTTGTAGGCCAGGCGCTCAATGGTGATGCCCAGCAGCGTGCACACCGCCACGGAGAGCAAAACGCCGGCCAGCGCCGGCACACCCAGGTACTGCGTCGCACTGAAGCAGATGAACGCGCCGATCATGATGACGTCGCCGTGCGCAAAGTTGAGCATCTTGGCAATGCCGTAGACCATCGAGTAGCCCAGGGCGATGATGGCGTACACGGAGCCGAGGCTGATGCCGTTGACCAGATATGAGAGGAACTGAAGCATGTTCCGTAACGTCTCCCTTCCGTAATTCCTTTGCATTCGGGGGAATAATACGCGAAAGGCTCCCCGGCCCGTGAGCCGGGCCGAGGAGCTTTGAAGTTCCCTTGTTAATCGATTACTTCGCGCCGACGTACACGCCGTCCTTGATGACCACGGCGGTCGGGGTCTTGTCAACCTCGCCGGTGGCAGCCCAGCGCATGGTGCCGGTCAGACCGTTGATCTCGATCTGCTGCATGGCGGCGATCATCGGATCGCAGGCATCTTCCGGAGCGGTCTCGGCGGTGATGCCGGCCAGCTCGACAGCGGCCTTGAGGGCGTAGACGCCGTCGTACGCGTCAGCAGCGAACTGGTTCGGGATCTCACCGTGCTGAGCCTGATAGGTGGCCACGAAGTTCTTGGTGAGCTCGTCCTCGGCGTCAGCGGAGAACGGGGTCAGGAGCATGACGCCCTCGGCCAGGGAAGCGTCAAAGCCTTCCAGGGTCAGGATGCCGTCCATGCCGTCCACGCCGAAGAAGATCGGAGCGTAGCCCACGGAGCTGCACTGCGCCAGAATCAGGGAAGCCGGGGTGTAGTAGATCGGCAGGAAGACCAGCTCAGCGCCCGCCTCCTGCATCTTGGAGATCTGCACGGAGAAGTCGGCGTTGGTGTCGTCGGAGAAGGCAGCCTCGGCCACGATCTCCAGACCCAGCTCAGCAGCCTTGGTCTTGAAGGAGTTGTAGATGCCGATGGAGTAGTCCAGCGCGTTGTTGTAGATGACGCCGACCTTGGTGGCCAGCTTATTGTCCACGATGTACTGCGCGGAGGCCAGGCCCTGCGCGGAATCCTTGAAGCAGACGCGGTAGATGTTGTCCTTGTCAGCGGTGATCGCGTCAGCGGAGCCGGACGGCGTCAGCATGAAGACGCGCTCTTCGTAAGCGACATCGCCCACGGCCATGCAGGAGCCGGAGGTGACGGTGGAGAGCATGGTGTTCACGCCCTTGTCCAGCAGATCGTTGTACGCATTGACGCCGAGCTCACCGTCGCCCTGGTCGTCAGCGGCCAGGATCTCGAACTGGATGTCGCCGCCCAGCGCATTGATCTCCTCAGCGGCGATCTGCGCGCCGTACTGAACGGCCAGGCCGTACACGGCGTAGGGACCGGTCATCGGGCCGATGACGCCGACCTTGATCGCGTCGGCCATCGCCAGGGAAGCGGACGCCATGAGGACGAGCGCAAGAGCGATTGCGAGAATCTTCTTCATAAATAATTCCCCCTGTATTCGGGCGTGTGCCCGATATGATATTGTGCAGTGCCCACGCGGGAAGCTGCAACTGATGTCGCCTATTATACCGCAATTTTTGTGGCAAAACAAGACATTTTTATTCAGTTTCCTTCATGTTTCTCGTGAATCCTTTTCATTTTATGCATCTAAGAATCAATGAAATTGCAATCTTTACGCGTTTTGACCGCTTTTTGCCTGTACAGGCGGCGGATTTTCATTTATAATGAAGCGAATGAAACTACGCTGTGAGGTTGAATACAGATGAGCAAAAAGCATATGATCCCGCTGCTGGGCGCATTTCTGTGCTGGGGCAGCCTTTACGTTGTCTCCAAGCTGGCGCTGCGGACGATCCCGCCGGTGACGGTGCTGGCGCTGCGGTATCTGGTGGCGATTCCCGCGCTGTATCTGCTGCTGCGCCTGCGCGGCGCGCTCAGGCCCCTGCGCAAGGAGCACGTCGGCACGATGCTGGCCATCGGCCTGCTGGGCTATTTTCTCTCCTTCTGCCTGCAGATGCTGGGCATCGACCGCCTGACCGGTTCGGTCTCCTCGCTGCTGGGCGCGATGAATCCGATCTTCATTCCGATTCTCGCGGCGATCTTCCTTGGGGAGAGGCTGACGAAGGAGAAGGTCGGCTGCGTGATGCTCTCCATGGTCGGCGTGGTGCTGATTGTGGGCGTGAACGGCACGGTGGATGTGGCCGGCGCGGTGCTGATGCTGCTGAGCGTGTTCCTGTGGTCGAGCACGTCGATCATCATCAGGCGCCTTGCCGGGCAGTACGACCCGATGCAGATTGCCATGATGGCGATGCTCTTCGCGCTGCCGTTCACCGGCGCGTGGGCAGCGGCCGAGCTGCAGGGCAGCCCCTGCACGCTGACGCTTTCCGCGGTGCTGGCGGTGATCTACATGGGCCTTGTGGGCACGGCGGCGGCACATTCACTGTGGAATTACAGCCTCAGCAAGATGGACGCGAGCTTCTGCTCGATGTTCTATCCGATGCAGCCGCTGGTTGCGAGCACGCTGGGCGTGATCATCCTGCATGAGCAGATCACGCCGAATTTCCTTGTCGGCGCGGCAGTCATCTGCTGCGGCATCGTCGCGGCGGTGCGCAGCGGAAGAAATCCCGCATAAATCAAAACAGGGCGAGGCGGAAGCCAAACCCTGTTTTTCTTGTACGATAGGAAATTGCGTAAAGGATCGTGCATCGAGCACGAAGAGACATCACTTGATCAGGCAGTTCGGAAGCGGGAGCGGGCACAGCCCGCTTTTTTGACTTGCAGGCCTGACGCAGAGGAGCGTACAGCGGGCGCAGCACGCCGCTAGATGGAGGACGGCGTGAGCGAGATGAGCGTGACCGTTGGCGGATTGAACAGGCGGAAAAAGAAGAATGGATAGTCGTCATTCTCTGTACCCAGGCCGGGGCTGACGTAGAGCTGGGTTTTGCCCTCGCGCGTCAGGCCGTAATGGGTGCACCTGCCGGGAAAGAGGCCGTAGCGAGGAAGGCTGGGCGAGGGAATGAACACGGGCCCGGCGAAGGGCAGGCGGATCAGGCCGCCGAGCGCATGGCCGCAGAGCACCAGATCCACACCTCGGTAGGCCTCGGCGGCAAGCTCGCTGAGGACGGGCGGCGTGTGCGTGAGGGTGATGATCACATCACCGTCGGCGCGCGCCGTGCGCGCTGCACGCGTTTCCTCAAGACCCTTGAGGTTGTGCCTGGCCAGCTCGAGCTCATTTTCGTCGCCGGAATCAAGCGCCCGGAGGTACTGCTGCTCGTATTGGCCCTGCATGGTATCCACGTCCAGGCTCAGGTGATTGCCGGCCATCAGCCACAGGGTTTGATCTCCGCGGGTGACGGACTGCGGCGAGGCGAGAAGCTGCGCGCCGCGCTGCTGGGCACCGAGCACCCAGGGCGCAAACGGACTGCCGCCGGTAAAGTACTCCGTGGAGGTGACGGGCGGATCGTCGTCGCCGGCGATGAAGTAGATGGGCGCATCGGGATTGAATGTGCGCAGCTGCTCGATGAGCGCGTAGAGCGGCTGCGCGTTTCCGTGTGCGGAGAGCATGTCGCCGGTCATCACGACCGCGTCAAATTTGCTGCTGCCCAGGGAGAAGGAAAGCAGGCGCTGGCCGCTGCCGAAGGATGCGCCCTTGAGATCGGAGATGTGCAGCAGGGTATAGCCGTCAAACTCTTCCGTCAGGCCGGTGACCGGCACAGTGACGCGGGAGACGTGCACAAACTGGTTGACGAGAAAGTTGACGGCAAGAAGGACAACGAGAAGAAGAAAAAAAGAAAAGGCCATCTGCAGCGCGAGCGGCTTTTTCCTTCGTACATCAAAGAAATCGTTCCCCGGTGTGGAGGCAGTGAAGTGCGCGGCGTGATGCGCGCTGAAGGAGTCATAGCCCGTCCGACTCTGACTGGGGCGTCGGTTCATCGAAAAGCCTCCCTGAACAATGGTGGTGCTACAAATTATAGCGTAAGGCGGTGCGGCGGATCAACTAAAAAAACGACGAATTTGGATGCATCAACGAAATAAAGTTCGGCGGTTTGCACGGGCAGAGAAATATGGTACAATACGGGGAAGAAAACGACCGGAAAGAGCTTGGAGAGAGTATATGGCAAAGGAAAAGACGGTTTATGTGTGCAGCGCATGCGGGTATGAAACGCCCCGTTGGATGGGCAAATGCCCGGGCTGCAATACGTGGAACACGCTGGAGGAGCAGGCGCCGCAGGCCGGCGTGAGCCAGGCTGCGCCGGTGAAGGCAAACAAGCAGCGCGGCGGCACGGGCGCAAAGGCGCTTCGCCTCGATGAGATTCCGGAGGAGAGCGCTGCGCGCGCGTCAACCGGCATTGGCGAGCTCGACCGCGTGCTCGGCGGCGGCGTGGTGGAGGGATCGCTGATGCTGGTGGGCGGCGATCCGGGCATCGGCAAATCCACCCTGCTTCTGCAGGTGAGCGAGCATCTGGCCCGGCAGGGCGCACGGGTGCTGTACATCTCCGGCGAGGAAAGCGCGCGCCAGATCAAGATGCGCGCACGCCGGCTGGGCGTCGCGGCTGACAGCCTGCTGATCCTCAGCGAGAACGCGATGGATGCGGCGGAAAAACGCTGGGAGGAGATTCAGCCGGATTACATGATCATCGACTCGATCCAGACGATGTACAGGCCGGACATGGCGAGCGCGCCGGGCAGCGTGTCGCAGGTGCGCGAGTGCGCGAGCCTGCTGATGCGCATGGCGAAGACGACGGGCTGTGCCGTGTTCCTGGTGGGCCATGTGACCAAGGAAGGCGCCATCGCCGGCCCGAGAATCCTGGAGCACATGGTCGATGTGGTGCTGTACTTCGAGGGCGACCGGCAGCATGAATACAGGATCCTGCGCGCGGTGAAGAACCGCTTTGGCTCGGTGAACGAGCTGGGCCTGTTTGAGATGCACGAGAAGGGCATGATCCCGGTGGAGAATCCGTCGGAGATGCTGCTTTCCGAACGGGCCAAAAACGTGCCCGGCTCCTGCGTGATCCCGGCGATCGAGGGCTCCCGGCCGATGCTGGTGGATGTGCAGGCGCTGGCGCTGCAGACGGCCTACGGCACGCCGCGCCGCACGACGAACGGCTTCGATTCGGGCAGGCTGGCGCTGCTGCTGGCTGTGCTGGAAAAGAGAGCGGGCGTATCGCTGCTCAACCAGGATGTGTACGTCAACGTCGCAGGCGGCCTGAGCCTGAGCGAGCCGGCAGCCGATCTGGCGCTGTGCGCGGCGGTCGCTTCGAGCGTGCGGGACGTCTGTATTCCAGGCGATTGGGCGGTGATGGGCGAGGTCGGTCTGGCGGGCGAGATCCGTGCGGTGTCCCAGTGCGAACGCAGGCTGAGCGAGTGTGCAAGGCTGGGCTTCACGTCGGCGGTGATTCCGCGTGAGAACGCCAGACATCTGAAAATGCCGGCCGGCATGCGCGTGTACGGCGTGGAGACGCTCGCCGAGGCGCTGTCAATCCTCATGGGCTGAAATTCCTATAAGAAAGCGCGCCTCCTGCCGCAGAACTCTGCAGCGGGAGGCGCGCTTTGGTTGGCGAAGGATTATTTGCTGGAAACCGGCACGTCGGTGCGCGGCTTGTCATCAAAGATCAGAACCTTGACCTTCTTGTTCTCATCGGTCATCTTCCAAATCCATTCGGCATTGATGCCGCCGTCGGTGGAGGCGTCATGCGCGATGCAGACGGTGCCGCGGGTTGCCTTGGTGCCCAGGCTGTCCGCAAGATCCAGGAAGGTGGAACCGTTCTTCTTGGTGGTCGGCATTTCCGCCAGGTAGTAGCTGCCGTTGAAACGGATGGTGTACTTGGTGTAGCCCATGCCGTAGTACTCAAAGGAGCCGCGGCGGGTGACGAGGATAAACTCGCCGGCCGGCGTTTCGCGGTGCGGATACTTCGGCGTGGCCAGGCCGGTGCTGACCTTGCAGGAGCCCAGACGCGTGCCGTCCTTGTAGACGGTCAGGGTCTGAGCGGCCTTGTCAATGACGATGCCGTAGTTCTGGTTCGGCGTAACGGTGCGCAGCTTGTCGCTCTTGATGTAGCCGCGGACAAACGCGCCGTCCTCGTTGCGGAACGCCTCGACGAGCGACCAGCCGTCATCGCGCTGGGTGATCACGTTGAGGCCCTGAGAGATACCGGAGAGGGTACCGAGCTTCTTGCGGCCGCTTTCGGGAGAATCGTAGATGTAAGCCGATTCGCTCTCGCCCACGTCCACACCCGTCATCGTCCGGGTCAGCGCCGCCCAGATCTGCGCATCGTCGGCATCGGCGGTCAGACCCCAGTAGCCGGCGTCGGTCTGCCCGGCGGTATCGCCCACGCCCACGCCGATCAGCAGGCCCTCATCGCCCATGGCGTACGTGCCTTCGGTGTACTGCATCTCGTCGGACAGGACGCTGGCAGTCTTGGGCGCCGCGGTAGCTTTGGCAGATGCGGTGCTCGTGTCTGCGGAGGAAGTGCTCTCATTCTTATCTGCGGAGGAAGCGCTCTCGTTTTCATCTGCAGAGGAAGTGCTCTCATCCTCGTCTGCAGTGGCAGAATCGGTTTCGACGGCGGATTCGCTGGCGTCGGTCGTTTCATAGACGACACCGTTTCGGGCAGCAGCGGCCTTGAGCGCGGCTTCGGCATCCTTGCTTTCCGTGACATTCGCCGTCTTGGTGACGGTCTTGGAGGCGACGCCGTACTGACTGACCATCTCAGCGCTGAACGTATACGCGCCGGGATCGAGCAGATTGCCGTCGTCGTCAAAGGCATAGAATTCGAACTGATTGGCTTTGGAGTGAATCTCCCGATTCTCGGCGATGGTCAACGCAACATTGCCGTTGGCATCGAGCAGATACAGGGTGAGAAAGCCCGGAAGGCTGGCGCTGATCTCAAGCTCTCCGGAAGCGCCGCTCTCATAACTGCTGGAAGTCGCACTCGTGAACTTGAGGGTCGGGACCTCGGTGAAGGTCTTGCTCGTCTTGGTGGCGGCACAGGCGGCGGAGGCCGTGCACATCAGACAAAGCAGCAGAGCCAACGTACGGCGGAGATGTTTCATATTCAAGCGAACTCCTTTCGGCATGCGCCGCGGGCACGCTTGCGCGATGCCGGCGGTGATGCGATCATCCATTCTTCATGCTCATATTGTATCTACCATCATACCGCAAAACAGGCGCGGATGCAAGAGAAAAGCGGAAGATGCGGCTTTATTTGGCGCCGCTTCTTGACGCGGCAGGGCGTGCATGGTACGATACGGAGGATTCGGAAGGGAGGGACTGCCATGTGCAGCGACGAGATTCTGCGCGTGGCGGACGCGCTGGGAACGATCCGCTGCAGCGCGAGCGCGGCGGAGGAAGAGCTGCATGCCCAGGTGGCGCAGGCGCTCGGCGCGGCAGGCCTTGAGGCGGAGCATGAGGTACGGCTGGCGCCGCGCTGCCGGATTGACTTCATGGTGGGCGAAATTGGCATTGAAATCAAGAAGAAACGGCCTGAACGCGCCAAGCTGATGACCCAGCTGGCGCGCTACGCGGCCTGCACGCAGGTGGGCGCGCTGATCGTCGTTGCGCCCCGGGGCGTGAATCTGCCCAGGACGATCGGCGGAAAGCCGGTGACAATGATTGCGCTGGAGCGGCTTTGGGGCATCAGCCTGCCGTAACGGACAAAAGGATGGAAGAAAGGAGGGCGTACCATGACGGAGAAAGAGATGGACAGACTGCCGGGTTATCTGCGGGATGTGCCGCAGAACGGGCACATCTACGGCACGCTTTCCTATAATAGAAGGAGCAAGTGCTGGACGATCAAGGGCGAGCCGTGCGTGACGGAGATGGCCAAGCGGCTGTTTCCGGGCAGCGCCAGAAAGCGCGGCGAGGCGCGCTTCACCGCCAACCGGCGCATCATCGGCGAGGTGAACTGGCTGATGCAGCGCTACCCGCTGGAGGTGGCGGCGCGGGATCGGGCGCTGTGGGAGAAGTCGCTTGATCAGGTGCGGGCGCATGTGCTCAGGCGCGAGGCGGCGCTCCGGCTTCCGCTGCGCAGCAATCCGCCTGAAGGGACGTTTGCAGGCGAACTGCGGGAATTTCAGAAGGAGGGGCTCTCCTTCCTGCTGGCCAACGAGCGGGCGCTGCTGGCGGACGAGATGGGTTTGGGCAAGACGGTGCAGGCGCTGGCCTGTCTGGCGGCGACGGGGGACATGCCCGCGCTGCTGGTGGTGCCGCCGCATTTGATGCGCAACTGGGAAAATGAAGCGCGGCGTTTTCTGCGCGTGAACGGCAACGAGCCCCGCGTCTGCGTGATCCGGGGCCTCAAGCCCTATGCGCTGCCCGAGGCGGACGTCTACATCATTCATTACCTGCTCCTGCGCGGATGGAAAACAGCGCTGCCTCAGATGGGTTTCCGCACGGTGGTCTTTGACGAGATTCAGGAGCTGCGCCGCGCGGGCACGGAGAAGTACTCTGCGGCAAGCCTGCTGGCGGAGCGCTGCGAGCGGGTGATCGGGCTGTCCGGCACGCCGATCTACAACCGCGGCGCGGAGATCTGGAACGTCGTGAACATCCTCGACTTCCACTGCCTGGGCGATTGGGAGAGCTTCACGCGCGAGTGGTGTGACGGCTACGGCAACCACATCGTGCGCGATCCGGCGCTGCTGGGCGAGCATCTGCGGCGAGAGGGCCTGATCCTGCGGCGCACGAAGCAGGAGGTGCTGGCCGAGCTGCCGCCCAAGCGCAGGCTGGTTCAGGAGATCGACTCGGACGACCGGGTCTATCGCGAGCTAATGCGTCCGGTGATGGAGATGCTGGGCAGCCTGCAGGCGCTTCATCCGGATGCCAGGGAGCGCGCGCTGCTGGAGGAGCGCATCAGCACGGGCGAACGCCAGGCGACGGGCATCGCCAAGGCGCCGTTCGTCGCGGCGTTTGTGCGCGCGCTGCTGGACAGCGACGAGAAGGTGCTGCTCTTTGCGCACCATCACGCGGTGATGAATATCTATAAGAAGGAACTGGCGGGCTACAAGCCTGTCTTCATCACCGGCCGGGAGAGCACAGCAGCCAAGGATGCGGCGGTGGAGCGGTTCATGGGCGGCGGTACCAATCTGTGCGTGATTTCGCTGCGCTCGGCGGCGGGCCTCAATCTGCAAAGGGCGAGCTGCGTGGTCTTCGGCGAGCTCGACTGGTCGCCTGCGGTGCATTCCCAGGCGGAGGACCGCGCGCACCGCATGGGGCAGAAGGACTCGATTCTGTGCTACTATCTGGTCGCGCCGCAGGGCTCGGACCGCGACATGCAGGACGCGCTGGGCCTGAAGGTGAGCCAGTTTGTGCAGCTGATGGGCGACAGGGCGCCGGACATGGACGACGTCCAGCAGGCGCAGCGCGCGGCCAAGCGGCATATCGAGCGGATGCTCGAGCGGTATGGCGAGGACAGGCAGAAGGAAAAACGGGATTAAGGACGGAAAGGCGAAAAGGCAGGGCAACACGCAATTGGACTTTGCGCGCATTTAACAGAAGATTCCGAAGGGTTTTCCTTGAACGGCAGGAAATCTTTGCTATAATGGAAGCAGAAACCGGAATGGGGATTCCGAAAATGAAAAAGGAGGCTTTCATCATGAAACGGATTCTGCGTCTGCTGCTGGCGATGGCGATGCTGCTGGGATGCGCTGCGCTGGCCGAGTCGGCCGCGCTGACCCGCGACGTCGTGGTGCTCTTTACCAGCGACGCGCACTGCGGCATCGACCAGGGCTTTGGCTATGCTGGTCTGGCGGCCATGCGCGACAGCCTGGAGGCTGCGGGCAACCATGTGGTGCTCGTGGACAATGGCGACGCGATTCAGGGCGAGCCGATCGGCACGCTGACCACCGGCGAGGCGATCATCGAGCTGATGAATACGGTTGGCTACGACATCGCTATCCCGGGCAATCATGAGTTCGACTATGGCATGGACCGCTTCCTGGAGCTGACGGCCAAGGCGAGCTTCCCCTACATCAGCGCGAACTTCAACAAGGACGGTGAGCTGGTCTTCGCGCCCTATGTCATGAAGGAATTCGACGGTGTGAAGATTGCGTTTGTGGGCATGACCACGCCCAAAACGCTCACCTCCTCCACGCCCAAGTATTTCCAGGACGAGCAGGGCAATTTCGTGTATGGCTTCATGCAGGACGAGACCGGCGAGAAACTCTATGCCGCAATCCAGTCCGCGGTCGACGCGGCGCGCGCAGAGGGCGCGGCTTACGTCATCGCGCTGGGCCACATGGGCAACGAGGCGAGCTGTTCGCCCTGGACGTATGCCGATGTGATCGCGGCTACGACGGGTATCGATGCCTTCCTGGACGGCCACAGCCACGACACCGACCAGGTGGAGATGCTCAATAAAGACGGCGAGACCGTGCTGCGCTCCGGCTGCGGCACCAAGCTGGCCGGTGTGGGCTGCCTGCGCATCAGCACAAAGGGCGAGCTGAGCACCGATCTGTTCCTGTGGAACAACGATGTGGCGGCGCCGGAGCTGCTGGGCATCCGCAATGCGGCATATGACGCGGTGGCAGCAGCTGCCGGCACGCTCAGCGACAAGCTGAACGAGGTCGTCGCAAAGACGGCTGTGGAGCTGACGATCAACGATCCGGTTGCCAAGAAGGACGACGGATCGCCCATCCGCATTGTGCGCAGTGCAGAGACGAACCTGGGCGACCTGTGTGCCGATGCGTACCGGGATCAATCCGGCGCGGACGTGGCCTTCGTCAACGGCGGCGGCATCCGCGTCTCGATCAAGGCGGGTGACATCACGCTGGGCGATATCCTGAAGGTGCATCCGTTCGGCAATGCGATGTGCGTGATCGAGGTGTCCGGCCAGCAGATTCTGGACGCGCTGGAGTGGGGCGCGCGCGCCGTGCCGAGCGAGTCCGGCGGATTCCTGCAGGTGTCTGGCCTGACGTATGAGATTCATACCTACATCGAGTCCACCGCCGTGGCGGATGAGAACACGATGTTTGCGGGCGTGACGGGCGAGCGCCGCGTGAAGAATGTGAAGATCGGCGGCGAGGACGTCGATCCGGAGAAGATCTACACGCTGGCGTCCCACAACTACATGCTCAAGAACGGTGGCGACGGCTACAGCATGTTTGCCGGCTGCAAGGTGCTGCAGGACGAGGTCATGCTGGACAACCAGGTGCTGATCAATTACATCACCGGCACGCTGGGCGGCATGGTCGGCGAAAGCTATGCCGAACCGTATGGCGAGGGCCGCATTGTGGCGGTGCCCGAAAAGCCGTAATCCCCTGACATATCCCTGAGCGGAGATGGCCCCGCCGGCGGCAGCCGGCGGGGCTTTGCACAAGGACGCGTAAAACGATGAAAAAGAAATTGTCAAGAAAAAGTGAAAAAAGCGTTGACAAGAAACGTCAAGGCGTGTATAATACATCAAGTCGCCACG
>JBJEUI010000173.1:0-1905 GCA_051883755.1 Candidatus Ventricola sp.
GTTCAGCTATCTCACCCGCCGCATGGACTACTACAAGGACTGAGGAAGGAGGTTTCCCATGCTTCAGGCGATCAACGTTCAGAAATCATTCGGAGAAACCGGCGTCCTCAGGGGCGTGTCCGTGCGCGTCTCCCGCGGCGAGGTCGTGGCGATCATCGGCCGCAGCGGCTCCGGCAAATCGACCCTGCTGCGCTGCATGAACAATCTGGAAACCGTGGACGGCGGTGAAATCCGCATCGGCGGCGAGGCGCTCGTTGCGCCCGGTTCGGACGGCAAGCCCGTGTACAAGAAGGACGGAGAGCTGCGCGCGCTGATGCTCAAGATGGGCATGGTGTTTCAGGATTACAACCTCTTCCCGCACTACTCCGTGCTCAAGAACCTCACCGCGCCGCAGACGCTGGTATTAAAGCGCAGCGCAAAGGAGGCCGAGGAAAAGGCCATGGCGCTGCTTGCCAAGGTCGGCCTCGAGGAGAAGGCGAACGAATACCCCTGCAATCTCTCCGGCGGCCAGTGTCAGCGCGTGGCGATTGCGCGCGCCCTGTGCATGGACCCGGAAATCCTTTGCTTTGACGAGCCGACCAGCGCGCTGGATCCGCAGCTGACGCAGGAGGTGCTCTCCGTCATCCGCGCGCTGGCCGAGGAGAAGCGCACGATGGTCGTCGTCACGCACGAGATGAACTTCGCCCGCGACGTCGCCGACCGCGTCATCTACATGGAGAACGGCCTCGTCGTGGAGGACGGCCCTGCGCAGGAGGTGCTCGGCGCCAACCGCAGCGAGGCGATCCGGGCGTTTGCGGGCGAGGCGAATTATTAAATCAAGTTAAAGAAGGCGCTGTCTCAAAATGGCTGAATCGAGCCATGAGAGGCAGCGCCTTCTTTGCTTATGATGAATACGATCCGCGCTTCTCACTTCCCCACGCAGAACCTCGCGAACACCTCGTCGATCACCTGCTCATTCATCGTCTCGCCCGTGATCTCGCCCAGCGCCTCGAGCGCATCGGACAGATCCACCGCACAGACGTCCAGCGGCATCTCCGCCTCGATCGCCCGCTGCGCCTCCAGGAGCGCATCGCACGCATGCATCGCCGCCTGCACGTGCCGCGCCTGGGAGAGCATGGACGATTCCGCGCCGTCCTTCGGCGCGAAGGAGACGAGCAGCTTTTTCAGGGAATGAAGCCCCTCGCCTCTCGGCGCACAGACGGTGAGCACCTGCGCGCCCGGGAATTCCTCCGCTGCTTTCTCCGGGGAAACCTCCGCGGGCAGGTCGCCCTTGCTCAGCACGACGATGTGCGGCGCGAGTCCGCACAGCGCCGCACGATCCTCCTCCTCGATCCTGCTGGAGCTGTCCAGCACCAGCACGCGCACGTCGGCTTCGCTGAGCGCCTTTTTGGCGCGCTCCACGCCGATGCGCTCCACCGTGTCGCCCGTCTCGCGCAGGCCCGCTGTGTCCGTCAGGCAGATTTTCAATCCGTCGATCTGGATGGACTCGGTCAGCGTGTCGCGCGTCGTGCCGGGGATGTCGGTCACAATCGCGCGCTCGCCGCCAATCAGCGCGTTGAGCAGGCTGCTCTTTCCGGCGTTCGGCCGGCCGCAGAGCACCACACGCAGGCCCTCATCCTCGATGCGGCCCGCGCGCGGATCGCAGGAGGCCAGCAGCCTGCTGCGGATGCCGCCGCAGCGCGCATGTACCTGCTGTGCCGTCTCGCTCTCCTCCACCTCGTCCGGGAAGTCGATCGCCGCGGCGATTTCTGCCAGCAGCGCGATGATCTCCTGCCGCGCGGTGCGAACGAACGCGGACACGCCGCCCTCCATCTGCCGGATGGCGGAGGTCATCGCCCGGTCGCTGCCCGCGCGGATCATGCGCATGACGGCCTCCGCCTGCGCCAGATCGATGCGCCCGTTCAG
>JBJEUI010000174.1:0-1902 GCA_051883755.1 Candidatus Ventricola sp.
TGGCCAGCCAGCCGTAGCTCACGCGCGCGGCCATCGCCGCCATGCACAGCGTGAGATTCACGATGGCGGCCTGCACGGGCCTGCCCTGAAGCACCTGCGCAGCAAAAAGCGCCATCAGCCCCAGCAGCAGCGAAAAGAGCACGTTCTGTTCCACGCCGCAGGCCATGCGGCCGAAGATCAGCAGGTCAAACGGGATCTCGGAGAGGATGGCCAGCAGCAGGAGGCGGCGGCCATAGGCGCGCACATCGCGCGTATGCAGGAAGCCCTGCGCAAGCAGGAAGCAGTAAACCGGAAAGGAGGCGCGGCCCACGCAGCGGAAGATCCCGACAGAAGGGAACAGCGCCAGACCGGCGTGATCGACGAACATGGTCGCAAGCGCCAGCAGGCGCAGCGCAAATGAGGACAGTCGCGCTCCCTCCTTTCAGGGGTCAAGTCAAATCTCCGTATATGATAGCGAAAGAACGTTTCGTTGTCAATGTTTGATCATCGTGTTCATCCCCGAAACCGATCGGCCGGAATCTGTTTGCAAAACACGGTGCGTCCGCTGCTTTGATTTCAAAACTGAATCCTGCCTGACAGGATTTTCACAAAATCCGAAGTTTCCTTGTCGATGTTGGATAACCGTGCGCTCAGAATTTAAACAAATTCACCGAAAGGTGTTTACAAAACGCTGTGTGTCCTTTATACTTATCTCATCAGGGAGATTCTGCGCGGCAGGATTCTTCCATGAAACAAGGAGGATTGAATGATGAAGAAACTGGTTGTTCTGCTTCTGGCGCTGGTCATGGCCCTGTCTCTGACCGCGACGGCGTTTGCGGATGATGTGACGCTGGACGTCATCATCGCGCAGTATGGCCCGAATACCAATAACTGGTTCCTCGGCGACGGCATGGACGGCTCCAACTTCGTCAAGAAGTTTGAAGAGGCCAATCCGGGCGTCAAGCTGAATCTGGAGGTCGTCTCCTGGAACGACATCTACACCGTGGTGTCCACCCGCATCTCCAACAACAATGCGCCGGACATCCTGAACATCGATACCTTCGCTGACTACGCCAACGAAGGCCTGCTGCTCCCGGTCAAGGATTACTGCCCGGAGGAGCTGTTTAGCGACTTCTTCCCGTCCTTCATCGAGCAGTCTGTGATCGACGACACCGTGTGGGCCGTGCCGGATCTGGCTTCCGCCCGCGCGCTGTACTACAATGTCGACATGTTCGAAGAGGTTGGCATCGAGGTGCCGACGACCTGGGCTGAGCTCGAGGACGCCTGCCAGGCCATCGTCGACTTCTACGGCGGCGAGGTCTATCCGTGGGGCATCGACATGACCACCGACGAAGGCCAGGCGGCCTTTGCCTACTACGTCTGGGGCAACGGCGGCGGCTTCACCGACGCTGAGGGCAACTGGGCGGTCAACTCCGAGGCGAACGTCGAGGCCATCGAGTACGCCATCGGCCTGGTGAACAAGGGCTTCACCAACCCGAACCCGGCGACCCAGACCCGCTATGACCTGCAGGATATGTTCGGCGCCGGCAAGCTGGCCATGGTCATCGCCCCGAACTCCCTGCCGTCCTACTGCGCGCAGAAGGGCTACACCGACGTGAACTACGGCGTGGCGAACATCCCGGCGAACGAGGGCAAGACCTCCGCTTCCGTCGGCGTCATGGACCGCATCATGGCGTTCAAGGATGACACCGCCGATCAGGCCGCGCGCAACGAGGCCATCGGCAAGTTCCTGACCTTCTTCTACGATCCGGAGAACTACGTGGGCTGGGTGTCCATGGAAGACTTCCTCCCGGCCGTCAACTCCGCTGTCGGCGCGCTGGTTGAGGCGAATCCGTCCTTCGAGGCCTGGCTGGACGTTCTGGGCGGCGCTCAGTTCTATCCGACCGCCAAGGCCGAGTGGAT
>JBJEUI010000175.1:0-1901 GCA_051883755.1 Candidatus Ventricola sp.
GTGTTGCCCAGCTCGCCCAGCGCCTTGAACCACATCTTGGCGTGTTCCTTCTCGTTGTCCGCGGTCTGCAGGAAGATCGCCGCGATCTGCTCGTAGCCTTCCTTCTTGGCGACGGAAGCGAAATACGTATACTTGTTGCGGGCCTGAGATTCGCCGGCAAAGGCGGTCATCAGGTTCTTCTCAGTCTTGCTGCCCTTGAGTTCCATTTTTTGATTCCTCCAATTCTCTCCCGGCCGTCTGCGCGGCCGGTCGCTCTTTCCGCATTGTACCACGAATTTTCCCGCCGCGCAATTGCCAATTTGGGAATCGCTGCCAGGTCAATCCTGCGCCGCCTTTTGCCGCATACTAGGCAAAAGCGCGCCGTGCGCGCTCCCACCTCCGAACAACTGCAAAGGAAGCGCCGCTCTGTGCCCGCTGAAGGATTCGCCATTCCCCATACGGCAAAGTAAACAAACGGGAGCAAAAAAACATGCTGGAGAGCTTTGAACTTTTCCTGCACGCCGCCATCACGATCCTCGTGCATCTGCTGGAGATCATGGGCGCCTCGGTGATCCTCTTTGGCGCGGCGCGGAATTTCATCTGGTACTTCACCGGCCGCGCCATGAACATCAGGCTCGACCTGGCGCGATCTCTGGCGCTGGGGCTGGAGTTCAAGCTCGGCGGCGAAATCCTTCGCACGGTCATCGCGCGCGATCTTTGGGAGATGGCGTCGGTCGGCGCGGTCATCCTGCTGCGCGGCGCGCTCAGCTTTCTCATTCACTGGGAAATCGGCCACATTGAGGAGGATGAACGGATGTAATTCAGCGCGGAATGTGCTATACTGTCCCTATCATCTGCACGGAGGAAATCGCCATGGCTTCACCGATCATCCTGTCCGTCTGCCCTGTCGACGGACAAGCCGCCCTGCAAAACGCCATCGACCGCCTGCCCGATGACGGCACGCCCGCCGTCATCCGACTCGCGCCGGGCGTATACCGTGAAAAGGTCGTCCTCGCGCGCAGCCATACGACCCTCGAAGGGACATCCGCCGAAAGCACGCGCATCGTCTGGGAGGACGGCGCGCGCGAAATTCTTGAGGACGGCATGAAGCGCGGCACCTTCCGCACAGCCACGCTGCGTACGGACGGCGCGCACATCACCCTGCGCCGTCTGACCATCCAGAATCGCGCTGCGCCCCGCGAGCAGGCCGGTCAGGCCATCGCGCTCTACGCCGACGGCGATCACTTCCTGGCGGAGGACTGCGTGCTCAAAAGCTTTCAGGACACGCTGTTCACCGCGCCGCTGCCGCCCAGGGAGGTCGAAAAGAACGGCTTCATCGGTCCCAAGCAGTTTGCGCCGCGCGTGCCGCAGCGCCACACCTATCGCCGCTGCCGCATCGAGGGCGATGTAGACTTCATCTTCGGCGGCGCCGCCGCGTGGTTTGAGGACTGTGACATCGTGGCCGTCGACGGCCGGGGGGACCGCTCGCAGCCGTTTGCCGCGTACTGCACGGCGCCCTCCACGCCGGAGGGCCAGTCCTTCGGCTACGTGTTCAAGGCCTGCCGCTTCCTGAACGACGGCTGTCCGAGGCAGAGCGTATTCCTCGGCCGTCCGTGGCGCGAGTGGGCCAGAACCGTGCTGCTTGACTGCGAATTGGGCGAACACATCGCCCCGTCCGGTTTTGACGACTGGGGCAAGACGCATGCGCACGACACGGTCTTCTTCGCGGAATACGGCTCCCGAGGACCGGGCGCTGCCGGCCAGCGCGCCGCGTTTGTCCGAAAACTGAGCAAGCAGGAAGCGGCGCAGATCACCTATGAGCGCTTTTTGACGTCGATGCCTGAATAAATGCCGAAAGCGCCCCGACCCAATGTCATTAAGATAAGATCAGCAACAGAATAAACAAAGATCCAGAACGAGGA
>JBJEUI010000176.1:0-9472 GCA_051883755.1 Candidatus Ventricola sp.
GTCCGCCGTCCACGGTGTAGGCGAACTGCGCGCCGAACTTGGCGATGTCAAAGTGTGCCACGCCCATGCCGATCTCCTCATCCGGGGTGAAGGCGATGCAGAGCCTGCCGTGCGGCGTGCCTTCGCGCACGATGGCCTCCACGGCGGTGAGAATCTCCGCGATGCCGGCCTTGTCGTCTGCGCCCAGCAGTGTCGTGCCGTCGGAGGTGATGAGCGTCATGCCCGCAAGCGCCCTGAGCGTCGGGAAATTCTCGACGGTCAGCACGTCACCCGTGCCGGCCAGCACCACGTCGCCGCCGTCGTAGTCCGGAATGATCTGCGGCTTCACGTTCTTGCCGGAGTAGTCGGGCGAGGTGTCCATGTGCGCGATGAAGCCCAACGCCGGCAGCGCTTCGCAGCCCTTTGTGGCGCTCAGCCAGCCGTAAACCACGCCGAATTCGTCGACGTGCGCGTTTTCGATGCCGAGAGCGGTCATCTCGTCGACCAGCATGTGCGCGAGGTCAAGCTGAATCGCGGAGGACGGCGCGGCGGAGGAGGCGGGATCGGAGGTGGTGTGCACCGCGATATAGCGGAGGAATCGTTCACTGGCTCGCATGGGTTATCTCTCCTTCATCGTGTTTCAGTTTTAACTGTTTTAAGCTGCCCGAAGCGAAGAGGGGGCTGCGGCCCCCATTACAGGACGACGGCGATCAGCGCGCACAGCAGCGGCAGCGTGACGCCGCTCATCAGCGTGGAGACGAGCACCGCATGGGAGGCGGTCGTGTCGTTGGGGCGGTAGATGTCGCAGATCATGCCGCAGTTGCCGGCGATGGGCATGCCGGCCAGCAGCACGCTGATGCCCACCAGCACGCGGTCAATCGGCATGGGGAGCATCACCAGCAGCATCAGCAGCGGCATGACGACCATGCTCAGCAGGCAGATGCGGTACAGGCGGGGATTGGTCAGCGCGGCGTGCAGATCGCTGTGCGCGACGGACGCGCCGATGATCATCATCGCCAGCGGGGTGTTCATGGCGCCGATGGAGGCCAGCGTGGTCTCGATGGCCTCGGGCAGGTGCCAGCCCGTCACGCCGAAGGTGAGGCCGATCAGCGCCGCGATGATGCAGGCGTTGACCATGTTCTTCAGGCTGAACTTCGCACCCTTGGTGATGAGCAGCACGCCGTAGGAGAAGAAGCAGAGGTTGAAGATCAGAATGAACATCGACAGGCGCGCCACGCCATCCGGACCGTAGACCGACTGGATGACCGGAATGCCCATGAAGCCCACGTTCGTGAAGATGAGCATCATCTGGTCCAGGCCGCTGTCCTCCGGCTTGGTGCGCATGATGCGCACCAGCACGGCGGCGATGATGATCATCAGGATGAAGAACAGCACGCCAATGCCGGCGGCGCTGATCATCGTCATCGGGCTGCTGTCGCTCTCGAGCACCGAGGAGATGATGATGCAGGGCGCGGCGGTATTGAGCGTGAAGGATGACAGGCGCTTGCGGAACTCCGGCGTCATGATGCCCGCGCGCGCGACGATGTAGCCGGCGAGCATCATGAGAAACAGCGAAATCAGCTGATTGATGACGGAAGAAAGGTTCATAAACGGCCTCCGTATGCAGGGGTGATGAAAGTTTCTCCTATTGTACACCTTGACCGGGATGGTTGTAAAGTTGGCATTTTTGTGCTATTCTATGGATGAATTTTGGGGGCGTGATGGAGGAGAAACGATGGGATATCAGGCGCTGTACCGCCGCTACCGTCCGGCGCGGTTTGACGACTTTGTGGGACAGGAGGCCGTCATCAGGACGCTGCGCAGCCAGGTGATGAGCGGACGCATCGCACACGCATATCTGTTCTGCGGCACGCGCGGCACGGGCAAGACCTCGACGGCCAAGGTGTTCGCGCGCGCGGTGAACTGCGAAAACCCGGATCGCGGCGAGCCGTGCGGGCAGTGCGCGGCGTGCAGGGCGCTTTCCGCCGAGAGCAGCCTGGATATTCTGGAGATCGACGCGGCGAGCAACAACGGCGTGGACGAGATCCGCGACCTGCGCGAGAAGGTCAAGTACCCGCCGCAGAGCGGCCGCTACCGCGTCTACATCATCGACGAGGTGCACATGCTCTCCCAGGGCGCGTTCAACGCGCTGCTCAAGACGCTGGAGGAGCCGCCCGCCTACGTCGTCTTCATCCTGGCGACCACGGAGCCGCAGAAGCTCCCGGCGACGATCCTCTCCCGCTGCCAGCGCTTTGACTTTGGCCGAATTCCCGCGCACCAGATCATCGCGCGGCTGCGCGTGGCGCTTGATGAGGGCGGGATCGCGGCCGAGGAGGCGGCGCTCTCGCGCATCGCGCGCGCGGCGGAGGGCGGCATGCGCGACGCCTGGTCGATCATGGACATGTGCCTTGGCTATGCGCAGGAGGACGGCAAGGGCCTGACGGAGGCGCTGGTGCTGCAGGTGCTGGGCGCGGCGGACAAGCGGTTCCTGTTTGAATTCGCGGACAGGCTCATCAGCGCGGACGCGGTCGGCGCGCTTGAGATGATCGACAGCATGATGCGCGCGGGCCGGGAGGTTCAGGTGTTCGTGCGCGACGTGAGCGGCCATCTCCGCAACCTGATGCTGGCCCGGGTCTGCGGCAGGGAGCACGCGGAAAGCCTGCTGGAGGTGACAGCGGAGGACGCAGCGGCGTATGTCGAGCAGGCGGAGCGCACGTCGCACACGCGGCTGATGCGCATGCTCGACCTGTTCCTGGCGAGCGAGACGGACATGAAGTGGGCCGCGCAGCCGCGCTTTGCCCTGGAGGCGGCGACGCTGCGCGCGTGCGAGCCGGAGGAGAGCCTGCAGCTGGAGGCGCTCGTTTCCCGCGTGGACGAGCTGGAACGCAAGCTGCGCGAGGGCGCCATCGCCGCCGCGCCGCAGAGGAAGGCGCGCGCCGCTGCCCCGGCGGACGAGGCCCCTGAACAGGAGGCACCCAAGCCCCGGCAGGCCGAAGCGCCCAAGGGCCCAGCGCCGGACGCGGAGCGCATCTGGCAGGAGGCGGTGCGCAGGCTCAAGCAGAATCCGTTCATCTTCAATTCGGTGAACAAGGGCCGCCTTGTCAGCGGCGAGAACGGCCTGTTCACGGAGGTTTTTGACAAGAGCAGCGGCGCCATCCACGTCAGGCTGCTCTCGGCGCAGGACAAGAATGCGGTGGTCGCCGAGGCGCTCAGCGCGGTTGCCGGCTATCCGTGCACGTTCCGCGCGGCGCTGGAGGGCACGGTGGCCGAATCGGACAAGGCGATCCTGGCGGCGCAGCAGGAGGCCAGGCAGCAGGCGGAAAACAACCTCAACAAGGTATTCAACGCGTTTGGACGCGAGAATGTGAGGGTACTCGATGAGTAACAGGAAGCAGTGGTTCAAGACAGCGGTCGTCTATCAGATCTACCCCAAGAGCTTCATGGATGCCAACGGGGACGGCATGGGCGACCTGCAGGGCGTCATCAGCAAACTCGACTATCTCAAGGAGCTGGGCATCGATGTGATCTGGCTCAACCCGTGCTACAAGAACTCGGGTGTGGACGGCGGCTACGACATCAGCGATTATCAGGCCATCGCGCCGGAGCTGGGCACGATGGAGGACTTTGATGAGCTGCTTGCGCAGGCGCACAAGCGCGGGATCCGCATCGTGATGGACCTGGTGGTCAATCACACGTCCACCGAGCACGCGTGGTTTGTCGAGTCGAAATCCAGCAAGGACAACCCCAAGCGAGACTTCTACGTCTGGCGGCCTCCGTTTGAGGGGAAGGAGCCCAATCAGGAGCGCAGCATCTTCTCCGGCCCCGCCTGGGAATACGACGGGACGACCGGCGAATACTACCTGCACATGTTCGCCAAAGAGCAGGCGGACCTGAACTGGGAGAACGAGGCGGTCCGCAAGGAAGTCTACAAGATGATGCACTGGTGGTTCAAAAAGGGCATCGACGGTTTCCGCATGGACGTGATCGACATGATCGGCAAGCCGCCGGCTGTGCTGCGCGCCGACGGCGGTCCGCACTGCTCCAGCGCTCACGGCCCGCGGGAGCACGAGTTCCTGCAGGAGATGAACCGCGAGGTGCTCTCCCATTACGACATCCTGACCGTCGGCGAGTCCGGCAGCGTGTCGGTCGAGCAGGCGCTGCAGTATGCGAACCTCGACGGCAGCGAGCTGAACATGATGTTCCAGTTTGAGCATGTGGAGCACGACGCGGGCAAGGACACCAAGTGGAGCACCGGCCCGATGGATCTGGTGAAGCTCAAGAAGATCTTTGAGCGCTGGCAGAACGGCCTGCACGGCAGGGCCTGGAACAGCCTCTACTGGGACAACCACGACCAGCCGCGCGCGGTGTCGCACTTTGGCTGCGACAAGGAGGAATACCGCGTGCGCAGCGCCAAGCTGGTGGGCGCCTGCCTGCACATGATGGAGGGCACGCCCTACATCTACCAGGGCGAGGAGCTCGGCATGACCAACTACCCGTTCACGGAGATCAGCCAGTCCAGGGACGTGGAGGCGATCAATGCCTGGCAGGAGCTGGTCGTGGAGCAGAAGCGGTTCACGCCCGAGGAGATGATGGACTGCATCCGCTACAAGGGCCGCGACAACGCGCGCACGCCGATGCAGTGGACCGCGGGCGAGAACGCGGGCTTCACCACCGGCAAGCCGTGGATGCTCGTCAACCCGAACCACACCTATATCAACGCCGAGAGCCAGGTCGGCGATTCCCACTCCGTGTTCAGCTTCTATCAGAAGCTCATCCGCCTGCGCAAGACGCATCCGGTGATCGTGCACGGCGATTTTACGCTGCTGATGCCCGAGGACAGGCAGGTCTTCGCCTACACCCGCTGCTATGAGGGAAAGACGCTGCTGGTGGCGTGCAACTTCTCCGGCGAGGAGGCAGCGCTTGACGAGACGGCATATACCCGCGGCGAGATGCTGGCTGCCAACTACGACGAGCTGGGCGACAAGACCGTGCTTCGTCCGTGGGAAGTGCGCGTGACGCTTGTGTAACGGCCAAGCTGCAGCGGAAAAACGGGAAAAACGCATCAGCAAAATGTAAAAAATACAAAAATTCGCGAACTGACTTGTAATTTTGTTGACTTTTGCGTGCTGCCGCAGTAAGATACTCCCATGTTCAAATTCAGCGCGGCGCAGCCGCGCATAGGGGAGGACAGAATGATGAAGAGATTTGCGGTGCTGATGCTGGCGCTCGTGCTGGCATGTGCCTGTGTGACGGGTCTGGCCGACACGCTCAAGGTCGGCATGGAGTGCAACTACGCGCCCTACAACTGGACGCAGAGTGAGCCGAGCGACGAGGCCGTGGCCATTGCGGCGGGCGGCTATGCCGACGGCTATGACGTGCGCATCGCCAAGCGCATCGCCCAGGAGCTGGGCATGGACCTGGAGATCGTCAAGACCGAGTGGGACGGCCTCACCCCGGCGCTGCTCTCCGGCAACATCGATGTGATCATCGCCGGCATGAGCCCGACCGAGGAGCGCAAGCTGACCATCGATTTCACCGACGCCTACTACGTCACTGAGCTGTGCGTTGTGGTGCGCAAGGACAGCAAGTTTGCCGAAGCGCAGAGCCTCGCGGATTTTGCCGGCGCGAAGATCACCGGTCAGATGAGCACCTTCCACTACGACGAGATCGACCAGATCCCCGGCGTGGTCAAGATGCCCGCGCAGGATACCTTCCCGACGATGATCGTCGCCGTCAGCTCCGGCGCGATTGACGGCTACATCGCCGACCGTCCGGGCGCTGTCTCCGCGACGGCCTCCAACCCCGATCTCACGTTCGTCACCTTCGAGGCGGGCAAGGGCTTTGAGATTGCGCCTGAGGACGCGGAAATCGCCGTGGGCATCCGCCAGGGCAGTGAGCTCAAGGAGAAGATCAACGCGATTCTCGCCGCGATCAGCGACGACGAGCGCAACGCCATCATGGATGCCGCTGTCGCTTCTCAGCCGCTCAGCGAGTAAGGATGAAAGACATGATGCGGACTGCCGGGTTTTTCCCGGCAGCCCTTTCTGCGTTCTTGAGAGAGGAGAATTGACATGCCAACGGCTTCCACATCCTTCTTCGGATGGGTTGCTTTCCTGCTGCAGAAGTACGGAATGCTCTTCCTGCGCGGCACGGGAATGACGCTGCTCGTCGCGCTGACGGGCACGGCTTTCGGCTTTATCATCGGCCTGCTGGTGGCCATCGTGCGCGCGACCTCGCCCGTGCCCACGCTTGCACGCAAATCCTTCGCCGCAGCCGTGCGCTGCGCGCTGCTCAAAGCCGTTCAGCTGCTGCTGGCTGCCTACATCCAGGTCTTCCGCGGCACGCCGATGATCGTGCAGGCGGTGGTCATCTACTATGGCGCGCAGTACGCAGGCGTGTACATGGATACGACATTTGCCGCCATTTTCATCATCTCCATCAACACCGGCGCTTACATGGCGGAGATCATCCGCGGCGGCATCATCTCCGTGGACAAGGGCCAGTTTGAGGCGGCGCACGCCATCGGCATGACCCACTGGCAGACGATGACCACCGTCGTGCTCCCGCAGGCCATCCGCAACATCCTGCCGAGCGTGGGCAACGAGCTGATCGTCAACATCAAGGATTCCTCCGTGCTCAACGTGATTTCGGTATCGGAGCTGTTCTTCCAGGCCAAGAGCGCGGCCGGCGCATACTACCGCTACTTTGAGGTCTACTTCATCATCGCGGTGATCTATCTGATCCTGACGCTGACGGTCAGCCGCATCCTGCGCTTTGTGGAGAAGAAGATGGATGGCCCGGACAACTACGTCATTCATGGCTCGCAGAGCGACAGCCGCGCAGAGATCGTCGTATCGCGCGAGAATGCCGAGGAGGTGGAGAAGCGATGGAACCAGTGATTCAGATCAGAGGGCTGCATAAGGCGTTCGGCAGCCACGAGGTGCTCAAGGGCATCGACTTTGCCGCCAGCAAGGGCGAGGTGGTCTGCATCATCGGCTCCTCCGGCTCGGGCAAGAGCACGCTGCTGCGCTGCATCAACCTGCTGGAAACGCCGGACGGGGGCGCCATCCTCTACCACGGCAAGGACATCCTCACGGATGCCACGATCAGCATGCCCCAGTACCACGCGAAGGTGGGCATGGTGTTTCAGCAGTTCAACCTCTTCGGCAACATGACCGTGCTGGAAAACTGCATGACCGGCCAGATGAAGGTGCTGGGGCGCACCCGCGAGGAGAGCATGGAAAACGCCATGAAGTACCTGCGCAAGGTCGGCATGGAGGCGTATGTCAGCGCGAAGCCGCGCCAGCTCTCCGGCGGCCAGAAGCAGCGCGTGGCCATCGCCCGCACGCTGGCGATGGACCCGGAGGTCATCCTCTTTGACGAGCCGACCTCCGCGCTCGACCCGGAGATGGTCGGCGAGGTGCTTGCCGTCATGCAGAAGCTGGCCCAGGAGGGCCTGACGATGCTGGTCGTCACGCACGAGATGGGCTTTGCCCGCGCGGTGGCCGATAAGGTCGTCTTCATGGACCAGGGCGTGATCGCCGAGGAGGGCGCGCCGGATCAGGTGCTGGGCAGCCCGAAGCACGAGCGCCTGCAGAGCTTCCTGCGCAGCATGCTGTAATTAAACATCAGGCAACATGACGGCGTCTGCCTTGCGGCGGACGCCGTTTCTTTGTATGCGCGTTTTTTGATGTGCTGGCATGGCCGGGACGTCCGGCGTATATACATGGAGCATGAGCAGAGGCGGGAGGATTGATCATGAGCAGGTTTTTCATCAGGACAGCGGCGGTGCTGCTTGCGCTGACGCTGCTTGCAGCGGGCGCGGCGGCGCAGGAAACGATGCGGGTGTATATCGCCAAAGATGCGCTGGACAGGCAGACGGCCCGGCAGCTGGTGGAGATGATCGCCAAGGCGTATCCGCAGGCGCAGTGGACGGCAGAATATGAGGAAGAGACGGGCGAGGATCTGCGCGCGCTCGTGATAAGCGACCGCACGCCGGCGCTGGCCATCTGCGCGCCCGGGGAGGCGCGGCCATGGGCGCAGGAGGGCATGCTGCTGCACCTGCAGACGGCCATCTCCGGGCAAAGCCGCATGCAGATGCAGGTGCTTAACTGCTGCGTGCTGGGGGAAAACCTGTTCATGGCGCCGCTCTATGCGCGGCACAGGCAGATGGCGGTGAACGTCGGGCGGTTTCAGGATCAGCGGCTGGACTACATGCTCGATGATCTGACGCATCCGGTCTGGTATCCGACGGAGTTCTATCAGATTCTGGAGGAGTTCCTGCTGGATGACGAGCCGGCGATGGACGTATGGCTGCCGGAGCCGGAGACAGGCGCTGCGCTGGAGGCGATGGTGCAGGCGATCTACGGCGGATCGCTCCTCTCTGAGGACGGGACGCTCTGCCAGGCGAACGCGCCGGAGATCCGCGCGGGCCTGCGGTGGCTCGGCGAGGCGGTGAACTGCGGCCTGATGACCTGCGCCAAGAGCCGGGAGGAGGCGCTCCTTCGGTTCGTATCGGGCGAGACGGCGATCTTTGCCGACTGGTCGGCGCAGGAGGAGGCGCGCCAGAAGGATGCGCTGGAGGTCAGCGGCGTGCAGGTGAAGACCATGCCCTATCCCGCGTCCATCGGTCTGCCGGTGCGCTCCTGGGAGCTGACGGGCGTGTGTGTGTTTGCCAGTGGGAATCTGACAGCGGACGCGCTGGCGATCAAGGCGGCGGCGCTGCTCCATGAGGACGCGCAGGCGCAGGCGCTGCTGGGCAGCCGGGCCATCTGGCAGGACAACGCCGTGTGGCTGCCCAGCCTTGACGCAGACCGCCGCGGTGCGACGCTGCGCAGCCTCTTTGACGAGGCCATACGGCAGGTGCTCGAGGGCGAGGCGGAGACGGCGGAGGCGCTTGAGCGGGTACAGGCGGCGATGGATGCGGTCAAATAACCTTTGAAGGGCGTCAAAACAGCAAAAAACTGCGGAAAAAGGGACGAAAACGGAGAATTTTCTCTTGCCAAACGGAGCGGGGAGATGATATAATAGCCTCCGTATGAAACGGGCGTTCCGCTGTGGGCGAAGTCGTGCCCAGAATGAGCGTCTATGATGAAAGGAGAAATCGACAATGAGCGAGATCATCCGTGCGATCGAAAGCGAGCAGCTCAAGAAGGATCTTCCGAAGTTCAACGTGGGCGACACCCTGCGTGTGATGGTGAAGGTCGTTGAGGGCGAGCGCGAGCGTCTTCAGGCGTTCGAGGGCATCTGCATCGCGAAGCGCAATGGCAGCATCCGTGAGACCTTCACCCTCCGCCGCGTTTCCTACGGCGTCGGTGTGGAGCGTACCTTCCCGCTGCATTCCCCGCGTCTTGATAAGATTACGGTGCTCCGCCGCGGCAAGGTTCGCCGTGCGAAGCTGTACTACCTGCGTAATCTGTCCGGCAAAGCCGCCAAGATTAAGGAAAAGTAATTGTGCTACCGGCCGCCGGTTCTTCCGGCGGTCTTTTTGTTT
>JBJEUI010000177.1:0-1883 GCA_051883755.1 Candidatus Ventricola sp.
CCCAGCAGAAGATAGTGCGTGAGCTGCGTGTTGACCTCCGTCTCCTCCATGACCGCCGCACAGGGCAGCAGCAAAAGGAGCAGCAGCAGGGAAATGAAGCGTTTCAGCATAAATGTCTCCGTTCAGGGATGTATAGGAAATAGACGAACGCGCCCGGTATTTTCTTCCCGGTTTCAGGCAAAAAGCGCACGCAGGAGCATCGGGCCCTCGCTGAGGAAATCGCCGGCTGCGCGGGCATGCTCCTCGTCAAACTTGCGCGGCGTGCCCGGATTGCGGCTGTCGTAGATGGCAAAGGGCACCGCATGGCCGTCGTGGCCGCGGGTGGAGAGCAGCGTCGGATGGTCGGAGAGGATCAGGATGCGGAACTCGGGATCCACCTGCGGCAGGCGCGCAAGCAGCGGAGCGACCACGCGGCTGTCCAGCCTGCGGATGGCCTCGCACTTGCCCTCGACGTCGCCGGCATGGGCGCACTCGTCCGGCGCCTCGACATGGATGCAGCAGAAGTCCGCGCCGCCGCGAAGCGCCGCAAGCACCGCGTCGACCTTGCCCTCGTAGTTGGTGTCAAGCTCGGCGTTCGTGCCCTCCACGCGCGGCGTCTCCACGCCGCACAGGTTCGCGATGCCCCAGACCAGCGGCACCGCGGAGACCGCGCTTCCCTTCTTGTGATACAGCGCTTCAAAGGAGGTCAGGCTCATCGCCGCGCCGGGGCCCCAGGGCCAGATGCAGTTGGCCGGGAGCTTGCCCGCCTCCCTGCGCGCCCGGTTGATCGGATGATCGCGCAGGATCTCATAGGACACGCGCATCAGCGCCGTCAGCTCCGCGCTCATTACGCCGGCAGGCAGATAGCCCGCGATGGCGCTGCCCAGGATGTTGTGCGGCTCGGTAAAGCGCATCCCGGCGCGGTCCGGCTCGTGTGCCGCATCGATCACGCCGGTATGGCGGAACGTCGGCGTGACATGGATGGTAAAGCCGATAGCCGCCGCCAGCGAGGCAAAGCGCGGATCGGCGCACAGATCCTCCATCAGCGTGACGGCCTCTTCGCCCTCGATGCTGCCGCCATTGTGCGAGAGGATCCTCGCCGTATCAAAGCTGTCGCCCTCCAGCGCGCAGAGGTTGACGCGCAGGCTCGTCTCGCCCGGCGCAATCATCACGCCCATGCCCGCCGCCTCCAGCGCGGAGCGGCCCGTGTAGCAGGTGCGCGGGTCATAGCCGAAGATGGACAGGATCGCCGTGTCGCTGCCTGCGGCCACGCCGTGCGGCACGGTCTGACACATGCCGAGCCTGCCGCCGGCCAGGGTATCGATAGATGGGCAGTTCAGTGCAGCGAGCGGGGTCTTTCCGCCCAGCTGCGCAACCGGTTCATCCGCGATGCCGTCTCCAATCACAAGCACATACTTCATACAAAGCGCCTCCAGCGCCGCGCACCGCGCGGCATTTTGGTCTATTATACCGCAGATTCCCTGCCGAGGCAATGCTTTTGACGCCGCCGGGCGGTCATGACGCCGCCGCAAAATACATAGACTGTTACCGTCAGAGCCCACGAAAGCGCGAAACCGTATAAAACGCCTTCACCATGTACATGCTGATATGCAAGGGCGCCCCGCCATGGGGCCGCAATTCCCCGCCGCAAGGCGGGAGTCAACCCAAGGAGGGGCGAAGATGGAGATGTCCTCTGGTTGTTTGCCGGTACAGGAAACCGTGCCTGTGCGGCGTCCGGTTCGCGGGCCGCACGGGGGCTGGCAGAAGAGCGAGATTGACGCGCTTCAGCGCCGCATCGACGAAGCCGCCAAATCCGGCGAATCGCTGCGCAGCGTGTTTGATCAGCTGGGTCAGGAGCTGGGCCGAAAGCCCAACAGCATCCGCAATTTCTACTATGCGCAGGT
>JBJEUI010000178.1:0-1879 GCA_051883755.1 Candidatus Ventricola sp.
TCGGCAACGGCAAGGTGATGGACAACGTGGACTGCGGCGGCATGGCCGCGCCGGTGGACATCGAGACCGGCGTGATCACCGGCGTGGGCGCGAACAAGGCGGGCGAGGCCTATGAGATCCACCCGATGACCGGCAAAAAGATCCCCGGCACGCAGATCCCCTACTGGGAAGAGGTCAAGGCGATGTGCCTGGACGCGATGCACGCGGTGCCGCAGGTGCGCTTTGTCGCCTGGGATGTGGCCATCACGGAGAACGGCCCAGTGTTCATCGAGGGCAACTCCTTCCCGAGCCACGCGATCCCGCAGTTTGCGGCGCACTTCCCGGACGGTATCGGCATTCTGCCGCGCTTTGAGGAGTTCATCGATCTATGAGCATTCAGGGCTGCACGCTCTGCCCCAGAAGATGCGGCGCGCAGCGCGGCGAGACGGAGGGACACGGCGTATGCGGCGTGGGCGCGCTGCCCAAAATCGCGCGCGCGGGCCTGCACATGTGGGAGGAGCCATGCATCAGCGGCACGCGCGGCAGCGGCGCGGTGTTCTTCTCCGGCTGCGGTCTCCGGTGCATCTTCTGTCAGAACGAGGCGATCAGCCACGGCGGCGCGGGCGAATATGTGACGGTTTCGCGCCTGGCGGAAATTTTCCGCGAGCTGGAGGCGCAGGGCGCGCACAACATCAATCTGGTTACGGCGGCACAGTTTGCGCCGCAGGTGGTGGAGGCGCTTGACCTCTATCGCCCGAATATCCCGATCGTGTACAACTCCAGCGGCTACGAGACGCTTGAGACGCTGCGCATGCTTGAGGGCTATGTCGACATCTATCTGCCGGACTTCAAGTACATCGATCCGCAGATGGCCAGGCTGCTCTCCGGCGCGGCGGACTATCCCGAGGTCGCCAGGGCGGCCATCCGCGAGATGCTGCGCCAGACCGGCCCGGCCGTCTATGATGCGGACGGCATGATGCTGCGCGGCACGCAGATCCGCCACCTGGTGCTGCCGGGGCTGACCGGCGACAGCATGAGGATCCTGAGCCTGATTGCGGACGAGTTCCCCGGCGCGGCGGTGTCGCTGATGGGGCAGTATGTGCCCTTCGGCAAGGCGCTTGACATGCCGGGCATGAACCGCCGCCTGAAGAAGAAGGAATATGAGCGGGTGCTCTCGCACATGGAGATGATCGGCCTGCCGGGCTACCGGCAGGAGCTCAGCTCGGCCAGCGAGGCATTCGTGCCGGCCTTTGACGGAACGGGCGTATGACAGGCAATCCCCTGCCGCAGGGCGGCGGGCTGCAATATAGGAAGACCATCGATAAGAATTATAGCATGAGGAGGAACTCCCCAATGATCAGAAAGACGAAGATTGTCTGCACGCTGGGTCCGGCGAGCGACAGTGAAGAGATGATGAGCAAGCTGATGGACGAGGGCATGAACGTATGCCGCCTGAACATGTCCCACGGCAGCTACGAGGAGCAGAGCGAGCGCATCCAGCGCATCAAGCGCCTGCGCGAGGAGAAGGGCATTCCGATGGGCATTCTGCTGGACACCAAGGGCCCGGAGGTGCGTACCAAGACGCTGGCTGCGGGCAAGGTGGAGCTGGAGGCCGGTCAGGAATTCGTGCTCACCAGCCGCGAGGTCGAGGGCGACGCACACGAGGTTTCCATCACCTACCCGAAGATGGTGCAGCTGGTCAAGCCCGGCACCCGCGTGCTGATTGACGACGGTCTGCTGGCGATGAACGTCCTGCGCGTGGAGAACGGCACGGACATCGTCTGCTGCGTGATCAACGGCGGTACGCTCGGCGGCCGCAAGGGCATCTCCGTGCCGGACGTGGATCTGCAGATGCCGTCCATCGGCGAAAAGGACCGCGCGGATATCCTGTTCGGCATCG
>JBJEUI010000179.1:0-9316 GCA_051883755.1 Candidatus Ventricola sp.
AAACCTCCTTCCTCAGTCCTTGTAGTAGTCCATGCGGCGGGTGAGATAGCTGAACACGAGCGTGACCACGCCGTTCATCAGCAGATAGAACAGGCCCGCGACGAACAGCGGCTCCACCGACGCGGTGCGGCTGGCCTCGTTCTTGGCCGCGCGGAACAGCTCGCCCACGGCGATGATATTGGCCAGAGAGGTGTCCTTGACCAGCGTGATGACCTCATTGGATACCGGCAGCAGCACGCGCTTGACCACCTGCGGCAGCACGACGTGGAAGAACGTCTGCATCTTCGTGAAGCCCAGCACCTGGCAGGCCTCGTTCTGGCCGACGGGGATCGCCATCATGCCGCCGCGGAAGATCTCCGCGAAGTACGCCGCATAGTTGAGCGAAAACGCGAGGATCGTCGCCGCCATGCGGTCCAGGTTTTTGCCCGTGACCATGGGGATGGCGAAGTAGATGGCGAAGATCTGCAGCATCAGCGGCGTGCCGCGCATCACGAGGATGTACAGCGACACGGGCAGGCTGACGGCCTTGCGCCTGTTCATGCGCAGCAGCGCGAGCACCATGCCCAGCGGAATGGAGAAGATGAGCGTTAAAAAGAAGATGGTGAGCGTGTTCATGAGGCCGCTCTGCATGGAGATCACGAGCTTCATGAACGCTTCCGGATTGTTGAAATACCGCATGAATACCTCTTACATTTGTCCTTTTTATGCCGTGCAGGGGAGGGGCACATTGGCAATCAATAAGCAGGAATGAGGCTGTAATCGCGATTACAGCCTCATTCCAATGGGGAGGGAATTACTTCTTGTACTCAGCAGCGTACTTGGCGACGGTGGTCACGTCGTTGGCGAACCAGCCCGCGCGGATGGTATCCAGCGTGCCGTCCTCCTGGATGGCGATGAGCTGCTGGTTGATCGCGTCGGCCAGCGTCTGTTCGCCCTTGCGCACGGCGATGCCGTATTCCTCCGCCTGCAGCACCTCGGGCAGCACGGCGAACGCGGACGGGTCGTCCTGCTGGGCGATGTAGTAGTTGCCCACGACGGAGTCGATCAGCAGCACGTCGATGCCGCCGAGCTTGAGGTCCATCAGCGCCGCGACGAAGTCGTCGCTCAGCGCGATCTCGGCCAGCGAAGCCTTGAACTCAGGCATGGCGTCCAGCACGTCCACGGAAGCGGAGCCGGCCTGCGTGCCCAGCACCTTGCCCGCGGTATCCGCCTGGCTGGCGATGCCGGAATCGGCCATGACGACCATGATCTGCTCATTGGCCAGGTACGGCATGGTGAAGAGCATCTGCTCCTTGCGCTCGTCGGTGATGGTCAGGCCGGACCAGATGCAGTCGATGTTGCCGCCGTTCAGCTCAAGCTCCTTGGCGTCCCAGGAGATCGGCTGCAGCACGAGCTCCACGCCCATGCGCTTGCAGACTTCCCTGGCCAGATCGATGTCAAAGCCGACATGCTCGCCGTTTTCATTAACAAAGCCCATCGGCGGATAGGCCTCGTCAAAGCCCATGATCAGCTTGCCCTTGGCCATCACATTGGCCAGGCCGTCATCCTCCGCCAGGGCGGCACAGCAGGTGAGCAGCAGCATGGCCGCGAGCAGCAGCGCGAAAATCTTCTTCATAAATCGGACCCCTCTCAGCAGTACTTTATTGTGTTAGTGCTTTAGCGTGATAAAGTATATCACAGTCCGAGCGGCCTGTCAATCTGTTTTTGAGAAATTTTCGGCCATATGCTGAACGAAAACCTCCCCGCTGTGCGTCTGTTGAAATGAACACGAAAGAAAGCGCGCAGAGAATGTACCGATCGGAGGAAGGGATGAAGGTTTGGACATCGAGGAAATGATCGCCCGTTACGGCGGCGATATCCTGAGGCTGTGCCTTTTGTACCTGGGCGACAGGCAGCTGGCGGAGGACGCCTTTCAGGAGACTTTTGTCAAGGCGTGGCTGCACCGCGATTCCTTCCGGGGAAGCTGCAGCGAGAAGACCTGGCTTTCCCGCATCGCGGTCAATACATGCCGGGACATGCTCCGCAGCGGCTGGTTCCGCATGATGAAGAGAAGCCAGCCTGTCGAATCGCTCTTTGACCTGCCCGCGCCGCAGCATGCCGATCCCGCGCCGGTGCGCGACGCCGTGCTCGCGCTGCCGGGCAAATACCGCGAGGTGGTTGTGCTGTATTACGATCGGGACATGAAGCTGGGGGAGATCGCCGAAACGCTGCATCTCCCCGTCAATACCGTATCGACCCGGCTGCGCCGGGCCAGGGCGCTGCTGAAGCGTTTGCTGGGCGAGGAGGTGGACGCATGACGCGCAAGGAGCTTGCCGAAAGGCTGCGCACGGACACGGACGGCGTTCGCGTCTCTCCGGCGCTCGTGCAGCGCACGCTGCGCGCAGCCAATGGAAAGGAAGAGAAACCTGTCATGAAGAAGAAGATCGCATGGGCAGCCGCTGTTGCGCTGATCGCCGTGATGCTCTGTGCCGCGGCCTTCGCGGCGGCCAACCGCTGGGGCATGCTCGACTTTGTCGACCGCTATGCGGTGGATCACTATATTCCTGAGGATGCGCAGGATTATGTGCAGACCGACGTCGCGTTCATGGAAAACGAGTGGGCCTCCATCAGCATACGGGAACTGTACTATGACGGGCGCACCTGCCGCATGACAGTCGACGTTGCGCCGAAGCAGGAGCACGTCCTGCTCGTGGGGGAGGATATGTGCCTGTCCGACCTGTTTATCAATCTGACGCACGAATACGTGATGGATGGCGAAAACGACCTGCGCACGGTGTATGAGGCGGCGCAGGAGGAAGGATACGAAAGCGTCTATGCGGCAGCCTTCTGCATCATCGATTCGGAGCACGGCATCACCGGCGGCTCCATGGACTACATTCTCGGTGAGGATGGGACGCTCACGATCTTTCAGCAGGAGGAATTTGACGAGGATCGTCCGCAGCGCGAGGTGACATTCCAGGCCCTCCTCATCCCGTACAGCACGCCGCTTGATCCAGAGGGGTATGCCGACTACGACAAGCGCGAAACGCTGGAAGCAACGCTCATGCTGACAGCCTCCGTCAGCCCCACCGACGCGCCTGTCCTTGAAGGCGAGATTCCGAACGTCTTCGTGAGCCGTGAACCGATCGAGTATCCGGGCGTCGGCGTGCGCGTGGACCGCGTGACCATCGAGGTCAAGCCGCAGGACATCTACGCGATCATCGACTACACGGTCACGGACATGGAGGCCTATGCGAAGACCGACCACGGCCTGTGGTTTGAGTTCATCGACCCTGAGAAGGCGATGGAGCAGCCTGCGCAGGGCAATTACGCTCAGCAGCGCCTGACCTCCGGCCTGTCCGGCGGCGGCATGGTTTCGCCGATCGATGAGGACAACGAGGAACCGACGAAATACCGCCAGACGGAAACGCTGGGCAAAAATGAGCTGCATGAGACGTATGCCCTGCGCGCGTTTGACTGCTGGGAGAAGGAGCGCTTTGAGACGCATACCTTTGAGATGCGCCCGGCGACCGCGGAGGACATGGGGACGGGCAGCGAATCCTCTTGACGGGCGCGGGTGCACGGCGTATCATGATGATTGCCCATACCAATGAGAAGCCTGCTCTGACCATTTCTGTGCAGAGCAGGGCAGGAGGTCCTTCATGGCAAACTTCGTGACGTCCATCCGGCTGGTCTGCGCTGCGGCGCTGATCCTTCTGCCCGCCTTTTCTCCCGCGTTCTATGCGCTCTATCTTCTGGCGGGCTTGTCAGACATGACTGACGGCTTCATTGCCCGCAGGACGAACTCGGTCAGCTCCTTCGGCGCAAAGCTCGATACCCTCGCGGACCTTGCCTTTGCCGCCGTCTGCCTGCTCAAGCTGCTGCCGCTGCTCGACTTTCCGCGCTGGCTGCTCGCCTGGGTGCTGCTGATCGCTGTCATCAAGCTCGTCAATGTGATCTCCGGCTTCGTCCTGCACAAGCGCTTTGTGCCGGAGCACACGCGCATGAACAAGCTGACGGGCCTGCTGCTCTTTGCGCTTCCGCTCGCTTTGCCCGTCGTCCGGCTGTCCATCTGCGGAGGCATCGTCTGCGCAGCTGCCACATGGGCGGCCATTGAGGAAGGACATCTCATTCGGACGGGCAGGGTGATCGAGTAACTATTGGGTTTTCCTTCAGGAGGCGCTCCCATGAAAAGAATTGCAAGGCGGTTTGCGTTCATCTGTCCGGCCCTGCTTGCCTTGGGTATGCTCTGCATGCCTGCCCTCTGTGCATCAGAGTCCACGTGGACGTGGGTTGGGCCCTGGCATCTGGACGATGCGCTCAACGATCTGACGGCGTTTGCCGGACTGTTCCCGGGCTACGAGGAATTCGGCGCGGGCATGGAGATCCTAAGCAGCGGACAGATGAGCTGGTTCATCGGCGAGGACGGCGGGTATGGAACGTACGCATTTGACAGCGGCATCCTGCGCGCCAGCCTGATCTCCGGCGCGGGGGAGGAGGAAGCGCTCATGGAGCTCTGCTTCGTCCCGGACGAACCGGCTCCTCTTCTTGAGATGCCGCTCGGAGAGCTGACGGTCTTCTGGCGCTACGGCGACCGGGAGGATGAACTGCCTGAATAAGCAACGGCCCGTCATCAGAAGCTGAATACCGCAAGCCAAAAGCACATGCCCTGATCACAAGGCATGTGCTTTCTTGTGTTTCATTGAATCAGCCCTTTGCTTCCCGCCAAAACGCTGCGGTACCGACGCCGTCCGGCCAGTCAAACGCCGCGTCTGCGTCCTGCCAGGTCTTCAGGCTGATGACACGCTCGCCGCGCGCGCTGCTGAGGGCAAGCGCCTTTTCCACGAATTCAACGATAAAATTCACATCCAGCGTCATCTGCAGGCAGATCAGGTGCGCCATAATCGGGCAGTATTCGGCCATGCCGCTGTCCATAAACAGCCTGCGCATGGGGCGCACGTCATAGGCCGTGTAATACGGGCGCAGGAAGGTCTGCCCGTTTGAGATCGTCAGAATGGCATATGGCGCGGTGCCGGGCACGCCGTCGTCCATGCAGCCGACGCTGCCGATGGAGTCGATCGTCAGTTGGCCCATCTGAATATGCGTCGGATTGTGCCCGTGTCCGCAGAATATGTGCGTCGGACGGGCAAACTCCATACCGCGCAGCAGGGGCAGCGCCTTGCTCTCGTCAAACACGGGAAATCGGTCGTCGTCCGGCAGGGCATGGGTGAAGATCGCGCCCTCCAGCTCAAGTACCTTGGGAAAGGTGATTTCCTCGCGCTTCAGCAGGGACGCATTGAAGCGCAGGGATGCAAAGTTCGCGCCGGAATACCCGGGATCGCCTTCCATCGCGGAGAGGATGTAGCGCTCGTGATTGCCGTGCAGGCAGGTGACGTTCTGCGCGCGCAGCAGCGCAAGCGTCTCCCTGGGGCAGGGGCCAAAGTTGACCTGATCGCCCAGAGAGATGATCCTGTCCGGGCTGTGCTTTTTGATGGACTTCATCACGGCTTCCAGGGCCAAAATGTTGCTGTGGACGTCGGCAATCAGTGCAATGCGCATAGCTTCCTCCCGGCTGGTCAAATTGAAAGACGTTCTGTTGTGTGCTATAATTCTATACAGAACTTTTCATTTCCTTGTTTCACGTGAAACATTGTCCGTCCCGCTGCGGCGGCCACCGTTGTTTCACGTGAAACAATCCGAGAGGAGAATCCTTCATGAAGATCATCACCGCCAGACCGCACAGGCTGCTTGCCGAATGCATTGCGCGTATCGGCGCGCTTGCCGAGCAGGGCGAGCGCTGCATGCTGCTCGTTCCATCGCAATTCACGCTGCAGGCGGAGATCGAGGTGATGACGCGCCTGAACCTGGAGGGGACGTTTCTGATCGACGTGCTCTCTCCCGGAAGGCTTCAGGGGCGCGTGTTCGAGCGCGCAGGCCAGCCGAACCGCGTGATTTTCGATGAGCGCGGCAAGTGCATGGTCCTCAGCGAGATCATCGAGCAGGAGAAGGAAAACCTGACGGTGTACCGCAGCGCTGCGGAAAACGGCGCGCTTGGTCTGGCGCAGAAGATGTCCGCACTGATTGCGGACTTCAAACGCGGCGGCAAAACCGCACAGGATCTTCTTCTGCGCTTGGAAGCGATGGACGAAGCGCAGCGGCAAAGGCCATCCTCAAGAAAGCTTGCCGACGCAGCGCGCATCTACGCAGCCTATGAACAGCGCATGGGCGGCAAGCTCTGCGACGCAGAGGACGTCTCCCGTGAGCTGATCGCGCGCATGGCACGCTCCGGCGTATTGGAGGAGCAGCATGTCTTCGTTTACGGCTTTGACATGATCACGCCGACCTTCGCAGGTGAGCTCGCTCACATGGCTGCTCTGGCGAAGACGCTCACCCTTGCGGTGGAGACGGACGAAAACGGCGCGCCGGACGGCAGATTGTTTGCCCCGGTGAATTTCTCCATCGACCGGCTCTGCACGCTGGCAAAGGAGCGCGGCGTTGCCGCTCAGCGGGAGCGCATCGAAAGGCCTCTCGACAGACCGGCTGATCTGCAGGTGCTGGAGCGCTCTCTTTTCGCGCTGGGCGCGCCGGCTTCACAGGAAGCGCCCGCGCACATTTCGCTGCATGCAGTCAGCTCCATGATGCAGGAGGTGCACCTCGCAGGCAGCCAGATGCGGCGCATGCTGGCAGCGGGCGAGGATTCCCAGCAGATGGCCGTGGTCTATCCCAAGGAGAGCGGATATGCGCCGCTGCTTGCAAGCATTCTTCCGCAGTATGGCGTAAGCGCCTATCTCGCCGAGAAAAGGCCCGCAGGCGCGCATCCGCTTTGCAGATTTCTGACCGCAGCCCTGGCCGTCGTCTCCGGCGGATGGCGCGCATCGGACATCGTGGAATGTGTGCAGTCTGGCTTTTTGGGGCTTGATCAGGCGGACGCAGACGCGCTTTGCGCGTACATCGATGGGATGGACGTGCGCGGCGAAGCTTTCAAGCGCCCGTTTGCCTACATCAAGGACGGCGGGGAAGAGGAGCTTGCGCGTCTGAACGTCAGCCGCGAAAGGGCAGCTGCACCGCTTGCCGCGCTGCAGAAGGCGCTTCGGCAGGCCCGCAACGCAGATGAGACGATTGAGGCGATCCTCGAACTTCTTGATGATGTCGGCGCGTTTGATACGCTGGAAGACCAGCGTCTCTCGCTCACGGAGGCAGGGCTGACGAGCGAGGCCGAGGACTGCACGCAGGTTTGGAATCTTCTGATGGAAACGCTCGATCAGCTGCACACGCTGCTGGGAGAGAGCAGCGCGTCGGGCAGGGTCGTGCTCAGTCTGCTGGAAAGCGGCCTGTCCGCGCTGGAGCTGGCCGCGCTGCCGCCTGCGGACGGCGCAGTGATCTGCGGCGAAATCGGCAATGTGCGAACCGGCGAGGTCAAAACGCTCTTTGCTTTGGGCATGAACGACCGGCTGGACGGATCCTTCGGCAGCCTGCTGACCCCGCAGGAGCAGGACGAGGCATCCTCCGCGACGGGCGTGTACCTGGGCATGAGTCCGTCGGAGCGCGCGGCGCTCAGCCAGCTGGATACGCTCAAGACGCTCACCGCCTGCCGCGAGCGGCTGATCGTTTCCTATGCGCTCGCCGACGAAACCGGGCGCGCGCTGCGCGAGGGATCTGCGGTACAGGCATTGAAGCGTCTGTTTCCGGCGATGCCCGTCTTTGGCGGCATCGCCAGCCATGAGCGTGAGGCGATGCTCTGCGCGCCGGACAGCGCGCTGGAAGCGTTGAGCGTTGCGCTGTCCGCAGAAGCGGATGGCGGCGAGGTGCTCAGCGATTCCTGCGTGCAGTCGTATGCGGCGCTCAGCCGCAGCGCGCATGGAAGGGAAAAGCTGCTCGCCGTCACGCGCCAGTTGGGCAGCAGCGCAGAAAAAAGGCTCGACGGCAGTCAGGCACGCGCGCTGTACGGACGCCCTGTGATGAGCGTTTCGAGGCTGGAGACCTTTGCGCAGTGCCCGTACAGGCATTTCATCCGCTATGGCCTTGTGCCCAAGGAGCCGCTGAAGCCCGGCGTGGACAGGGCAGAGCTGGGCACGCTGTACCACGAGGCGGCAGAGCGGTTTACGCGTGCCGTGACCAGCCTGCCGCAGTTCCCGGATGTGGATGATGCCACGTGCGACGCGCTGATGGAGCAGGCCGCGGCGCCGCTGATCGAAGCCTGGCGCAAATCTCCGCTGGGCGAGAGCGCCCGCGGCGCGGCAGTCGCGCGCCGTATCGGCAGCACGGCCAGGCGCGCCGCGCGCAGCATCGTATCGCAGTTCGCGCAGAGCCGCTTTACGCCGATGTGCTTTGAGATGGTCTTCGGCCAGAACGGCGTCGCTCCGATCATGCTGGAGCTGGCGGACGGCACATTCGTCTATCTGCAGGGGCGCATCGACCGCATCGACGTGCTCGACGGGGAAACCCAGCGCATCCGCGTGATCGACTACAAGTCCGGCACGAAGAAGTTCGATCCCACGATGGCCTACTACGGCATTCAGCTGCAGCTGCTCCTGTATCTTGCGGCGGCGATGGCGCAGGTGCCGGGCGCGCAGGCGGCAGGCTTCTTCTACTGCCGCATCGCCGATCCGACGGTAAAAACCGAATCGCGCGTCAAGGAGGAGGTCGAGCGCCAGATCGCCAAAAAGCTCTCTTTGGCGGGCGTATCGCTTGCCGATGTGCAGGTGCTGCGCGCGCAGGACGCGCGTCACGCGGCGATGGTCACCCGTGACGGCAAGCCCAGCGGGCTGTATCGCGCCTCCATGACGGACGAGGCGGGCATGGAGGCGATGATCGCCTTCGCGAAGAACAAGGCTGCATCGCTGGCCGGCGACGCGTATGCCGGGGTGATCGACGACATGCCGGCCGCCTTCGGGACGTACAGCGCCTGCGCCCAGTGCGATTACGGCGCGGTGTGCGGGTTTGATCCGACGGTCAAAAAGCGCAGAAGGCTGAGCAAAAAGAGCGTGGAGGACCTGAAATAAGCCTTCACGGTTCGCGCAGATTCTGTTCGCGTGCAAGGGCGAACAGATCAGAAGCCGGCTGTTTGACGCCGCCATTCCCTGCTTTAATATTTTGTTTCATATTTATTATAGTTCTGTTTCTTTTTAAATACCGCAGAGAAAAAGCGCATGCCCCGGCGTACAGGACATGCGCTTTGGTTTGTATCGGATTTATTTGCCCGGCGTGAGCAGATAGCGCGCCTCAAAGCCCTTGGAGAGGTTGCCGGACAGGCGCAGCTGACCGGTGAGGAAGAGCTTGTCGGTGGTCACAAAGCCGCGGGCCATGGCCAGCAGGTTGTCAAAGCTGCACTCGATGA
>JBJEUI010000180.1:0-1867 GCA_051883755.1 Candidatus Ventricola sp.
GAGACGGACATGACCGCGGCGATGACCGATGCGGCCAGGGCTGCGGCGCTTGCCGTGATCCCGGCCGGCAGGCTGGGGCAGGCGCAGGAGGTGGCCCGTGCGGTCGCGTTCCTGGGCAGCGACGAGGCGGCGTACATCACCGGTCAGGTGCTGGCCATCGACGGCGGCATGTCCATGTGACGGAGGAAGAGAATGAGCAAGAGACGTGTGGTGATCACCGGCCTGGGCGCGGTGACGCCGGTGGGCCTTGATATGCCCGCCACCTGGCAGGCGATAAAGGACGGCGTGTGCGGCATTGCGCCGATCACGCGCTATGATACGACGGGCCGCAAGGTGACGCTGGCTGCCGAGGTCAAGGGCTTTGACCCGGAGGCGCTGTTTGGCAAGCTGGAGGCCAGACACATGGACCGCTTCTGCCAGTTCGCGCTGGCGGCTTCACGCGAGGCGCTGGCGGACGCGCGCTTTGACGTGAACGCGGCCAATCCGGACCGCTGCGGCGTGGCGGTGTCCAGCGGCATCGGCGGCTTTGAGACGACGGAGGAGGCGAAGGAACGCGGCCTTGCGAAGGGCTACGACCGCGTGTCCCCATTCATGATTCCCTGCATCATCGGCAACATGGCGGCGGGCCGCGTGGCGATCGACGCGGGCTTCAAGGGCATGTGCACCTGTCCGGTGACGGCCTGCGCCGGCGGTGGCAACGCGGTGGGCGATGCATTCCACTACATCCGCGACGGCTATGCCGAGGTCATGCTCTGCGGCGGCGCGGAGGCGAGCATCACCCCGCTGGCCATCGGCGGCTTTACGTCCATGAAGGCGCTGCATCAGGGCCAGGACCCCGCACGCGCGTCGATTCCCTTCGACGCGGAGCGCAGCGGCTTCGTGATGGGCGAGGGCGCGGCGGTGCTGCTGCTGGAGGAGCTGGAGCATGCCAAAGCGCGCGGCGCGAAGATCTACGCGGAGATCGTCGGCTACGGCGCGACGTGCGACGCATACCACATCACGGCGCCGGCGCCGGACGGCAGCGGCGGCGCGAAGGCCATGACGCTGGCACTTCAAGACGGCGGCATCGCCCCGGAGCAGGTGGACTACATCAACGCACACGGCACGTCCACGTCGCTCAACGACGCGGGCGAGACGGCGGCGGTCAAGACGGCGTTCGGCGCGCATGCGCACAGGCTGATGATGTCCTCGACCAAGTCCATGACCGGCCATATGCTGGGCGCGGCGGGCGCGGTGGAGGCGGCGATTACCGCCCTGGCGCTTCACGACGGCTTTGTCCCGGCGACGATCAACTACAGGGTGCCGGACGAGGCGTGCGGCCTGGATGTCGTGCCGAACACGGGCCGCAGGGCGGACATCGCCTGCGCGATGAGCAACTCGCTGGGCTTCGGCGGGCACAACGTGAGCCTCGTGCTCAGAAAATGGGAGGCGTAACATGCAGCTGAATTCCAACCAGATCGCGCAGATTCTGCCGCACCGCTATCCGTTCGCGCTGGTCGACCGGATTGTGGACGGCGAGGAGGGCCAGTGGGCCAGGGGCATCAAGTGCGTCAGCGCCAACGAGCAGTTTTTCTGCGGCCATTTCCCGCAGGAGCACATCATGCCCGGCGTGCTGATTCTGGAGGCGATGGCGCAGGTGGGCGCGGTGGCGCTGCTCTCCCTGCCGGAGAACCGCGGCAAGATCGCGCTCTTCGGCGGCGTGAAGAACGCGCGCTTCAAGCGCAAGGTGATCCCGGGCGACGTGCTGGAGATGACCTGCACACTGACCAGACGCCGCGGCCCGGTGGGCATCGGCAGCTGCGAGGCGACGGTGAACGGCGAGGTAGCCTGCACGGCGGAGCTTATTTTTGCCGTGCAGCAGGAATGA
>JBJEUI010000181.1:0-9293 GCA_051883755.1 Candidatus Ventricola sp.
GCACGGCGACAGCTCCGTCTACGACGCGATGGTGCGCATGGCGCAGCCCTACAGCCTGCGCGGCGTGCTGGTCGACGGACACGGCAATTTCGGCTCCATCGACGGCGACAGCGCCGCGGCCATGCGATACACCGAGGCGCGCATGGCGCCGCTGGCGCTGGAGATGCTGCGCGACATCGACAAGGATACCGTGCCCTTCAGCTTCAACTTTGACGACTCCCTCAAGGAGCCGGACATGCTGCCCGCGCGCTATCCGAACCTGCTGGTCAACGGCGCGTCCGGCATCGCGGTCGGCCTGGCGACGAACATCCCGCCGCACAACCTGCGCGAGGCGATCGACGCCGCGATCCTGCTGATGGACAAGCCGGATGCGAGCCTTGAGGAGATCATGAAGGTGCTGCCCGCGCCGGACTTCCCGACCGGCGGATGCCTGATTGACAACGAGGAGATCCGCCGCGCGTACGAGACGGGCCGCGGCAAGCTGACTCTGCGCGCGAAGGTGCACATCGAGGACGGTACGGCGGGCAGAAAGCTGATTGTGATCACCGAGGTGCCGTATCAGGTGCCCAAGGCCGCGATGCTCGAGAAGATTCTCAGGCTCAGCGAGGAAAAGAAGGTGCAGCTTGGCGGCATCTACGATATCCGCGACGAATCCGACCGTACGGGTTTGCGCGCGGTCATCGAGCTCAAGAAGGATGTCGACCCGATGCAGGTGCTCTCCGTGCTTTACAAGTACTCCGACCTGCAGGTTACCTTCGGCGTGAACATGGTTGCCATCGCGGAGGGACGTCCGGTACAGATGGGCGTCAAGGCGATGCTTTCCTATTATATTGACCACCAGAAGCGCGTCATCACCCGCCGTACGAAGTATGAACTGGAGCAGGCGCGCGCCAGGGAGCACATCCTTGCCGGTCTCATGGTGGCGGTCAATCACCTCGATGAGGTCATTGCGCTCATCCGCGCGAGCAAAAACCCGAAGGAAGCCAAGGAGCAGCTGATGAACCGCTTTGGCCTGAGCGACATTCAGGCGCAGGCGATTCTCGACATGCGCCTGCAGCGCCTGACGGGCCTGGAGATCGAGGCGCTGCGCAGGGAATACGAGGCGATTCTGCGGACGATCAGCCGCCTTGAGGGCATCCTGAAGAGCGAGAAGAAGCTCATCGGCGTCATCCGCACGGAGATGGGTGAAATCCGCGAGAAGTTCGGCGACGACCGTCGCACCCAGCTCATCGAGGACGACAGCGCGAAGCTGCCGGTCGTTGAAAATAAGCCTGCGGCGGAGGACACGGCGATCCTGCGTCTTCGCGACGGACAGATTCGCCGCATGAGCCCGCGCATGGTGGACAAGTTCATCCAGCAGCCGGGCATGAGCGGCGAGGTTGTGCAGACGATCCAGACGGCGACGGATGAATCGCTGTACATCTTCACGAACCTGGGCAACTGCTTCATGCTGGACATCGCGAGGATTCCGGAGACCATGCGACTCAAGGAGCGCGGCAGCCTGCTGACCGGCCTGATTGCTGGCCTTGCCGACGGTGAAACCGCTGTGAACATGCTCTGCGCCAGGAGCGAGGAGATGGGCAAGTTCGGCGAGCTGCTCTTTGTGACCAGGAACGGTCAGGTCAAGCGCACGGCGGCCGGCGAATACGGCATCCGCCGCAGTCGCTTCAGCGCGATTGCGCTCAAGGGCGACGATCAGGTTGTCGCGGTGACGGCGGTTGCGGAAGGCGACAAGGGCGATTTGCTGCTGGTGACCCGTCAGGGACTGGGCGTGCGCTTCAAGCTCAGCGAGGTCTCCACAATGGGCCGCGCAACGGCCGGCGTGCGGGGCATCGATGTCAGCGACGGCGACGAGGTGAGCTGGATGCTGCAGCCCAAGGCGGGCGACATGCTGCTCCTCATCAGTGACCGCGGCTTTGGCAAGCGCATGATGGCGGATGACGTGGATCGCCAGAAGCGCGGCGGCAAGGGGCAGCGCCTCCTCCCGATGACCAGAACCGGCGAGATCGGCACACAGCTGGCCGGCCTGCTCGACGTGACACATGCCCAGCAGGTTTCCTTCACCCAGAAGAACGGCCATGTGACGACCATGAGCACGTTTGAGATCGGCGTGGAGCGCCGCGCAGGCAAGGGGCAGCTGCTGGTCAGCGTGCTGCTGGACGACGTGGTGACGGACGCGGCGCTTGGTTAAGCACTGCGATTGAAAAAGCCTGTTTCAACTTTTTTCCTGTAATAGCGCGAGACGTTGTCAAAGCAAGCTAAGGATTATATAACAAAAGCGCGAAGAGCGAAGAACCGCTCCCGCGCTTTTGCCGTCTCAAGGGAGGAAATGAAATGGGCGTATATGGCTATATCCGGGTGTCGTCAACGGACCAGAACGAGGACAGGCAGATGATCGCGCTGCGCAGCGTGCCGGTCGCGTGCAGTCGAATCTACATGGACAAGCAGTCGGGCAAGGACTTTGACCGGCCGCAGTACAAGCGGCTGCTTCGCAGGCTGAAGGCGGGCGATCTGCTCTATGTCATGAGCATCGACCGGCTTGGGCGCAATTACGAGGAGATTCAGAATCAATGGCGCAGGCTCACCAAGGAGATCGGCGCGGACATCTGCGTGCTGGACATGCCGCTGCTGGATACGCGGCAGGGAAAGGACCTGATGGGCACATTCATTGCGGACATGGTGCTGCAGATCCTCTCGTTCGTCGCGCAGAGCGAGCGGGAGAACATCCGCAAACGGCAGAAGCAGGGGATTGACGCGGCAAAGCAGAGGGGCGTCCGGTTCGGACGGCCGGAGAAGCCGCTGCCGGAGAACTTCGACGAGGTGCGCCTGCGATGGGAGCGGGGTGAAATCACCGGCACGGCCGCCGCGCGGGAATGCAGCCTGTCGCTGACGACATTCCGGCGAAGGGCAGAAAGGGCAAAAAAAAAATCAGGCTCAGGCCTGAACGCGCATTGACCATAAAGTGTACATTTCGGTAAACATGTACTTCTCTTCTAACGTCTGTCATTCTACCATATTGTTTTTCATAAGTCAATAGAACAATGAATTTTTGACGCAAATTTGTTTACAAAAATTCGCGTATTGTCCGAATATGTGATTCTACCAAAAAGTACACTTTTGTAGCAGGACGGATGAAAACGTGGAGTGCTGACGACAGAGGTGGATGCTTTGATGAGGTTTGTCAAGCCGGAAATGCATGTTGTCCGGTGTGAGGGCGAGCTGACCGGCGAGGAAATGCTTCGGCTTTCGGACGAGGAGCTGGAGGAGTATCTGAGCAGAATCGGCTATCATCAGGCCAAGAAGCGGTATCGGATTCATCCGGATTTCGCGCTGCGCGAGATCGCAGGCGAGTACGCGATCGTCCCGCTCGGGGAGACGCAGTTCTCTAACGCGATGATGACGCCGAACAAAACGGCGGCGTTCCTCTGGCAGGCGTTTTCGGAGCCGCGCACCGAGGAAGACGTCGTGCTGCGCGCGCTTGAGCGGTTTGACGGCGAGGAAGCGGATATCCGCAGAGACGTCGAACGCTTTATGAAGGAATCCCTTGACAAACAGGTTCTCATGGAGGTTGATTGATATGAAAGAAATGTGGGAAACGCCGAGGATTGCGGTTGAAGAGTTTGCTGCGAATGAGTATGTCGCTGCGTGCTGGGATGTTGCATGCACAACCGGTAGTGAGGGCGGCAATGCTGGCAAACATGATGAACATGCTTCAGTTGATGACGGTCGCGGTAATAACAATAATCATGGTAAGTTGGATGCCGGAACAGGTTGCGGCTGGGCATCTAATCAGTATATCTACGACGCTTTTACAGATGATAATGGTGTGATATGGTATGGAATGAACGAGGTCAACGTAGCTGGACAAGATGATTTGGCTTGTACGATTTATAATGATAGCAATTATTCGGGTACAGGCAGCCAATTTGTATCTGGGCTCACGAATGGACAAACAATTTATTGGACAACAAGCAATTCTAGATATACTTGGTTCCACTATGGCATCGTGAATTTCTTTAATTCGTTGCATCCGAACCGTTCCTAATTGGATACATTCATCAGAGAACCGGAGCAATCCGGTTCTTTTTTGACCGTAGGGTAGTGTGTCATGAATTGTACAGCGAGCACCGAAGAACGCCATGGAGCAAAGCTGTTTGGAAGCGGGAGCGGACACAGCCCGCAGGAGGACGCATGAACGAGAGAGAGTTTTCCCTGGAAAGAATGACGCTTGCCCGCGCGGCGCAGCGGCTGCGCCCAGCCAACGGCACGCTGGAGCTGACGCCGCTGTGCACCATGAATTGCCGCATGTGCTATGTGCGCCTGAGCCGGGCGGAGATGGAGGCGCAGGGGCGGCTGCACACGGCAGAGGAATGGCTTTCGCTCGGACGGCAGATGGAGCGCGCGGGCGTTCTGTTTTTGCTGCTGACGGGCGGTGAGCCGCTGCTGCATCCGGAATTCCGGGAAATCTATACGGCGCTGCGGCGCATGGGCATGATCCTGACGGTGAACACCAACGGCACGCTGATCGACGATGAATGGGCGGAATTCTTCGGAAAGCAGAAGCCGCGACGCATCAACGTCACGCTTTACGGCGCGAGCAGGGAGACCTATGACGCGCTGTGCGGCTGGGCGGACGGCTATGAAAAGACCGTCCGTGCGCTTCGCCTGCTTAAGGCAGCAGGGGTGGACGTAAAGATCAACGGCAGCGTAACGCCGCTGAACGTGCAGGATATGGACGCGATCTACGCGCTGGGCAGAGAACTGGACATGCCTGTCCACATGGACACCTATATGGTGCCGTGCACGCGGGAACGAAGCTGCGCGTTTGACGAACAGGCCCGCCTGAACCCGGAGGTGGCCGCGCAGACCCGGGTACAGGCGCTGCGCGCGGAGATGCCGGGGGCGCAGTTTCACCTGTTTGCGACGCAGGCTTTGGAGAGAATCCGTTATCCCGCGTTTCCGTATGAGCGGCAGATGTCCTGCATGGCGGGCAAATGCTCCTTTGCGATCAACTGGCAGGGTGAGATGCGCCCGTGCGTCACGCTGAATGCGCCGTCCGTGCCCGTGTTTGAACGGGGCTTTGAGGCGGCGTGGCAGGAGATCGTCTCCGCTGTTCAGCCGCTGAAGATTCACGAAAAGTGCGCCTCCTGCGCGCTGCGTCCGCTGTGCGATACCTGCGCGGCCAGCGCCTACTGGGAGACCGGGGCGCATGACGGCGTGCCGGAATACCTCTGCCGCTATGCGGCGGAAACCATGAAACTGCTTGAGAAGGGCATATGAGAATATCGGAACGTGAGAGCGTTCCGCTTTTTTGGTTTTGGCTGGTTTTTGCTGCCACGCTGACCCGCCTCAAGAAAGGGGAGCAAACGGCGCCTGTTTCGTATAGAATATATAATCATAAGCAGAACAGTCCATGTACCTGCCATGACACACTGCCGCCAAATGGACCGGCACAATTAAGGCACAAATGTGAAACTTTGCTTTCCGTGGAAGAAAAAGGGCGGACGGTTCGTCTTATGGGTGAGACCGGAACAAAGCGTTCTAAACATCGCCGCACGCACATATACAATGTGCGAAGGAAAAAGTGGAGGCGATGCAAAGATGATCAAAAAGCGCCTCGATTCGCTGTCTGTCAGGCGGGTGCTGCCCGTGGCGGCGCTCCTCACCGTGTGCCTGGCTTATGCGTCCATGCGGGATGCGCCTGCGCTGATGGCGGCGGTAGCGACGCGCGAGCTTCCGGTGTATAACGTGGATACAGAGGAAAAGGTGCTCGCCATCAGCTTTGACGCTGCATGGGGGCGCGCAAATACAGAGGAAATCATGAATATCCTGGACCGCTACGACGTGAAGACCACGTTTTTCCTCGTCGGGTTCTGGGCGGAAAAGCACCCGGATCTGGTACAGGAGCTCGTCAGCCGGGGACACGAGATCGGCAATCACTCCGCGACGCATCCGCACATGGCCCAGCTCTCCGCCGCGCAGATTCGTGAGGAGCTGAGAAAGTGCTCGGACCTGGTGAAGTCCATTACCGGCCAGCCCACGACGCTGTTTCGCCCGCCGTACGGCGAGTACAACGATACCGTCGTGAAGGTCAGCCGCGAGGAGGGCTATGAGTGCGTGCAGTGGAATGTCGACTCGCTCGACTGGAAGAATCTGGGCACGGAAAACATGGTCAGGCAGTGCACAAAATCGGTGAATCCCGGCGACATCGTGCTCTTCCACAACGACTCCAAATATATCCTGGAGGCGCTGCCGCAGATTCTTGAATATTACACGCAGGCGGGATACAAGATAATTCCAGTATCGCAGCTGCTGCTTCAGGGCGAGACGTGGATTGACCATGCGGGTCAGCAGCATCTGTGTACGCCGACACCCGCGCCGCAGCCCGAAGGGGCCGCAGCGCCGACAGCATAAAAGCGAAACGCGAACATGAAATAAGGAGGACGTACAATGGAAAACGTCATTAACACACTGCACCTGAGCGGCAAGGTCATCGGCACGCCCGTTGTGGGACATGAGGCCTTCGGTGAGAAATTCTATTATCTCACCCTGGGTGTGCCGCGTCTCTCCGGTGCGATGGACTATCTGCCGATCACGCTCTCTGAGCGCTTGCTGGACGGCGCGATGCTCTCGGACGGCGACAGCCTGGCGATCGAGGGCCAGGTGCGCTCCTACAACAAGATCATTGAGGGCGCGGGCAGGCTGCTCATCACGGCATTTGCCCAGCGCATTGTGGAGAGCGACGAACGCGAGAACCCCAACCAGATTCAGCTTACCGGCACGCTTTGCAAAGCGCCGGCCTACCGCACCACGCCGTTTGGCCGCGAGATTGCGGACATGATGCTCGCCGTCAACCGCGCGTACGGCAAGAGTGACTATATTCCGTGCATCACCTGGGGGCGCAGCGCGCGCTTTGCAGCGAAGCTCTCCGTAGGCGACAAGATTCAGCTGACCGGCCGCCTGCAGTCCCGCGCGTATCAAAAGCAGATGCCGGACGGCACGGTCGTGGAGAAGACCGCCTACGAGGTTTCCGTGGGCCATCTGGAGCTGCTGGGCGAGGAGCCGGCCATGGCAGCGGAACAGCCTGTGCACGGCATGGGCGACTTTCGCGGCAATGCAGCCCTTCCCCAGTGAGATGCAGATTGACGGTGAAGAATTGGATACCTGATACAAAAAGGCGGACGAGTTGAAAGCCCGCCTTTTTTTCCTGTCTGGTTTGTGCTATAATGGGAAAACCGAAGGACATGTGGAGGTACACATATGCTGGACGAACGCATCAAAAATGAGCAGGTTGACGATCTCGCCGAGGCCATGCTGGCGATTCAGAATTGCGAGGAAGCGTACCTGTTTTTTGAGGATCTCTTCACGATCAAGGAGCTTCAGGCTGTCGCCCAGCGTCTGGCCGTGGCACGCCTGCTCAAGAAAAAGGTGACGTATCAGGAGATCGCGGAGAAGACCGGTGCCAGCACCGCAACCATCAGCCGTGTCAACCGCAGCCTCACCTACGGCGCGGGCGGCTACCAGCTGGTGCTTGGGCGCATGCCGCAGGAAGACGACGCATCGCTTGAGGAATGAGGACACGGTCATGAATCTAAACGATCTGAACAAAGAACAGCGGCTCGCGGCGGAAACGCTCGAAGGGCCGCTTTTGGTGCTGGCAGGCGCAGGCTCGGGCAAGACGCGCGCGCTGACCTACCGCGTGGCGAACCTCATCGATCACGGCGTGCCGCCGTGGGCGATCATGGCCATCACGTTCACCAACAAGGCCGCCGCGGAGATGCGCGAGCGTATTGAGAAGCTGGTGGGTCCGTCCGCTGCGGATGTGTGGGTATCCACGTTCCATGCCGGATGCGCCAAAATCCTGCGCCGGGACATCGAGAAGCTGGGCTATACGCGCTCCTTCACGATTTACGACGACGATGATCAGATGAGCGCGCTCAAGGAAATCCTCAAGCGACTGAATATCGACGAAAAGTTCCTCCCGCCGCGTGAGATCAAGAGCAAGATTTCCGATGCGAAGAATAAGCTGCTCGGGCCGCAGGAATGGTTTGCCCAGTCCGACCGGGACTACCGCTGCCAGATGGTACAGGACGTCTATACCGCCTACGAGGAGAAGCTCAAGAGCTCCAACGCGCTCGACTTTGACGATCTGATCGTCAAGACGCTGGAGCTGTTTGCCGCGCACCCGCCGGTACTGGAGGCCTATCAGCGCAAGTTCCGCTATATTCACGTGGATGAGTATCAGGATACCAACTACGCGCAGTATATGCTTGTGCGCCTTCTGGCCCAGCAGAGCCGCAACCTCTGCGTTGTCGGCGACGACGATCAGTCGATCTATGGCTGGCGCGGAGCGGATATCCGCAATATTCTGGACTTTGAAAAGGACTTCCCGGACGCGCAGGTGATCAAGCTCGAGCAGAACTACCGCTCGACGGCGAACATTCTGGACGCGGCCAATCAGGTGATCGCGCTCAACGAAAACCGCAAGGACAAGGCGCTGTGGACGCAGGAGGGCCCGGGCGAGATGATCCGGCTGTACCGCGCGGGTGACGAGCGCGAGGAGGCGGCCTGGGTCTGCCAGCAGGTTCGCATGCTGCAAATGCAGGGCGAGGACTATGCACGCTGCGCGGTGCTCTACCGCACGAATGCTCAGTCCCGTGTCATTGAAGAGGCGTTTGTGCAGAGCGGCATCAAGTACCGCATGTACGGCGGACTGCGGTTCTACGACCGCAAGGAGGTCAAGGATATCCTGGCCTATCTGCGCGTGATGGTCAACCCGTCGGACGACATCTCCGTGCGCCGCATCATCAACGTGCCCAAGCGCTCCATCGGCGATACGACGGTGACTGAGCTGGCACGCTATGCTGCCGAGCAGGAGATGCCGCTGCTGACCGCCTGCATGGACATCCCGGAGACGATCAATTCCCGCGGCCGCAGGAGCGTGGAGAAGTTCAGCGAGCTGATGATGAGCCTGACGATGATGACGGAGACCATGAAGCTGACCGAGCTGGTGCAGTACGTCATCGACACGACAGGCCTGGAAAGCCAGTACACCAAGGAAGACAATGACGAAAACCGCAGCCGCGTGGAGAACATCCGAGAGTTTGTCGGCGCGGTGCAGGAATTTGAAGAAAAGGCGGACAACCCGACGCTGGCGGAGTATCTGGAAAATGTCGCGCTCGTGTCCGATCTGGATGCGATGGACGAGGACGGCGGCGCAGTGACGATGATGACGCTTCACAGCGCCAAGGGCCTGGAGTTCCCGAACGTGTTCATGGTGGGCATGGAGGAAA
>JBJEUI010000182.1:0-9258 GCA_051883755.1 Candidatus Ventricola sp.
AGGCGGAGCTCTCCGGCGATCCGCAGCTGGCCCAGCTGTTTTCCTCGCTGGATCATCTGCTTGCCCTCGCGCTCGCGCCCAAGGCCCCCGCTCAGGACAGCGACGCGCAGCGCAGGGCCGACCGGCTCAGCGCCCAGCTTGACATGCTGCGCATTGCGCTGGATGACGAGCAGACGCGCAGCGCCAACCTGCGCAGCGAGACCGAGGGCATGGTCACGCTCATCAAGGAATTCATCGCGCTGCCCAAGAACGACCGGCTCAGCCATGCCGAGCAATTCTGCCAGCAGGCCGCCGAGCGGTTGAGCGCCGTCGAATGCGCGCTGATGAAGCCGTGAGCGCTCTGAGCATGTGCCGCAGGCCTTCCTTCCAAAAAGCTGGCCGTGTCCGCGCTGCTTCCGCTTATCTATGCAAAATCAGGTCGTTCATCGCTCGTCGCATAAATCCAATTCCCTGTTTGATAAAAAACCGGACAGCCGTCCGGTTTTTTCATATGGATTTACGGATACAGGATGCTTTGTTCATAAAAAACCGACTTCCGGTCAAGCTCGTCAAACAGCACCTCGTAGCCATATTTCTCCGCGAGCGTCTCCTCCGCCGAGAAGAGATTGGTGCCCAGCCCCAATCGCTCGCCTTCAATGGTCACGCCGAGGCTCGCCAATGTGGTTGGAAACAGGTCCATCGTCGTGAACATGCGGTTCTTTTCCTGCACCGGTTCTGCCGCGCTGTTGACAAACGCATTGTACACCTTGCGCTTCAGGGTGCCGGCATGCTTGTCGCTCTCCTCGCCATAAAAGCCGGCAACCATGCTTGCGTGGTCGCCCATGATGGCAATCGTCGTGTTCTCATAGAACGGCTGCTCCTGACACCAGGCGATAAAATCGCTCAGCTGCGCAGAAGAGCAGGCAATGACATTCGCGATGCGGTCCGCATAGGTATCCGGGCACAGTGAACAGATATCGCCGTCCGGCGCATGGGTATCGACGGTCAGCAGCGCCAGGTGAAAGGGCTCTGAGGAAGCCGCCAGCTCGGTCAGGGTATCCCGCGCCAGCGCGTAAAGCACCTTGTCCTGATATCCCCATTCCGACTTCTCGTAGTCGGCGGGAATCAGGTTCTCTCTTTCGGCATACAGGTAATCCCTGATCTCATAATCGCCGTGCTGCGTGTACATCAGGCGGCGTCCGCCGAACGTAAAATCCGAGCCTGCCAGGAAAACGTTCCGATATCCTGCCTGCTCAAGGATATCGCCCAGCATCGTCGCGCCCGGCATAAACGTCGCCACATTGTCCATGCTGTTATCCACGCCGTCCGCTCCATCTTCATAGGCATACAGCTTCAGCGGCAGACCCGCCGTCTCCGCCACCAGCCCGGCAATCGTCCAGCCGCAGGCCGGCGCAACCACCGCGCCCTCCAGCAGATCAGACTGCGAAAAGCTGACGTTCTCTTTTGCAATCTCCGTCATCTCCGGAATGTAGTTCACCTCAAAGAATCCGCCGTTGGCCACATCCTGTGAGGACGTCTCGGCCGACTCCACATAGACAGTGATCAGATTCCGCTTTTTTTCCGGGAATGTGAGCGAAACGGAGCCCGCGTCCACATACTCATTTTCAATGAGGTACGACTGCGTGAGCTGCTTGCGCACAAAATCGGAGATCGTGAAGCTCCTGTCCGCGCAAACCAGCAGAATGCACAGCCATGCGGCAAGCGCCAGCGTCGCTGCGATCCCGGGGAGCTTCAGCGGGAAGATGCGCACCCACACGCGGCGGCTCCCCGCGCGCCGGATCCACCAGCCCTTCTTCGCCGGTATGTGAAGCACCGCAAGGATTGCCAGCGCCATGACCGCACCGGCAAGCACCACCTCGGTCTCCACGGCCCTGACAAAGGATTCCGCCGTTCCCTCCAGCGGCATGTGGATGTGAAAGAGCATCTCATCAAAGGTGATGTTTCCATAATTGCGCATGCCCCAGGTGTACGCACAGGTGAGAACCGACAGCGCAAGCACAGCCAGATGCCCCAGCACCGTCGGTATGCCGATGCGCTTCTCCTCCGGCCGGACAGGCTCCACCGTGCAGACAAATGTCGTCCTCGCCTTGATCAGCCTCGCTGCCAGACCAAGCGCCGCGCCCAGGCCCATGGAGACAGCCAGCGCCGCATAACCATAGTCGATAAACAGCCCTCTTGTGTCGTAATTCAGACGGACAGATACGCGCTCAGCGGGCACCATCGTCAGCATGGAGATCACAAAGAGCACAGCCAGATAGCCCAGGTATTCTGCCAGCTTGAACACCGAAACCCGTTCTTCCTTTTTCCATGCGACCCAAAGCGCCAGAAGCGGCGGAATCACGATTCCCAGTGCGCCGCGCATATTCATTTTCTCAACCACTTCTCTCCATATGCTGTAAAGCCGCAGAAAAGCCATGAAACCCCTTCGGTCTCATGGCGGTCCATTCGCAGGTCAATTATAGCATACGGTTAACTTTTGTCAAGCTTGTCATTCGCAGCAGAAATCGTCCTCTTTATTCTCCCTGCGCACGGCGGCATACAGGCAGATCACCGTCACCAGCAGCAGCACGCTGGCCCAGAACACGCCGTTCCAATCCGCGCGGGTCATGCCCAGAAACTCCGGGCGAACCACGCGCATGGCCACCGCCTCGCTCAGCTGCATCGGCTCCCCGCCGACGCTCCACGCCAGAGACGCGCCGATCAGCTGCTCGCCAAGGTTGTCCTGCTGCGCATCGGCGATGACCGGAATCTCGATCACCTGCGTCGCGGCGATCACGCCGTCCGCCGTCTCGCCGGCCGCATCCATGTGCACGTCAAACATCAGCGTTCTGTCCTGCCGCGTCATGACGCTCTGCGCCGCCGGTTCGCCCGGGACGGCCGCGCCGGTCTTGGGCAGATCGTCGCCGCCGGTGGTCAGCGCTGCCTGCGCTTCCGCCGCCGTCGCCTCCTCATGCCCCTCCGCCTGAACCAGGGACAGGCCCTCAGGCAGCATGCAGGACAGGCGCACATCCGCCGCGGCCAGGCCGCTGTTGACCACCACGACGCTCAGCGTCGTCTCCTCGCCGGCGGAAAGGCGATCCGTATCCGCCATCAGACGCGCGTTGATCTTTGCGTCGCACACCTCGATGCGCTCAAGCGGCACGCGTTCGCCGTCCGCGCGGAGCGTGCCGGCAATCAGCTTGCGCGCATCCGCATCGCCCTCCAGCGCATTCTGTGCAATCATAGCCGGCAGCGTGAGCTCCACGCTGCTGGGCGTCTCTCCCTCCGCCGCCTGCGCGTGCACCTGGCCGCGGATCACGCTGCCCGCCTGCGCAAAGCCCTCAGGAAGCGCCTGCGTGAGCGTCACATCCTGCGGCAGCACCATCTCCAGCGTCACGTCCTTGGGCGCATCGCCCGCGTTGACAATCTCAATGCGGTAGGCGAATGCGTCGCCCGGCTGCATGCGGTGGTTCTCAGCTCCCTCCACGCCCGCGCTGACGCTCACATCCGGCACGCACAGGGCCAGCGGTGTCTGCGCGCGGTAAAAGCGCGTGCCCATCTCCAGCTCGCTCCCGATGGCGATCTGCTCGCTCCCGCCGCCCGGCAGAAGCGTCAGCTCGCGCGTGAATGTCGTCACAGACGGCGCAAGCGCGCCTGTCTCCTCGTCAAGCTGCGCGGCGGGCAGCGTCGCTTCCCACGCAGTCGCCTCCGCGGCCTTCAGGCGCTCCGGCAGCTCCAGCGTGATGACGACGTCCACCTCTCTGGCCAGCGGGTTGCCCGCCGTGACCTCAAGCACGACCGTCTTGCCCTCTTCCACCCGCGTGCTGTCCGTCGCAAGGGAAAGCGTCAGCTCCTCGCTCAGGCTGCCGGCAGCCAGCGCGGCGCCCTGTGTGAGTCCCTCGCCGATGCTCTCGTATACATCCCCAAACAGCTCCGGCAAGTCCTGTGCGGAGCCCGTCACCGGCGCCAGCGCAAGCAGCAGCGCCAGCAGCAGCATGTTCCTCTTTTTCACTGGGATCAACCTCCTTGTGCGCCTTACTTTGGCCTGTTTGCGCGGCGTTTATACCGCTGCTCAGTCACATTTCAGCGCTTGACAAACGCACAGGGATACGATAGGATGAACGCAGGCAACGTCGCTTTCGGAGGTTTTTATGCAGGAAGACACTTGCAGCGCCTGTCTGCCCATCGAGCAGGAGGTTCAAAAGAACATGCCCGCCGAGGCGGATATCGCCGCGCTGGCGGAGTTTTTTCGCGTCATCGGTTCGGACACGCGTCTGAAAATCCTGCTGGCGCTGGACGGCCGCGAGCTGTGCGCCGGGCATCTGGCCGAGGCCGTCGGCATGACGCCCAGCGCGGTGTCCAATCAGCTCAAGGCGCTTAGGCAGGCGCGCCTGATCACCGCGCGCCGCGAGGGCAAGATGCTCTATTACAGTCTGGCCGACTGCCACCCGCGCGAGATCATTCACCTGGCGATGAGCCATGTGAAGGAGGAAAGCTGAAAAGCAGCTGTCTTAAGCGCGAAGCGAAGAAGGGGTCTGGGGACCAGTCCCCAGGCCAGGGGTTTGGGGGATGAAATCCCCCAACGTTTCCATATCGCGGAGCGATCAAATAAAAAGCAGTCAGGGAGCGAAGCGTTACCTGACGGCCGGTTATCGCATAGACAGTTTTATTTGAGCGTAATTATGAGACGGTGCTGATCTGCAAAGCATCCATATCAAAGCAAACAAAAGGAGCCCCGGCACGTGCCGAAGCTCCTTTAATGCTTTTGGGGGATTATTCCTCTTCGCCGGTAAAGCCCTCGAGCGCTTCCTCGATGGCCTCCCAGACCTCTTCGTTCTCCTCGATGGTCTCCTCTTCGACCTCGAACACGTCCTCCTCGCCCTCCAGCACGAGCACATCGTCCTCGACGGCGTTCTTCGCCTGGATGATCAGCTCCATGGTGTCCACGTCCACGGCGAAGATGGTCTCCGGAGAACCGGAATGATCCTTGATATAGCGGGCGACATTCGCCGCCTGCTTGCGGTTCATTTTAAACACGATCGCGCGATGCTCGCTCTTGTTGATCTCTTCCATATTGAACTCTCCTTATGATCGCTTTGAAAAACGGACAGGAGCAGGATACCATGCGCGCGCGGTTCTGTCAAGCCGCATCAGCGCATGGCGCGCATCGCGTTGAGCACGCAGATCAGCGCCACGCCCACATCCGCGAACACCGCCGCCCACATGCCGGCCAGGCCAACCGCCGCCAGCGCCAGCACCGCAATCTTGATGCCCAGCGCGATGACCACATTCTGGCGCGCCAGCTTCCGCACCCGGTGCGCGACGGAGAGCACCTGCGGCAGACGGTCCATCTCGTCGGTCATCAGCACGACGTCCGCCGCCTCGATCGCTGCGTCGCTGCCCAGCGCGCCCATGGCGATGCCCACGTCCGCGCGCATGAGCGCCGGCGCGTCGTTGATGCCGTCGCCGACAAACGCTGCGCCGCCTGCAGTGCAGATCTCCTCCAGCCGGGCCAGCTTGTCCTGCGGCAGCAGCTGCGCGTGCACTTCGCTGACGCCCAGTTCCTTCGCCACAGCCTGTGCCGGGGCCTCGCGGTCGCCGGTGAGCATGACCGTGCGCGCAATGCCCTGCGCCTTCAGCTGTGCAAGCGCTTCCTTCGCGCCGGGCTTGACGACGTCCTCCAGGCAGATGAAGCCGACGGCTTTGCCGTCCCTGGCGGCATAGATGCGCGCGCTATCGCGCTCACAATCGAGGTCATGCAGCGCCACGCCGCTTTCCTGCATCATGGCCGCGTTGCCGCAGAGCACGACAGCTCCGTCCTTCGTACGGCCCTGCACGCCGCGCCCGGCAATCTCGCGCTCGAGCGTCACGTCCTGCGCCGCAATGCCGCGCGCCTGCGCCTCCTTGATCGCCGCCTGCGCCAGCGGATGGCTGCTGTCCTTCTCCGCGCCGGCAATCAGCGCAAGCACGTCCTCCTCTGCAAAGCCCTGCGCCGGATGCGCATGACACACGTTAAACTCGCCCGTGGTCAGCGTGCCGGTCTTGTCCAGCACGAACGCCTCCACCCGGCACAGCGCGTCCAGGCTGTCGCCGCCCTTGATCAGGATGCCGCGGCGCGCTGCCGAGCCGATGCCCGCGAAATAGCACAGCGGCACAGAGATCACCAGCGCGCACGGGCAGGAGGCCACCAGGAACGTCAGCGCCCTGTACACCCAGACGCGCCAGCCGCCCAGAAGCACGGACGGCACAACCGCCAGCACCACCGCCAGACCGACGACGATCGGCGTATACACGCGGGCAAACACGGTGATGAAGCGCTCGACGGGCGCCTTGCGCTCCTGCGCCTCCTCCACCATCGTGAGAATCCGGCTGACGGAGGATTCGGCAAGCGGCCTGGTCACGCGCGCCGTGATCACGCCGCCCCCGCAGACAAAGCCCGCCAGCACGGTGTCGCCCGGCTCTGCCGTGCGCGCGACGCTCTCGCCCGTCAGCGCAGAGGTGTCCATCTCGCTCATGCCGGTGAGCACCACCGCGTCCAGCGGCACGCGCTCGCCGGGGCGGATGCGGATTTCCTCGCCGACCTGCACCTGGGCCGGATCGACCGCCGTGTATTCGCCGCCGCGCAGCACGAACGCCTCCTCCGGGCGAATCGCCAGCAGCGCCTTGACCTGCTTGCGCGAGCGGCCCACGGCATAGTCCTGGAAGCACTCGCCCACCTGATAAAACAGCATGACGGCGCAGCCTTCGGAAACCTCGCCGATCGCAATCGCCGCCAGCGAGGCGACGGCCATCAGGAAGTTTTCATCCAGCATATGGCCCTTGCCGAGCGACCGCACCGCGGCGCGCAGCACGCCGAAGCCGGAGACAGCATAACAGGCCAGCAGCAAAACCGCTTTTGCCATCTGCGGAACCGGCAGCAGCATGCCCGCCGCAAAGAGGGCCAGCGCCAGAATCAGGCGCGGCAGCTCTTCCTTCGCTTCCTCGTCATTGCCGTGGTCATGACCGCAGCCACAGCCGCAGCCGTCATGCTCGTGCTCATGCTCGTGATGATGCTCGTGGCCGCAGCCGCAGTTACAGCCGTCATGATCATGGTGATGCTCGTGATGATGCTCGCGGCCGCAGCCGCAGTCATGCTCTTCGTGATGATGCTCGTGATTGCAGGCGCATTCCTGCTCATGCGCATCGTGATCGTGCTTATGCTCGCTCATCTGTCTTCCTCCTTTGAGAAACACCGTTCAACATTTCATTGAATGATGAAACGATAGCACGAAATGAACGCACTGTCAAGCAGTGCGCTCATTTTTTGGCAGAGAAAATTGCAATCCTGCAGCGAGCACCGTTTCGTGCGCTTTTGACAGGCGGTTCAGAAGTGGATGCGGGCACGGCCTGCTTATTCGCTCATTCGCGCGGCGATCTCGCGCAGCTTGGCCCGGATCGGGATCTGCTGGGGGCACACGGTTTCGCACTTGCCGCAGGCGCGGCACTGGTCGGCGCGCTCGGCGTCCTCCATGTCCTTCCACTCAAAGCGCAGCCGGCCCTCATTGGAGTATTTGGCATAGTTGTTCATCATCCGGAAGTTCTCCGGGATATCCACGCCGAACGGACAGGGCATGCAGTACCTGCAGTTTGTGCAGCCGACAAACGTGCGCTCCTCGATCATGGCGCGCACCTCGGCCACCACCTGCAGCTCCTCCTGCGTGAGCTTCTGCGGCTGCGCAAAGGTCGCCAGATTGTCCGCCACCTGCGCCTCGTCGGACATGCCGGAGAGGATGATCCTGCAGTTGTCCAGGCTCTTGACCCAGCGCATCGCCCAGGACGCGACGGACCAGTCCGGATGCGCCTGCTTAAAGCGCCGGCAGATGTCCTCGCTCAGCGTCGCCAGGCTGCCGCCCTTGACCGGCTCCATGACGATCACCGGGATGCCGCGCCGGCTGGCCAGCTCGTACCCCTTCATGCCCGCCTGAATGTCGGTGTCCATGTAGTTGAGCTGGATCTGGCAAAAATCCCAGTCGCGATAGGTGAGCACCTCTTCAAAGAGCGCATAGCTGTCGTGGAAGGAGAAGCCCAGATGGCGGATGCGGCCCTGACGCTTCTGCTCGAGCAGATAGTCGATCAGGCCGTTGTTAAGTGTGGTCTTCCAGTTCTTCTGGTTGATGCAGTGCAGCAGATAGAAGTCGAAGGACTCCACCTGCAGCGACTTCAGCTGTCCCTCGAAGATCTCCTTCGCCTCCTCATAGGACCCGATGAGCGACAGCGGCAGCTTCGTCGCCAGATAGAAGCTCTCGCGCGGATAGCGCTTCAGCGCGCGGCCCACGAACTCCTCGCTGGTCTTGTTGTGGTAGAAATACGCGGTATCGAAATAATTCACGCCGGCCTGATACGCCGTGTCGAGCATCGCCATGGCGCGCGGCTCGTCGATCCTGCCCTCCGGCGTGGTTGGGAAACGCATGCAGCCAAAGCCCAGCCGGGACACCTTCACGCCCAGCTTTTCAAGATTCACATACTCCATCGGTTCTTCCCCCCTGTGTTCTTGCTTGTGTTTGTATGATAGCATGCGGCAGACGGCGCTGCAAGCTTCCTGCGAAATTTACTGCGCAGCAAAAGACGGCCTGCCGAAGCAGACCGTTCAGATTATCAACAAAGTATGCAGTTGTCTCTGGGGATGCATGAAGGGGCCGCAGCCCCTTCATATGAAATCCGCAGCGGTGACATGTGCGGCGCGAGGAGCGGCTGCAAGCCGCTTCCTTGATCATTTTCTGGCCGTGCGCGTAGCGCACAAGAAAATGATGTTTTATCCGCTGCAAGTATGCCCTGGCAGACTTGCAGCGACAGACCGTCGACAATACTTTGTCGACGGTCTGAACCGCCTGCCGAAGCAGACCGTTCTCTTTGCAGCTTAGTAATTCTCCTTGCGAACCTCGAAGTAGCTCTGCGGATGCGCGCAGACCGGGCAGGCCGCCGGGGCCTTGGTGCCCATAACGAGGTGACCGCAGTTGCGGCACTCCCACATGGTCATCTCGCCCTTCTCGAAGACCTTCTGCATCTCCACGTTGTTAAGCAGCGCGCGGTAGCGCTCCTCGTGCGCCTTCTCGATGGCCGCCACGCCGCGGAACTGGTTCGCCAGCTTGGTGAAGCCCTCCTCCTCCGCTTCCTTGGCGAAGGTGGCGTACATGTCGGTCCACTCGTAGTTCTCGCCCTCGGCGGCGTGCAGCAGGTTCTCGGCCGTGTTGCCCAGCTCGCCCAGCGCCTTGAACCACATCTTGGCGTGTTCCTTCTCGT
>JBJEUI010000183.1:0-9250 GCA_051883755.1 Candidatus Ventricola sp.
TCGTCCCAGCCGCAGACGTACAGGTCGCAGTGGCCGCCCACGAGCGCGGAGTTCGCGTCGGAGCCGGAGGAGTACGGGATCTCCATCAGCATCAGGCCCTCAGTCGCCTGCGCCAGGGAAGCGCCGTCCACGCCGGTGGCGGTCAGCATCGCGACGGAAACCTCGAACGGATGATCGGCGATGTACGCCTGGAGCTCAGCCCAGTTGGTGACGCCGAACTTCTCCATGGAGATCTTGGAGGCGACGATGGCGTTGATGGAGTGAACCAGAACGTCCACGCACTCGAACTCGGTCTTGAAGTCCATGGAGGTGTTGCCGAGCATGTCCTGGATGTACAGGGACTGGGTGCCCAGCATGAAGGTGTAGCCGTCAGCCGGCTGCTTGTAGGTGTGCTCCACGCCGTTGACGCCGGAGCCGCCTTCCACGTTCACAACCTCAACCGGAACGCCGAGGATGTCCTGCAGCAGGGACGCCATCGGGCGCAGGGTGGAGTCAGCGCCGCCGCCGACGCCCCACGGGCAGACGAGGTCGATCTTGCGCTCGAACTTGAATTCGGCGCTGGCGCACGCGGCCACAGCCACGAGCATCACGATTGCGAGAACGAGACATACGAGCTTCTTCATAGTGTAGAACCTCCTTTTATTTTCCCAAGCCGATTTTCTTCGGCTTAAGCTGCAAAAGAATAAGAAATGTCAAAAACCGGCCCATTTCGTTCCAACCGTATTCTTGCGCTTTTGATGGATTCATGATAATATAAATTCATTCGTAATGCAAATACCGATTTGTATATGTTGAATATAATTCCGGCCTTATGGTTTTGCATTCTTGTATACCAGTGAACATTCTGAGAGGACTGAGAGGCGATCTTCCCCCATGAACATGAAGCACATTCAGTACGTGTTGACCGTCCTTCGCGAGGGCTCCATCACCGCCGCGAGCAAGAAGCTTTACGTCTCCCAGCCTGCCCTTTCCCAGACGATCAAGCAGATTGAGCAGGATCTGGGCGCGACCATCTTCGACCGCAACACGGACCCCATCTCTCTGACCTACGCCGGCCACAAGTACGTGGACGCCGCACAGCAGATGCTGGACATCGAGCGAAACCTGCGCGCGCAGCTCGCCGAGATGACCACCGAAATCCACGGTCGCATCCGCGTGGGCATCTCCGTGCAGCGCGGCCTGCAGCTGCTGCCGCTGGTCATTCCGGAGTTTACGCGCCGCTATCCGTATGTGACGGTGGAGCTGGTGGAGCACGGCAGCGACACGCTCGAGCGGCTGACCGCCGAGGGACAGTGCGACATTGCGCTGGTGGCCACCAGCGAAAAGCCCAACAAGCTGCAGTACGTGCTCATCGAGAACGAGCAGGTCGTGCTCATGGCCGCGCGCTCCACGGACCTGGCGCACCGCTTTGAGGATGGCACGCCCATCGAGATCACCGAGGCCCAGTATGAGAAGTTCGTCTCCATGCGCCCCGGCCACAGCGTGCGCCTGGTGCAGGACAGGCTCTTTGAGCAGCACCACATCACTCCCTCCATCATGCTGGAAACCAGCAACATGGAGGCCGGCAAGAACGTGGCCGCCCGCGCCAATGCGGTCATGCTCATCCCCCACGTCTACGTCATGAACTCGCTGGACCTGCACTACCGCGTGCAGTGTCATCCGATCCTCAACAGCGACTATGAGCGCCACTTCTACCTGTGCTACCGCAAGGGCCTGTACCTGCCCAAGTACATGGAGGACTTCGTGCGCATCGTCTGCGACAAGCTGAACGTGCCGCTCAACCTGCCGGTGCAGAAGTGATCCCCACTGCTTCATTATATTGTAACGACGCCGCTGAACTGCCGCGTCGTTTTCTCCTGTTTTCATCTTCTCCGCGTTTTTCGGCAGAATCCCGCCGGACACGGGCGGATCGCCTTGACAGGCGAACAAAAGCATGGTATCGTTGACGCTGCTTGATTTTTTCAATCCATCCCGATCACATTGAGGTTTTGTCATGTCACTCTTTACCCTGATCGCATTCGCCTTCCTGTGCGCGGCGCTGTATTACCTCTGCCCGGACCGCTTCAAATGGGTGCTCCTGCTGGTGGTCAGCTACGCGTACTATGCCTACTGCGGCGCAAACGCGCTGCCGTTCATCCTGCTGACCACGCTGTCCACCTGGGCGGGTGCGCTGGTCATCGGCCGTGTCGGCGAAAAGAGCCGTGCCGAGCTCAAGGCACGCAGGGCCGAGCTGGACGCCGCGGGCAAAAAGGCGCTCAAGGCGCAGGCCAGGCATCGCCAGCGCGTGATCTTCCTGGCCGTGCTGCTGCTCAACTTCGGCGTGCTGGCGCTGCTCAAGTACACCTCGCCGCTGCTCACGGCGATGGGCCGTCCGGCGCTTGATCTGCTGCTGCCGCTGGGCATCTCGTTTTACTCGTTCCAGTCGATGGGCTACCTCATCGACGTGTACAACGGCAAGTACGCGCCGGAAAAGAACCCCGCCAGATTCGCGCTGTTCATTTCGTTCTTCCCGCAGCTCATTCAGGGCCCCATCGCCCGCTATGACCAGCTGGCGCCTCAGCTGGAGACGCCGCACCGCTTCAGCCTGGAGGGCATCGAGCGCGGCGCGCTGCTCATCCTCTGGGGCTTCTTCAAAAAGCGGGTCATCGCCGACCGCGCGCTGCCGCTGGTCACCGAGGTCTTCGGCAGCCACAGCGCCTACGGCGGCGCGGTGATCGTCGTGGCCGTGCTGTTTTACTCTCTGCAGCAGTACTGCGACTTCTCCGGCGGCATCGATCTGGTTGCCGGCATCGCGGAGCTGTTCGGCATCCGTCTGGCGCCCAACTTCAAGCGCCCGTACTTCTCCGTCTCCCTGGGCGACTTCTGGCGCAGGTGGCACATCTCGCTGGGCGCGTGGATGCGCGACTATGTCTTCTATCCCTTCGCGCTGACCAGGCCCATGACCCGCCTGACCAAGGCCGTCAAGCCGCGCCTGGGGGCGGACATCGCGCGCGCGCTGCCTGCGGCGCTGGGCAACATTCTGGTCTTCCTGCTGGTGGGCATCTGGCACGGCGCGAGCATGAACTACGTCCTCTGGGGCCTGTACAACGGTCTCATCCTCGCGGTCAGCGCGCTGCTTGACCCGCTGTACAGGCGCGCCAACGAGCGTCTGGGCGCGCGGGTGGTTTCCTCCCGGGGCTTTTATGTGCTGCGCATCCTGCGCACGTTCGTGATCGTCAACATCGGCTGGTACTTTGACCGCGCGCTGCGCGCCGGCGACGCGTTTTCCATGCTGGGCAAGACGTTCTTCGCCCCGGCATTTGCGCAGCTGTCGGACGGCACGCTGCTCACCCTCGGCCTGACGGCGGGCGACTTTGCCGTGCTTGCCGCCGCTACGGCGATTCTGTTTGCAGTCTCCGTGCTGCAAGAGCGCGGCGTGCACATCCGCGAAAAGCTGCTCTCCCTGCCCGTGATTCCCCGCGTCGTGCTGCTGTATGCGTTCATGTACTTCGTGCTGGCCAACTTCGTGGGCACCAATGCCGCGAACGCCGGCTTCATGTACGCGATTTTCTGACGGAGGCATGCTGTGAAAAGACATCCGAATCTTCGAGGCTTCGTCCGGCTCGGCCTGTTTATGCTGGGCTTTGTGCTTCTGCTCCTCTTTGCCAACACGCACCTCATCCAGACGGACACCATCGCCCGCCTGACGCTGCATGAGATGCAGCAGCGCAGCGACATCGAGCTGGCGCTGGTCGGCTCCTCGATCGTGCGCGACCACTTCAACGCGCAGCTCATCACCGAGGGCACCGGCAAGACCGCCTTCTGCGCCACCGTGCCGACGGCCTCCATGCCCGCATCCATCGCGCTGACCCGGGAGCTTTACCGCACGAACAGTCCCGAGTGGGTCGTCCTGGTCACCGAGCCGTACAACTTCCAAACCGTGCGCGAGTCGACGGAGGCGCAGTACAAGCTCATGCCGTACCTCTCCGATCCCGCGAACATGCTGGACTACTACCTGCGCACCAGCCGGGAGGACGGCTGCTACCTCGACCGCCTGCTGATGTTCCGCGGCTTCGGCGCGAAGAGCCTGTCCGACGTGACCAAGACCATCGGCCTGCGCTATTTCCCGGAGCAGACCTACGAGCGCCTGCGGGAGACCATGGACCCGTCGGTCTCCTATCAGGGCAGCGGCTTTTTGCGCCATGAGACCGACGAGCGCGCGGACGATCTGATCCGCACCGTGCAGCGCGAGTATACCGGCTACATCTACGAGCTGCTTGACGGCTCCAGGGAGCAGCTTGAGCACTACAAGCAGCTCTGCGAGGAAAACGGCTCCCGGCTCATGGTCGTCATCTATCCCAATCACACATCGCACGCGCTGGCTGAGCCGGGCTTTCTTGACTACAACGACGGCCTGATGGACTGGTGTGAGGAGATGGGCGTGCCGTGCTTCAACTTCTCGTTTGCCAAACCGGAGCTGATGCCCAACCTGGACGAATACTTCTTTGACCTGTACCACATGGTCGGCGAGGGCGCGGACATCCTGAGCGAGGCGTTCTGCCGGGTTTTTCGCGCCTATACCGCCGGCGAGGACGTGAGCGGCCTGTTCTATGCGAACCGCTGGGCATACCTCGACTCCGTTGATTTCACCACCAATGTCTGGCTGACCGCCTATGACCCGGACGGCGAATGGAACCCGGCGCTTGAGCAGGACGAGGCGCGCGTGCGCACGCTGGCTGAAACGCAGGACGTCTACATGGCGGACTGCAACCACTACGTCGTCTACACGCCGGCGTACCGCTTCGTGCTCAAAAACGCCGACGGCAGCGAGACGCTTCTGCAGGATTACGGCGTGGATACGCTCTACGCCTGCGCGCCGGGCGCGCTCTCCGGTCAGACGCTGCGCGTCTACGCGCGCATTCAGAGCCACGAGGAGAACGGCGAGGTCTGGTACGATCTGCCAATTGAATAATCTTCCCTTGATTGCTGGGGAACCATCCTGTATAATATAGGTTGCGGATATCTGTCCGCAGCCTGTTTTTTGTGAATGCGCATTTTTTGGAGTGCTGATGATGAAATATCTGATTCTCGATCACCTGGAGGCGACGGCCGCGCGCCTGCCGCAGAAGACCGCCTTCGCCGATGAAGGCAGCGCCGTCACGTTTGAGCAGCTCGTATACCTGTCGCGCGCCGTGGGCTCCGCGCTTCTTTCGCGCGTGTGCCCGCGCACAACCGTGGGCTTTTACATGGACAAGTCCGTGCAGACCGTCGCCGGCTTCTTCGGCGCGGTGTACGCCGGCTGCGCGTATTCGCAGCTGAACCTGCGCCATCCCGCCGCGCGCATCCGCGCGATCCTCGATACCCTCGCTTCCCCGGTTGTGGTCACCGACCGCGCGCACGAGGAGGCACTGCGCGCCATGGACGTGCCAGGTGAGATCCTCATCCTCGAGGACCTGCTGGAAGCCCCGGTCGACGAAGCCGCGCTTAAGCGCGTGCGCGCGCAGATGCTTAGCATCGACCCGCTCTACGTCAACTTCACCTCCGGCTCCACCGGCACGCCCAAGGGCGTGATCATCTGCCACCGCAATGTGACCGACTTCATTCCCTGCTTCACGGAGATCTTCGGGATCACCGAAGAGGACGTGCTGGCCAATCAGGCGCCGTTTGATTTCGACGTCTCCGTGAAGGACATCTACTCCGGCATCTTCACCGGCGCGACGGTCCAGATCATCCCCACGGCCTACTTCACCCAGCCGACAAAGCTCATGGACTTTTTGTGCGACCGCGGGGCCACGGTGCTCGTGTGGGCGGTCTCCGCGCTGTGCTTCATCACCACGATGAACGCGCTGGATTACCGCGTGCCAGACAAGCTGCGTGCCGTCATGTTCTCCGGCGAGGTGATGCCCATCAAGCACCTGAACAAGCTGAAGAAGTACCTGCCGGACGCGATGTACGTCAACCTCTACGGCCCGACGGAGATCACCTGCAACTGCACCTATTACATTGTGGACCGCGCGTTCGAGCCGGGCGAGAGCCTGCCCATCGGCGTGCCGTTCCCCAACGAGCGCATCCTGCTGCTGGATGAAAACGACCATGAGGTCGCCCCCGGCGGCACCGGCGAGCTGTGCGTCAGCGGCACGGCCGTGGCGCTGGGCTACTTCGGCGACAGCGAGCGCACCCGCGCGGCATTTGTGCAGAACCCGCTGAACAAAACCCACATGGAAATCATCTACCGCACGGGCGATCTGGTCCGCCTGACCGAGGGCGGCGAGCTGGTCTACGTCTCGCGCAAGGATTTCCAGATCAAGCACATGGGCCACCGCATCGAGCTGGGCGAGATCGAGACCGCGCTGAGCGCCGTGCCCGGCGTGGAGCGCGCGCTGTGCATGTACCTGCACGACAAGGGCAAGATCCTCGCCTTCACGGCGGGCGAAAGCGACAAGGCCGCCATCACCGACGCCCTGCACGAGACGCTGCCCGCCTACATGATCCCCAACATCTTCGTTCAGGTGGACGAGATGCCCATGACGAAGAACGGCAAGATCGACCGCAATGCCCTGATGGAGCTTTACCAGAGCCGGAAGAGGAGTGCCCGCCATGGATAAACAGCAGCTTGCTGAGATCGCAAAGGAATTCGGCACGCCGTCCTTCGTCTTTGACACCGCCGCGCTCTCTGCGCGCATGCGCGAGATCAAGGCCATCGTGGGCGGCAGCGTCCACCTGTGCTACTCCATCAAGGCCAATCCGTTTCTCATTCCCGCGATGCAGGATCTGGTGGAGACGCTCGAGGTCTGCAGCCCGGGCGAGCTGGAAATCTGCGAGGCGCTGCACGTCGATCCCCAAACGATCCTCTTCTCCGGCGTGAACAAGACGCTGGGCGACATCGAGCATGCCATGGACGCGGGCGTCGTGCGCTTCACCGCCGAGTCCCTGCTGCACATCCGCCTGCTCAACGAGGCGGCCCTGCGGCGCGGCCGTACCTACCCGGTGCTGCTGCGCCTGACGGCGGGCTCGCAGTTCGGCATGGACGAAAGCGACCTGCTGGACGCCATCGCGCACCGCGAGCGCTGGGCCGGTCTGCATTTTGCGGGCATCCACTACTTCTCCGGCACCCAGCGCGCAAAGCTGGACAAGGATCAGCGCAGGGAGCTGATCATGCTGGGCGAGCTGATGGACAGGCTCCGGCAGGATTACGGCTTTGTCTGCGAGCATCTGGAGTACGGGCCGGGCCTGTACTTCCCGTACTTCGCCCACGAGGATCACAGCGACACGCTCGCCCCGATCCGTTCGCTCGCGTCCGACCTTCAGGCGCTGGCCGGGCGCTGCACGCTGACCATCGAGATGGGCCGCTTCTTCGCCTCCGAATGCGGCACCTATCTGACCACCGTGGTCGACACGAAGGTCAACCGCGGCCATCACTACGCGATTCTGGACGGCGGCATCCATCACGTCAACTACCTCGGCGGCACGATGGGCATGCGCAATCCGATCATCACGCACATTCCCGGCAAGGCGCATACGGAGGAAACTGAGGCGGACTGGTCGCTCTGCGGCAGCCTGTGCACCACGGCGGACATCCTCGTGCGCAGCATCACGCTCGCCGGCCTCGCGCAGCAGGACGTGCTGGCCTTCCACAACATCGGCGCGTACTCCGTCACCGAGGGCCCGGCGCTGTTTCTGAGCCGCAATATGCCGCGCATCGTCCTGGCGGACGAGTGGGGCGCGCGTCTTGTGCGCGACACGATCCATTCCTCAGCGATCAATCAAGGCAACCTTTAAATCCATTGAAATAAGGAGTTTTCACCATGAAAGACACGATTCTTGACATTCTCGCCGAGATCATCGACGAGGACGGCCTGGACACCTGCACCACCCTGATCGACGACGGCATCCTCTCCTCGCTGGACATCATCCAGCTCATCGGCGCGCTGAACGACGAGTTCGACCTCTCCATCCCGGCGACCGAGATCATCCCGCAGAACTTCAATTCCGTGGACGCGATGGTCGCGATGGTCGCGCGGCTGAGCGAGGAGTAAGGGGACCGTTGGGGCCGCAGGCCCACAACCCCGCCTGAGGGACGCGGATCCGGGGAACTCGCATAGTCGCGGCATACTGCCGCTTCTTGCGATTCCCGACGCTGTGCCTGCCTGTTTCGCCCACTGGGCGCGGCAGGCTCCGGTCCCTCAGACTCCCTTCCCCGCTTCGCGGCGGTTTGAAGAAGCACGGCATACAAAACGTCCCGGTCAAATGCTGACCGGGACGAATTCTTTTCCTTCCAAAACCCAGATCTGTGCAAACCCCGCATCCTTCACCAGCTTCTGCGCCAGATCAAAGGCGCAGGTCACGCCGCTGACGTGGTGCGCGTCGGCGCTGACTGTCACCCTGCCGCCCATCTCATGCAGCAGCTTCAGCCAGCGCACGGACGGATACGGCGTCGTGCGGTATCCGCGGCTGATCGCGCCGGTGTTGACCTCAAAGATCTTCCCGGCCGAAACCAGCCTTTCCATCGCCCGCTCTGCCGCACGCCGGTAGCGCGGGCTGTTTTCATTGAAGAAGCCATGCTGCTCGTCAAACTTCGTGATCAAGTCAAAATGCCCGACAATGTCGACCTCCGGCCGCGCGGCGACCTTGTCAAGCTCGGCGAAGTACATCTCCGCCGCAGCATCCGCGTCGCCGCCGAAGCACGCATTCAGGCAGCGCGCCGTCGTCTGTGCGTCGGCATCGACGGAGGGATAGCCCTCAACCTGCCACTGATGCACCGAGCCGATCACATAGTCGTACGGCGTCAGGTCAAGCGCCTGCGCGGTCACATCCCACTCGATGCCCAGGTACACCCTGATGCTTCCGGCGTACTTGTTATCCAGCGCGCGCACCTCGGCACAGTAAGCCGGCAAGCGCTCCTTTGGGCATTCCCAGGCATTGGGAAACGGCATCGGGCAGTGCACGCTCACGCCCACGGACGTGAGTCCTGCCTCCCGGCTGGCGAGGATCATCTCCTCAACCGAGGATTTTCCGTCGTCCCAGGTGGAATGCATGTGCAGATTCTGGCGGATCACTTGATCATCTTCTCCTGCTTGACCTTCTTGTCGATGACGTGGCGGGAGGCCATCTCCTTCTTGATGTCCTCCAGGCTGATGCCCATTTCGATCATCAGCACCATGACATGATACATCAGATCGCCGATTTCGTAAATGGTGTTTGCCTTGTCGCCGTCCTTGGCGGAGATGATGACCTCGGTGGTCTCCTCGCCAACCTTCTTGAGCATCTTGTC
>JBJEUI010000184.1:0-1850 GCA_051883755.1 Candidatus Ventricola sp.
CGGCCAGCCCTGAGCTGGCCTTTCTGTTTTCCGGGCCCAGCTTGACAACTTTTCTCATTCTGCCCACATTCATGGTGCTATGGTGCTATAATATGAGGCGCCTGTTTGCCGTTCCAAAGGAGGCGCACGGTGGCCTACTTCCTCAAGAAGACGAAGAACAAGAAGGGCCTGTACCTTCAGATCTACGAGAGCTTCTACGACCCCGCCCGCAAGCACACCGCACACCGCTCGATAAAGGCCATAGGCTACGAGCACGAGCTCAAGCAAGCGGGCATCGAGGACCCAATCGCCTACTACAAGGCCCAGGTGGACGCCATGAACGCCGAGAGGAAGGGCGCGAGGGCGGCCGAGCGCGGCAGGCAGATCACCGAGCAGACCCCCGAGCGGCTCGCAGGTCACTTCGCCTTCGAGGCGGTCGAGAGGGCGCTCAACGCGCAAGCCGACATCCGCATGCTGCAGCTCGCCGGCGACTTCCGCTTCGACCTGTATGGGCTGCTCTCCGACCTGGTGATGGCGCGCCTTTGCGCACCGTGTTCCAAGCGCAGGACCTTCCACGACGTATTGCCCCGCCTCGCCGGCGCCGGCGGCGACTACTCGCTCGATCAGCTCTACGACGGCCTGGCCTTCCTGGGCTCGGAGTACGAGAAGGTGGTCGAGATCTACACAGAGCGCTCCTCGGCGCGCTTCGGCAGCGACGCGTCGACCACCTACTTCGACTGCACCAACTTCTACTTCGAGATCGATCGTGAAGATGGTCTGCGCCGCAAAGGGCCCTCTAAGGAAAACAGGCACGACCCCATCGTGGGGCTCGGTCTCTTGTTGGATGCCGACTGCGTGCCCATCGGGATGAGGATATTTCCCGGCAACGCCTCCGAGAAGCCCGTCATGCGCGAGGTCATAGGCTCGCTCAAGAGCCGCGGCAACATCGCGGGGCGCACGGTGAGGGTCGCCGACAAGGGCCTGAACTGCGCGGACAACGTCGCGGACGCGCTGCTCGCCGGCGACGGCTACATCTTCTCCAAGTCTGTCAAACAACTGCCTGCAAAAGAGCTTGCCTGGGCGCTGTCAGACGAGGGCTGGGTGGATGTGAAAGCCTCGGACGGCAGCTTGTTGTACCGCCTCAAGTCCGTGACCGACAGCTTCGACTACGAGTTCAGGCGCGCGGACGGCGCAGGCAGGCAAAAGGCCTCCTTGCCCGAGAAGCGCGTCGTCAGCTTCAACCCCAAGCTGGCGCGCAAGCACCTGGCCGAGATCGACCGCCAGGTCGAGAAGGCCCGCGCTCTCAGGCTTTCAGGCGCCAAGCGCTCCGAGTACGGGGACAGCGCCAAGTACGTCAAGTTCACCGCCGTGGACAAAAACGGCGAGGAGACTGGAGACGCGGTTGCGGCCGTGCTCAACCACGATGCGATCCAGAGGGCGAGGAGGCTTGCCGGCTACAACATGATCGTCACCTCAGAGACCTCCATGCCCGACGCCGAGGTGTACGGCACCTACCACAACCTGTGGAGGATCGAGGAGTCCTTCAAGGCGATGAAGTCGCAGCTCGACGCGCGCCCGGTCTACGTGCAGAAGGAGGAGACCATCAAAGGCCACTTCCTCATCTGCTACATCGCCGTGCTGCTCGAGCGCCTGCTGCAGCTCAAGGTGCTGGGCGGGCGCTTTTGCACCGAAGCGATTATGGAGTTGGCGCGCAACTACAGGGTTGTCGAGGTGTCAAAAGGCAGGTACGTGAACATCTCCAAAAGCTCAGAAGTGCTAACAGAGCTTGAGCGCATGAGCGGGCTGCCGCTCAACAACTACCACCTGACGCAGGGGCAGCTCGACAGGATCATGTCCTGGCAGCTCTGAGA
>JBJEUI010000185.1:0-1845 GCA_051883755.1 Candidatus Ventricola sp.
TGAAGAAATCGTGCGGATACGCGTCCAGCTTCTGGCGCAGCCGCTTGATGTGGGAATCGACCGCGCGGTAGTTGCCCGCGTGCTCGTAGCCCCAGACGATGGTCAGCAGGTTGTCGCGCGTGAAGACGCGGCCCGGCGCAGCGGCAAGCGTGTAGAGCAGCTCGACCTCCTTGCGCGTGAGGCTGAGCTTGTGGCCGTCCAGTGTTACGCTCAGCGAGGGCAGATGGATGGACAGGCTGCCGATGACCAGCGTTTCATTGCCGCCCTGAGCAGGCATGCGGCGCATGATGGCGCGGATATGCGCCATGACCACGCTGGGGGAGAAGGGCTTGACAATGTAGTCGTCCGCGCCGATGTCCAGCCCCAGAATACGGTCCGCGTCCTCGTCTCTGGCAGTGATCATCAGGATGGGCACCTGCGAGACGCTGCGGATGCGGCGGCAGACCTCCAGACCGTCGATGCCGGGCAGCATGATGTCCAGGAGGATCAGCGAGGGGGAGGCCGCGTCAAACAGGGACAGCGCCTCCTCGCCGGAGACGGCGGTCAGGTAGGGCCAGCCCTCCGCGCGGATGTACTGGGTGAGAATTTCAAGAATCTGTTCGTTGTCGTCAACGATGAGAATCGGGTTCAAGTGGAATCCCTCCGGTGATTTTGCCGATGAGGAAACAGCGTCCGGATGCGCAGAACAGGCAAACGGGCTGTTGAATGCAGACGGTTTTTATTGTAGAATGTTTTTGCCCCCTTGTCAATTTGGCGGCGGAAATTCGGGAGGACAGGTTGAATGAAACGGCTTACTGTAATTCTGGCGGCGTGGCTGCTGGGTGCGGCGTGCGCGCTGGCCGATACCGCGGCGTATCCGGACGGCATCTATCGCGGCTTTTACTACGACGGCGGCATTGAGCAGATCGCCATCCAGTTCGAGCTGCGCGGCGGCGTGTTTGACTCCATCGTCTATCGCGGCGTCAAATACAAGGACGGCGACTACATGATCGAGGACGCGAGCGACGCGCAGAAGGCGACGCTGCGCCAGTATCAGCAGCTGGCGGATTACCTGATCGGCAAGGGCGTAGAGGCGATCGACGACCTGTACAGCCCGTATGACATCGTGGACGACGTGGACGCGGTGACGACGGCGACCATGCAGTCCTCCAAGCTGATCTCCGCGCTGTGGGACGGCCTCAACCGCAGGCCGTACAAGCTGGTGGACACCACCAAGCTGCCGATGGCGGAGCCTTACGCGGACGGCACCTACCGCGGCGTCTACATGGAGGACGGCGGCGAGCAGGTGGCGCTGGAGTTTACCATCCGGGACAACTGCTTTGTGGAGATTACCTACAGGACGCTGCAGTACCGGGGCGAGGACTATCTTGCACCGGACGCGCCGGAGCCGATGCAGCGCATCGCCGGTCAGTTTCAGGCGCTGATCGACTATCTGGTGGGCAAGGAGATTGCCAGTGTAAACGACCTGTACCGGCCATGCAGGATTGTGCCGGATGTGGACGGCTTCTCCGGTGCAACGATCCGCGCGCCGAAGGTGATCTCCGCGATCTGGGACGGCCTGGGCCGCCACGCGTACCGGCTCGATTGACAAATCCACAGCAGAATTTCCCTGTATAGGCGGAGAAAATTTTGATTTGGTGAAAAAATTTGCAAAAAGCCACACATTTGCCACAAATGGGGTTTAGCATATCCATCATCCGGGAAGCGCCGGGAGGCGCCGCCCAAATCTATCATTAAAGGAGAAACACACCATGAAGAAGATCCTGACTGCTGTGATGCTCGCCGCCCTCATGCTCGCGCTGGCCACCTCCGCGCTCGCCGCGACCGGCCTGGGCTCCGTGACCT
>JBJEUI010000186.1:0-1843 GCA_051883755.1 Candidatus Ventricola sp.
CAATGGTACAATCTTAAATTGCATCAGTATCTTTATGTACTGTTGACCTTTTCCTGTGCTTGCCTATTGTACACGCTTCGGGCGCAATTTGCAAGCAGGAATTTCTCTCAGGCGGCAACAGCGTGGATGCTGGGGCGGACGATGGACAAGGGGTGATAGCTTTCTATGGTGCACGAGGTTAACATGGGCAAGCTCCGCAAGCGCATGAGTTTCTCGCGTATCGATGAGGTTCTGGACATGCCTGATCTGATCGAGGTCCAGAAGAACTCTTATCGGCGCTTTCTTGACACTGACCTTCGTGAAGTTCTGGCTGATGTATCGCCGATTACCGACTACAACGGCAATCTGGTGCTTGAATTTGTCGACTATTCCCTGGACGAGCCGAAAAACACGGTGGAGCGCTGCCGCGAGCGTGACATGACCTATGCCGCGCCGCTGAAGGTGTTTGTCCGTCTGAAGAACCGCGAGACCGGCGAAATCAAGGAATCCGACGTGTTCATGGGCGACTTCCCCCTCATGACCGACCACGGCACCTTCATCATCAACGGCGCGGAGCGCGTCATCGTCTCCCAGCTGGTGCGCTCTCCCGGCGTGTATTTCGACTGCCAGCTGGACAAGGCCGGCAAGCCCCTCTATTCGTCCCAGATCATCCCCAACCGCGGTGCCTGGCTGGAGTACGAGACCGACTCCAACGACGTACTGTGGGTGCGCATCGACCGGGCGCGCAAGCTGCCCATCACGGTGATTCTGCGCGCCCTGGGCTACGGCACGGACGCTGAAATCATGGAGCTGATGGGCGAGGACGAGCGCCTGCAGTCCACCATCCTCAAGGGCGACAACGCCAAGTCCCGCGAGGAGGGCCTCATTGAAATCTACAAGCGCCAGAAGCCCGGCGAGCCCGCCAGCGCCGAAAGCGCCACCAATATGTTCAACAGCCTCTTCTTCGACCCCAAGCGGTACGACCTGATGCGCGTGGGCCGCTACAAGTTCAACAAGAAGCTGTCCATCGCCACCCGCATCAACGGCCATATCGCCGCCGAGGACATCGTCAATCCCCAGACCGGCGAGGTCATGGTACAGAAGGGCGAGACCATCAGGCTGGAGACGGCCCGCGCCATCCAGAACGCCGGCGTCAACGCCGTGTGGCTGGACTGCGAGGGCGCCATCCGCAAGGTCATCGGCAACAACTTTGTCGACGCCCGCGGCTACCTGCCCTTTGATCCCAAGGAGGCGGGCATCCTGGAGATGGTGCACCTGCCCACCCTGAAGACCATCATGGAGTCCGTGGAGCCCGACCAGCTGCTGGAGGCCGTGCGCGAGAACGCCAGCCAGCTGGTGCCCAAGCACATCCTGGCCGACGACATCGTGGCCTCCATCTCCTACCTGCTGGGCCTGCCCTACGGCATCGGCTTCACCGACGACATCGACCATCTGGGCAACCGCCGCCTGCGCTCGGTGGGCGAGCTTCTTCAGAACCAGATCCGCATTGGTCTTAACCGTCTGGAGCGCGTGGTGCGCGAGCGCATGTCCATCCAGGACAGCCTGGACGTCAAGCCCGGCGACCTGATCAACATCCGCCCCGTGAGCGCGGCCATCAAGGAGTTCTTCGGCTCCTCCCAGCTGAGCCAGTTCATGGACCAGACCAACCCCCTGGCCGAGCTGACCCACAAGCGCCGCCTGTCCGCCCTGGGCCCCGGCGGCCTGAACCGCGACCGCGCCTCCTTCGAGGTCCGCGACGTGCATTACAGCCACTACGCCCGCATCTGCCCCATCGAGACGCCTGAAGGTCCCAACATCGGCCTGATCGGCTCCCTGGCCAGCTATGCCCGCATCAACGAGTACG
>JBJEUI010000187.1:0-1833 GCA_051883755.1 Candidatus Ventricola sp.
TGTGCATGTGCAGCTCGATGCGCTTGCGCTCGGCGGTATCCCTGCGCTCGGGCTTCTCGCGTGCGTCGATGTCCAGAACCATCATAACGAGGCCCTTTTCAAAGCTGTCCATCTTCACATCGCCGCGTACTGCAAACCACTTGCCCGGCTTGACGGCGTCAATCACGTCGGCGACCGCCTTCTTCTCCTCATCCGTCGGCGGGCGCTCGTCGTCCTCCGAGGCTCCGCCAAATCGGCCCTTTCGCGGCTTATAGCGCAGAAACGCCTTGCACTTGATGGTGTTGGTGTAGTCCGTGATCGCAAAGGAGAGCAGCTGCATCTCGCCGCCCTTGAGCTCGCGCGTCTCCGCCGTGAGCACCTCGCCGCAGATGACGACCTTGCTGGCTTCCTCGACGAGCTCGGCGATTTCCATGGGCTCCATGGTGATCGGGCGGCCGAGGATCGCCTTGGGCTTTTCCCTGGCGGCCTGCTGCTCGCGGGCGACAACCTGCTCCTTCTGCTCCTTGATCATCTCGGCGACGGCCTGCTCGTCCTCCTGCTTTCTCCTGCGGCGGATCTCCTCAAGCTGCTCCTCGCGCAGCTTGATCGCCTGGAAGACGACGTGCACGTCCGTGACGAACACGTTTTTGATCAGCTGCTGGATATACGCGTCCACGCCGGACTGCATGAGGAATTTCGGCGCGATATCCTGCGGCACGAGGATGGAGAGCACATTGCCCTTGCACTCGAGCTTCGCATCCTGCATCAGCGGCGCACCGGAGGGATGGCGGCGTCTCACGCAGCGCAGGATGAACGCCGAATACTTCATGGGGTCGGCAAGAAAGTCCTCCGCCAGCTGCGGGGACTTGACGATCAGCGACACCTGCATCGGGGCAAAGTTGCGCCGCAGCGCCCGCTGCAGCGCCAGAAACGGCCGCTCCTCCACGAGCACATCGCTGGAAAAATAGACGGTGATCTCCTCGCCGCTGCGGCTGGCTGTCACGCGGTCCAGCGTCAGATGGCCCCTGAGCTCCGCCGCCGCGCCTTCCAGCAGCCCTTCCCATTGTTCAGACATGATCCTTCTCCTGTGCCTTGAAAAGGCGGACGGCCAAAAACCGTGCGCCGCCGAGATACGTTGGGGTACGATGGGGATACGTTAGGGCCACCGCCCAAACCTCTCTCCCCTTCGCGCAGTTTAGCCAAGCTTAGCCTTCCCCCATGGGGAAGGTGGCACGCCGCAGGCGTGACGGATGAGGTCCCCACGCCGGGCTGCCGTCCGAACATCTTATCCACTTCGCGCAGTTTAGCCGAGCATGGCCTTGATTTCGTCAACGAGAATCTGTGCCAGATCCCCCGTGACCTTGCGCGGCGCCTCGCCCTTTTTGATCAGCAGGCCCGCGCCGTTTCCGCCGCCGCAGATGCCGATATCGGCCTCGCGCGCCTCGCCCGGGCCGTTGACCACGCAGCCCATGACCGCCACCTTGAAGGGCACCTTCACGCCCGAGAGCTCCTGCTGCACGCGCGCCATGATGCCTCCGACGTCGATGCAGGTACGGCCGCAGGTCGGGCAGGAAACGTACTGCACGCAGTCCGTGCGCAGTCCGCAGTCCTGCAGAATTTCAATGCCTGCCGGCGGCTCCAGGCACGGATCGCCCGTCAGCGACACGCGGATGGTATCGCCGATGCCGTCCAGCAGCAGCGCGCCGATGCCAATCGCGCTCTTGATCCTGCCCTGCTCCGGCAGGCCCGCTTCGGTCACGCCCAGATGCAGCGGATAATCGCACTGGGCGCTGGCCAGCCGGTACGCCGCGACGGTATCCGGCACGTTGCTCGCCTTCATGGAGAGCACCATGT
>JBJEUI010000188.1:0-1822 GCA_051883755.1 Candidatus Ventricola sp.
GTGCCGTATGAGATGGGCGATTCCTTCCCGCTGGAGGCGCTCAAGGCGCAGGCGATTGCTGCGCGTACCTATGCGCTGCAGAGAAGCGGCGGATCGGGCGATTATGACGTGGAGGACACGACGAACGACCAGGCCTATAAGGGAAGGTCCTCGTCCCATCCGGTTTCAGAGCAGGCGGTGCGCGAGACGGAAGGACTTTGCGGCACCTACAAGGGCAAGCTTGCAGATTGCTATTATTCAGCCAGCAACGGCGGACAGACGGAGCTGGGCCAGCATGTCTGGCCGACGGATGATCAGGACGCGTACGGCTATATGGACATGCGCGACGACCCGTACGATCTGGAAAACGACGCAAGCGTCGTCAAGCGGTTCACGCTGAAGAAAAAGCCGGGGGAGGACGGCGTGGGCACAGCGCTGCACAGCGCGCTGGTCGCGGCGATGGAGGAGCAGCTTGCTGCGCTGGGCGTTGAGGCGGACGACAATCTGGTTCGCTTTGACGAGATTGTGAACGTGCAGACGGCAGCGCCGAAGTTTGACGAGCCGTCCAGGCTGATGACGCAGCTGATCTTTGACGTGAAGATCTCAGTGCGCGATTATACATTCCGGGATGATTCAGCGAAGGACGCCGCGCAGCAGACGGTTCAGACCATGGAGCCTGCCGCAGATGCAACGCCGAGCCCGACGCCTGCGCCGACGGCGACGCCCGCCTATTCACCGTACAGGAAGATCAAGGACACGCTGACGGTGACGCTTCCGATCTTTACGGATGCGGAGCAGGCGATGGGGCTGAGCATCAACGTCTATCAGAACGAATTGATCACGGTCTATGACATTGGCTCGGCGTTCATGTTCGAGTCACGCCGGTTTGGCCATGGCGTGGGCATGTCCCAGCGCGGTGCGCAGCAGATGGCCTCCAAATACGGCATGACGTGCCAGCAGATTCTCGCCTTCTACTATCCGGGGCTCACCGTGATGAAGGCCAATGTGGCCAAGAATCCGCTTCCGACGGTCGATGCACAGCTGATGGCGACGCCGGCGCCCACGCCCAGCCCCACGCCCAGGCCGACGCTGATGCCGGTGACCACGGACAAGCTGCCCAAGGGCGCGTATGTCGCGGTGGTCAGCAACATCAGCGAGGATTCGTCCCTGAACCTGCGCCAGTCGCCCAGCCTGTCTTCCGACGTGCTGCGCCGGCTGTACAAGGATCAGAAGCTGATCGTCCTCAAGACGAGCAAGGACGGCTGGTCGCACGTGAAAACAGACGTTGTGGAGGGCTATGTGCGCAGCGAATATCTGCAGACGGCAGAAGAGTGACAGGGACTGACAGGCCGCTGTCAGATTACGTCAGGAATGGCCGGATGCACGGCGGATTTTAGGTAAAAATTTCACAAATCGCTTTTTCTTCACAAAAACAATGGGGAAAGACTTGAAAAGCATCCAGATTTTGAGTACAATATAGTAGGGTTTGTCCCATGACTATACTATTGGCAAACAGAATTAGGAGGAGATTTCCAATGGTTAAGGTTGCGATTAATGGTTTCGGTCGCATCGGCCGTCTGGCTTTCCGTCAGATGTTTGACGCCGAGGGCTATGAGGTTGTTGCGATCAACGATCTGACCAGCCCGAAGATGCTGGCTCACCTGCTCAAGTATGATACCGCTCAGGGTCCGTACATCCACAAGGACACCGTTTCCTACAAGGAGCCGGTTTTCGAAGAGGATGGCAAGACCGTGAAGGTTCCGGGCTCCATCACCGTGTGCGGCAAGGAGATCACCATCTATGCCAAGCCGAAGGCGAACGAGCTGCCGTGGGGCGAGCTGGA
>JBJEUI010000189.1:0-1812 GCA_051883755.1 Candidatus Ventricola sp.
GTCAGGTTCAGCTTGTTGAGCGCCATGTTGCCGCGGTCGCCGCGCACGAACAGGTCGCGCACCTCGAGCATCGGCCTGCCCGGCTCGCGCTTGCTCTGGTTGACCGGGAGATACACCTCGTGCCCGGTCATCAGCGCGGCGATGTCGGCGGAGGAGTGATCCGCGGTGTTGCCGCGGAAGACGAGCCTGCCGCCGCGAAGGATGGCAACCTTGTTGGAGAGCGCCTTGACCTCGGCCAGCTTGTGGCTGATGAAGATGATGGACAGCTCGGAGGACATGCGCTTAAGCAAGGCGATCAGCTCGTCGGTCTCCTGCGGGGTGAGCGCGCTGGTCGGCTCGTCAAGAATCAGGAACTTGGCGCCAAAGCACAGCGTCTTGACCAGCTCCACGCGCTGCTGCTCGCCGACAGAGAGCTGCCAGATGTAGGCGTCCGGATCGACGGCCAGACCGTAGTGCTCGGAAATGGCGACGATATGGCGGCGCACGGCGTCAAGGTCGAGCTTGGCGGCGCGCCTGGCACGGGTGAAGAAGGGTTCCTTCTTTGCGCCGTCCTGCAGCTGCGCCATGCCCAGCGCGATGTTTTCCGTCACCGTCAGGTTCGGCACGAGCATGTACTGCTGGTGCACCATGCCGATGCCGCAGGCGAAGGCGTCGCTGGGGGATTTGAACACGACCTCTCGGTTGTTGATATAGATCTTGCCTTCATCCGGGGTATACAGACCCATCAGGATGTTCATCAGCGTGGTCTTGCCCGCGCCGTTTTCGCCGACGAGCGCCAGCACCTCGCCCTTGCCCACGGACAGCGAGATGTCGCTGCACGCGAGCACGCCGGGGAAGCGCTTGGTGATGTGCTCGATGCGAAGGCTGGTGATCGCATTGGGTGTCATGAAGTACCTCCACTCATCAGCGGGCCGTGCCCGCTCCCAATTCCGAACAGCCTGACCAATTCAAGCTGTTCGGTGCCCGTTGCACGATGTTTGCGCAATTTCCTGTTGCAAAACAAAGACTGCCGAGAAGGCCGCGAAGGGGATGCCAAACGGCATCCCCTGACCGCAGCGGTTAACAGCAGTCCAAAGGAATTACTTGAGCTCGATGCCGGCGAAATCGACGGTGTTCGGCGCGGCGATCATGCTGCTAAGCGCAGCCTGCGCAGCAGCCTTCACGTCCTCGGGGAGCAGCTCGGTGTTCTCGGAGAAGGTGTAGATGAAGCCGCCGTTGTTGTAGTTGAGCGGGATGTTCTCGCCGCCAACCTTGCCCTCGGCCATGCGCTCCATGATGCCGATGACGACCGCGGAGTAGTCATAATCCGCCGCAGCGGCAACGACGTTCGGGAAGTCGACGATCTGAGAGGTGGTCTGGCCAACCCAGATCACGCCCTCGGCGGCGTCCACGTTGCGCAGCGCGCCGACAGCCTGCTGGCTCGGTCCGACGAGCACGTCGCAGCCGGCCTCGATGAAGGTCTTGCCGATGTCGCCGGCGCCGACGGTATCCGAGAAGCTGCCGGTCCAGGAGAGCATGTACTCGACCTCGGGCTTGGTGTCCTGCAGGGCCTTGACAAAGCCGCGGATGAAGCGGGCGGAGTCGCCGCCGTCAGTCGGGCCGACGATGCCGACCTTGTTCACCTTGGTGGTCAGGGCAGCGATGACGCCGTTGATGTAGCCCGGCTCTTCGGACATGGGCATATAGGTGAAGATGTTGTCGCCCAGAATCTTGTCGCTGGTGCCGATCGCGAAGACCTGCTCCGGATATTCGGCGGCCACCTCGGTGCAGGCGGAGGTGAACTGCGCGCCGTGCACGATGATGATGTCGTAG
>JBJEUI010000190.1:0-1806 GCA_051883755.1 Candidatus Ventricola sp.
CCGCGTCCATCAGGGCAACCAGCTCTTCAAAATCCTTGCGGAATTCCTCGTCCATTGGGATTCCCTCCTATCATTTTCTTTCCTGTCAAGTCCGAAAATGCCGGCTGTTTTCCCCAAAAAACGGCGCAGCAGGCCGCGTCCGTCCCTGCCTCCCGGCAAAGGGCAGACTTCGCCTGCGTGCGCGCCGATCTGCTGCGGATTCCGCTTATTCCTTCTTACCGACGGAAAGACGCAGACAGCGCGCACAGCGCCATGCGTTCTCGGGGTTTGCCCGCCACGCTACTGGGATAGTCGTCCACGTCTTTCACCTCGGTTTATTCCAAATTTCATGTTTACAATACGCCCATTTTGAGCGTTTGTCAACCCTGCCGCGCGTCTAAATTTCCTGTCATACGACGTATCCCGCGCCCGCGCGGACGAGGTACAAAACGCGCTCTTTGACCGGCATGCGGGTGATGCGCTCAAGCGCGTCGGCGTACACGTCAAGCTGCGGCCGGTGCTTGCTAAGCACGGCCTGCACATCGCGCGGGGAGTCGGTCTTGTAGTCCACCAGCACCCATTGCCCGCCTTCCTCAAAGCAGCAGTCGATCACGCCCTGCACCAGCTGCACCTGACCGTCAGGCGCCGTGCGCCTGAAGGTGAAGGCCCACTCGCGCTCCACATGGCTGCTGGCCATCACGCGCACGCCCAGCGGCGAGGCAAAGAAGCTGACCAGCATCCGGGTCGGCACTGCGCCGCCCTCCGCCTGCGTGACGACGCCGTCCGAAAGCATCCGCGCGCGCTGCGCATCCAGCTCGGAGGCGATGTCCCGGCTTTCGCGCAGGGCGCCAAGATCCAGCATGCGCATCATCCGGTGGAACGCCGTGCCGATCTGCGCGCCGGTCATCTTCGCCTCCTGCATGAACCTGGGCAGGCGCATGATCTCCGTCGCCTGCGCAGCCAGCGGATCGTCCGCCTGCGCAGCGCGCTTCTCGTCGCGGATGACCGCGCTGACGCTCGTCTTGCGCACGGCCCTGCGCGCGTCCTGCGGCGTAAAGTCCATCAGCGCGGCCAATTCGCCGTCGGTGAGCGGCGCGGCGTCCAGCCGCGCAAGCATTCGCATGACGGCCTCGTCCGAGCGCGGCTCCTTCTCCGTCGCCGCGCCGCCGCGGTGCGCAAATACGCGCCAGCGGCTCTCTCCGGCGATCACCTCTTCCTCCCGGAGGGTGCACGCGGCGCCCGCCTGCACGAGCATCGGGCAGACCATGTCCAGCCCCGTGCGCATCGCGCGCAAGCTCCCGGCCTGATTGCCGCGCGTCCACAGCGCAGGCAGCTGTGCACAGCCCGTGTCGCCGATGAGAATCAGCCGCTCCCGGGCGCGCGTCATGGCGACGTACAGGATGCGGATCTCCTCGGAGAGCTGCTCGCGCAGCATCCGCACGCGGATGGCACGGCGCAGCAGCGTATCGCGCTCGCTGTGCAGCTGCGTATCCACGCACGACAAGCCCGCGCCCAGCTCCGCGTGCAGCAGCAGCGGCCCGCCAAGGCTCCGCGTGCTCATCTTCCGGCCCATGCCCAGCACGAATACCACGGGGAACTCCAGGCCCTTGCTCTTATGCGTGGTCATGATGCGCACCACGTCCTCGCTCTCGCCGATGGCGCTGGCGCTCATGCTGTCCCCGCCTGCGCGCAGCCGCGCCGCATAGCGCAGGAACGCATGCAGCGAGCCGCCCTGCGCACACATGAACGCGCGCGCGCGGGAGACCAGCAGGTGCAGGTTCGCCTGCCGCGCCGCGCCGCCCGGCAGCGCGCCCGCCTTGGCCAGAA
>JBJEUI010000191.1:0-8823 GCA_051883755.1 Candidatus Ventricola sp.
CTTGCACTTACTCTGGCACCAGTTGCCTTTTCCTTGGCAATTCACCGGTCTTTTTATGCTGTCTTTTTATGCTGCGCTTCTCACAGCGCCGCTTCAAACGCCTCAAAGAACTCCGGACAGCTCCAGCCGCCGCAGCCGCACAGCGTGTCGCCGGAGACGCCCAGCTGCAGCCGCAGGCCGCTGTCAAGCGTCACCGTCAGCGTCTGCCTGCGGGCCGATGTGTCGGCGGACTTGAGCACCGCGTGATCCAGCAGCACATCGATGACCGCGTTGGCCGCCTCGCCCGTCAGCTCGCCCACGCCGGAGAGCTCCAGCCGCTTCACCTGACCGCGCACGGAGAACGTATCCTCCAGGCCGAGGCCGCTGGGGCCTCTGCCCGCGTAGCTCACGCGCTGGAACACGCGCATGCTGCCGTCCACCTCCGCTGCCACGGCCGTTGTCTGAGCCAGGCCGTTGATCGCATAGATCGCCGTGCCTTCGCCCGCGACGTTGGACAGTCCCGCGCTCAGCGCATCGGAAGCCGCCAGGGACGGCTGCTCGTCATGGTGCTGTACGGTGCCCACCTGGCCGCTGAGCAGCGACGCGCCCACATCCTTGGGCGTCTCGAGCATGTGGTAGACCGCGCCGTTCACCGTCACCAGCGGGATATCGCTCCCGCCGGCGGCAAAGAGAGACTCGCCGCCCGTCTCCGCCTTGCGGATCATGGCGCCCGAGCCCAGCTCAGCCACCAGCGCGCCGCTCTCCAGCACCGCGCTGCCCTCGCCCGCCGCAATGGTATCAATCGTCATGACGGCCGGCGCTGCTGCCAGCGTGACCGCCGTATTTGACTCCGGCGTGCGCATGCGTGACGCCGTCACTCCGACGCACACCAGCGCCAGTGCCGCGCAGCAAGCCGCCGGCACATAGCGCATCATAGCCTTGCGCTTCGCGCCGCCGCGCTCCTGGGCAGCGCGCTTGATGGCCAGGCGCATGCGCTCGTCCGCGTGCAGCCCGCCCAGCATTTCATCGGCAATGGGGCCCAGCCGCTCGAGCGATTTCAAATTACTCACCTTGTTCTTCCTCCTTTAGCAGGACGCTGAGTTTCTTCCTTGCCCTCGAAAGGCGGCTTGAGATCGTCCCTTCCGGAAGATCGAGCATCTGCGCAATTTCCGCGATGCCCAGTCCCTGATAGTAATGCAGCAGGACGGTTTCGCGGAACGCTGCGGGCAGCTTGTTGACCGCGCGCATCAGCTCCGCCTTTTCTTCCTTCTGCTCAATGGTTTCATCCTGCGAGGGGATCAGCTCCAGCGTCGGCGCGCCGAGCACCACGCGCTTGAGCCATGCGCCGCGCCACAGATCACGGCAGCAGTTGACGGTCACCCGCAGCAGCCACGCCTTTTCGCGTCCGGGCTCGATCGTATGTCCGTGCGTATAGAGCTTGACGAACACATCCTGACAAACGTCCTCGGCCTTGTGCCGGTCCGCGAGGTAGAAATATGCCATGCGCAGCACGTCGTCCGCGTACTGAGCGTACAGCGTTTCAAACTGTGCAGCGCCCATCTGTGCGCTCACGCTTTCATCCAATGTTTTCACTCCCTGCCTCTTGCCATATAAACGAATGAACCGCGCGGTTTCATCCGGGAAATTTGGATTTTCTCAAAAAATATTATAGACGAACGGCGCCTGCTTTTCAAGGCGCGGAATAAACTGACAACATTCCCGCCGCATGCAAAAAGGCGCAGGCTCTTCGCCTGCGCCCGAAGTTACGTCAGAAGCTGCGTCCGCCGCCGCCGCCGCGGGAGCCGCCGCCGCCGAAGCCGCCATGCGAGCCGCCTCCGCCAAAGCCGCCTCCGAACCCGCCGCCGCGGGAACCACCGCCGCCGAAGCCGCCGCCCACCGGCGGACGCGGGCCGCCGAAACCGCTGCCGCCCACCGGCGGGCGCGGGCCGCGGCGATTGCGCCGGTTGTTCCTGCCGTTAAACAGCCAGCCCAGGAACAGCCACTTCATGCAGCCGTCACCCTTGAACACAACATTGACGATGATCGAGATCACGATATACGCAAAGAGCAGCTCCAGAATCAGGTCAAACAAGCCGCTGCCGCCTCCCTTTTGGCTTCTGTTGTCCGCGCCGCTGACGACGCCTGTGCTGGCAGAGGCGGCTGTCCCGGTGGAGAGCGTCTTGCCCTTCGCCCGGGCGACGTACTGGCACACGTCCCGATACAGCGCCACCATGCCCGCATCAAAGTCGTTATCCGCAAAGTAGCTGATGTTCTCGTCGATCAGCTCGCCGCACTTGCTGCCCGTGAGCACGCGGTCAATGCCCGTGCCGGTGCCGATCTGAATCTGCCGGTCACCGCGGGCAAGCAGCACGACCACGCCGTTGTCCTCGTCCTTCCGGCCAATGCCCCAGGTGTTGATGAGGTCGGTCGCATAGTCCGCAGCGTCCTGTCCATCCAGGAAATTGACCGCCACCGCGATCGCCTGCACGCCGGTCGCATCCTCCAGCGCCTGGCCGTACTTCGCGATCTCTGCGATGTCGTCCGCGTCCAGCACGTCCGCGCCAAAGTCATACGCGTAAGCGAACGTCTCCGGCTTGTCCGGCACGTCAGCCAGCGCGCACACGCTCAGCGCAAGCGCCAGGATCAGCGCCAGGCCCAGCGCCATGAATCTCTTCATACGTCTTCTCCCTTCGCTTCTTCAGCCGCCATCCGGCTTCTTCCGCCGTCAGATGCCCTCGTACACGTCCGGCTCCGGCAGAACGAATTTCGTGGGCAGCTTCTCGTAGAGCTCCTCAGCCTTCTTGGCTTCCTTGTTGTAGGTGCGGGCCTCCTGGCGCAGGAAGCTGCCCTGCTCGGCGAAGTCGTCCGCCGCGCGCAGCATGCTGCGCTCCTCCTCGCCGGTCAGCTGCGCCGTGGTCAGCTCGCTGATGGCCACCGTCAGCGCCTGATCCGCGCGGCTGATGGCCTGCGCGGTCTTCGCTTTCTCCAGTTCCTCTACGGCGCTTTCAGCTGCCTCGATCGCGCTTGCGCTCAGGCCGTTGCGCCCGGCGACCGTCAGCACGTTCTGCGCCGCATCGATGCGATCCTCCACGATGCTCTTCACGTCACCCTGGCGCAGGAACGCCTTGGGCGTGGCGCTTTGAAGCGCGCGGAAGTTGCCGATGAACAGCGAGACCACCAGCAGCAGCGCCATGACAGCGATGCCGGCTGCTTGCGGCAACGCATGCAGCCTGTCCTTCAGGCCGCCCTCTTCCTTCTTCTGTGGACTGCGCTGCGGCGCAGCCGTCCCGCCCGACGCCTTCTGTGCTGCATTCTGCGGTGCCTGCTGTGCGGACATTGCGGGCATAGGATACACTCCCTTCTTGCGCCGGGCCGTCAACCGGCCTGTGCGCTGCTCTTTCTTTTCAGTTCCTGCTCGATGCTCTCAAGCTCCGCCAGCAGCTCGCCGGCTGTCTGGTCGGCGCGCGCGCGGTCGCTTTCGGAGACCTCCTTCGCGTAGGCGTCCTTCTGTGCGCGCAGCTCGTCCGCGCCCGTGCGGATGCCCCGCGCCGCCTCTTTGGATACGCGCCGCTGCATCGCCAGGGAATCCGTCGCCCGGGCCAGGCCCAGTGCCGCCGCCATCTGGCTCTTCCACAGCGGGATCGTCACCTCCAGCGCCGCCCTCAGCTTTTCGCAGGTGATGCTGTCGCTTTGCTGCACCATGCGGATCTGCGCCGCCAGCTGCGTGCTGGCCACCTGCGTCACGCGGATATCCTGCACGCGGCGCTCGAGCCGGGCGATATCCTGCGCGTCCTCGCCGCGCGCCTTCGCCTGGCGGATGGCCTCCTCGCCCACGACGATCAGCGAGCACAGCTCGCGATAGAGCCCCTCGTTGCGCTCGTAGATGCGGTCCAGCAGCGCGCTGTCGCGCATGAGCGCCACGCGCCGGTCGGTCATCTCGTCCGCGCAGGCGTTGATCTTCGGCTCCGCCTTCTCATACGCGGCGCGCACCTCCTGCAGGCTCGCCGCCCCGCCGAACACTCGGCGAAACAGCCCCTTCGCCTCCGAGGCAAACGAGCAGGATTTGATCTGCTCGGCCAGCGTCTGCATCGCGCCGCTCAGCTCGCCCATGTCCTTTCTCAGCATCTGAGAAAGCGCGAGATCCGAGAAGGTGCCCATCTCCTTCTGCGCGCGTGCGCCGAAGCCTGCCACCTGCGCGCTGTCGCGCACGTCAAGCCGCGCCGCCATCTCCCGGATGCGCTGCTGCATGCCCTCGTCCAGCTGCGCCATGTCGGGCACAGCGCCCTGCTCCGGCACGAGGGCAAAGTTTCCAAACTCGCCCATCACTTGCCTCCCTGGCTGAACAGGCCCGCAAACGGATCGTCTTCCTCCGTCCGCAGTGCCGGCGCGCCGTCCTCTTCCTCAGCAGTCAGGCCGTCGCTTCGCAGCATCTCGGAGAGCACGTCCATCTCGCTCTCCAGGTTGATGAAGCGGAAATCGTTGAGCGCATCCAGCTGCTTGTGGAAGGCCGTCTGCACCTGCGCCATCGCCGTGCGGATCTTCTGCGCAATCTGCGCGTTTTCGTTCACCTCATGCTCCAGCTTTGCGCGCGCCTCAAGAAGCTTGAGCGTCGCCGGCAGGTAATAGCGCAGGAACGTGCGCAGCGAGGAGAGCATATCCGGCTGCTCCTCCAGCCTCTGCAGGATCGTGCGGCAGGTCGTCTCGATGTCCTCGATCTGTGCAGACAGCTCGCGCTCGGCAATCGCGTCGTTCGCCCGCGCGATCGCGGCCAGCTGGCCGCGCGCCTCGGCAATCAGCGCATCCACCTCGGCGTTGCCGCTCCTGGGCGCACGCTCAATCTCCACCACGCGGTCAGGGAAGATCTTTTTGCCCGCCAGGAAGCCCAGCACGCCGGCCGCCGCCGCAATCACATAGCTCAGCAGGGAGCCAATGCCCAGCACCAGCGCCACCGCCAGCACCGCCAGACCCGCCGTCACATACGGTGCGCCGGAACGAATCGTCTTCTTCTCCATCCTCAAGCCCTCATTCTGTCTTCAATCAGTCCTCGTTGGTGCTGAACATCACGTTGACGTGCGCCTGCGTGGGGAGCGCGTCATAGCTTCTCCACTGCTGCGCCAGCTCCTCATCCACGTCAAAGCGCACCAGCACCCTGCCGCCCGCCGGGATGCCGACGTCATTGAGCTTCAGACCGTCGGCATAGACCATCTGTCCCGCGTCGGTGTACAGTCCAATCGCCAGCACAGCGCCGAACGCATCCTCGTCCGTCGTGTTGTCAATCTCGCACACGACGCTCATGTACCCGGTGACGTCGTCGACCTCGATGCGCGCCTGTGCGTCAAGCGCCTGGCCCCCGTACGCCGGATTGACCGTCATGTAGCTGAGGTCATAGCTCAGGCCCGTGACGGCCGGCATGCCCGCGCCGTCCCCGCCGGGCTCAAAGGTGACGATATTGAACAGATATCCGTCCTGCCCCGGCGCCAGGAAGCTCGGCCAGAGCCGGGTCATCCGCTCCGATCCAATCGCGTCCTCGCCGCTCATGACATACAGATTGCCCTCGTCCAGGCAGATCGTTTCCTGCGTGTTGTTGTGCACCTGCGCAAAGCAATACACCAGATAGTATTCGCCGGACTGGACGATGTTGCAGGAGGACTGGACAATCGTGCCCTCGTCCTGCGCCAGCGCGCCCGTGCCGAGCATCAGCGCCAGCGCCAGGCCCATCAGCATCCGCGCCACTTTCTTCATTTTTCCATCCTCCGGTTCTTGATTTGGAGCCTGCGCCGGGGCCTCATGCCCGGACGCGTCTCCTGATCCCGCGCGCCCTCGGGCTCCTGCGGAAGTGATATCAGTATAGCATGTTTCGCATGCGGCCGCAAGCTGACCCTGTTTACAATGTCATCCAGGGCGTCCGCATCATACAAAACCGGCGCGCTGCCCTGCAAGGCGATGAACACAACAAACGGCGCGGCAGCAGCAGGCCTGTGCCCGCCGGCTGTCCGCGCCGGAGTTCTCAGTTCACCTGACGGCGAACGCCGTCCTCGCTGACCACCGTCACCGGCGCATCCTCGCCGCTGACGCACAGCTGCTCCGCCGGCTCAAGGCCCAGCGTGTCGCGCACCGCCTGCAGCTCGCTGACCTTGTAGTGCGCGCGAACATAGCGTTCTGCGTCCGCCACAACCACCTCAGAGACGCCCAGCCGCTTGAGCGTATCCATCGCCTCCTGATCCATCTGCATGCTGATCACTTCGCTGTCGGTGGACGCCTGCAGATACAGGCAGATCGTGTTCACATCGGACGGCGCAGCCTTGATCATCTCGCGGAAGGTCACCTCATCGCCCATCGGCGTATGCAGCCGCAGGTTGATGAGCACGCCGCCCAGGCGAACCTGACGCAGCCTGGCATTGCTGACCGACACGCCGCGATAGGTCTGCGCCTTTCCAAAGTAAGGCAGGCGTTCCTGCGTCTGCTGGGCTTCCTGGGTGCCCGGCACCTGCGGTGCGGTTTCAGCGGCGAGCACGCCGGCTGGAGCGGCGGCCAGCGCGGCAGCCAGTGCAGCGGCGGCAAGGTTTCTCTTGGTATATCGTTTCACGGTCATACGCCCCTTTCGTTTCTGCTGTGTTCTCCATTCATCAGTCAATGAGGTACTCTGTGTCCGGTACCGGCGTCTCCCTGGGCGTCACACCGATGTATACTCTCGGCGTGTACGCCTTGTAGGTATCCGTATATTTCTTTTCTCGGCTCACTTCAAGGCCCTTGGCGTCCATCGTCACCAGATATACATCCACCACGTAGCCCTTGTGCCCGTTGCTGACCTGCTTGGTCTCGTCGTCATAGACGACATACTGCGCGTCCTTGTCGGGGACATAGGTTGGGTCCGGGATGGGGATTTCCTCGACCACCTCAGACTCCAGCTTGTAGGTGTAGCCGTTGGGGTCCGGCCTGCCGTGGATGGTAAACTTGGTGTACCAGTAGCCCTTCTTCTTGTAGTACTCGGTGGAGATGTAGATGTCCGCGTTGGTCGTGTTCTTGAACACGAAGTCCAGGCGGTCATCCTGCACCGTCGCATCCAGGCCCAGCGGCACGTAACTGGAGGCCAGCGAGTGCTGATAGCGCGTCGTCACCTGCAGGCCCGCGCCGACCACAGCGTTGTAGAGCGTCGAGGACACCTGGCAGATGCCGCCGCCCACGCCCGTTCGGTAGTCGCCGTAGGCGAGCTCCGGCGCATCGGCGTAGCCGTTGGCGTAGGTGCGCTTGCCGGCGACCTTGTTGAAGGAAACCGACTCGCCGGACTTGATGATCAGCTTGTCGAATTTCTTGGTGCCCACCTCGATGTTGATGAAGCGGCCCGGGTCGCTCGTCGCGCCGATTGCCGTCTCATAGGTGCTCAGCTGCACGATCTGGCTTTCCAGATAGGCGCGCGTCACCGGCGCCTCCACAGTCGTCGGCGAAAGATCCACCGCACCGGACTGAAGCGTATCGACCATCGCGCAGATGCGCTCGTTCAGGCCGCTGATGTCAAGCTCCTGACCCGGCACATCGTCCGTGTAGGAGAATGGAGGCCACTGCGTGTCGTCGGAGACGCGCGTCGCGCTGACGGGTGCCTGGTCGACCTCCTGCTTGATCTGTGTGAGAATCTGGTTCACGCTGGACAGGTCGTAGCTCAGCGTCGTATAGCGCATCATCGCCTCGCCTTCCAATGCCTTGACCTGCTCGTAGCGGCTCGCTGCGGAGCCCGTGTGGCCGATGGCCCAGAGCTGATCGAGCTGATCCGCGACGTCGTACTGCATCTTCAGGTCTTCGCCGGTGATGGTCCACGTCCGGCCGCTTCCGTCCGTCGTGCGCAGCGTAATGCTGAAGCTCTCAATCTGCGCCCTCACCTGCTGGGTGACGAGCACCGCAGCCTCGTCAAGCGTTTTGCCCTCCAGCGGGATGTTGTTGACAAAGATGTTCGGGTAGAACACGCCGTCGCCGCGGTCAAGCACGCGCTTGATGTCCAGCAGCCTCGTGCCGCCGATCACGCCCGCCGTAATCAGCGCGATCAGCAGCGCCGAGCCGAGGACAGCTGCGATCGTCTTTTTGATCCGCGCATTGCGGCGCGCGATGGCCTTCTTGCTCATCTTGCGCGGCGCAGGCTTGGGCGTCCTTGCAGTGCTTTTTTCCCTGGCTGTCACGGCCTTCGCCGCGGCGGAAACCGCCGTTTTGCGGGGCTTTGGTTCTTCCAACGATCCCCTTGCGGTTTCGCCGCGCTTTTCATCTGCAGCCTTTTTGTTCATGTCAAGGATGGCGCGTGTCTCGTCATTTTTCCTGCCGCGTGCAGGTCTTTTTCCCTCCTGGGGCTTGGCGGCCGGCGCGCCCCGGCGCTCTGCGGCGCCGGTTACGCGGCTGGCGGAAACCATCCAGTCCGGCGTATCCTCGTCCGCTGCAACAATGCGGTGCGGCTCGACGGGCTTCTCCTCATCAGGGATTGGCGGCATCTCCTGAGGTCTTCTTCTTCGGTGCGGCTGTCTGCTGTCAGACAAAGCCTCCACCTCCTTCTGGAAAAACGGGCGCTCTGTCCCGATACTTTCATATAATCAATCAATCTATATCATACTTCATTTTTCTGCCGCATGCAAGGTTTTTTTGTCGAAAGACCGCTGATCGCGCCGCATTTGTGTTCTTCTATATGACGGCGCACATCCTGCATTTCTTTCTTCCCGGATCAGAATTGAAATTTTTTGCACGCAGCTCTTGACAAATCCTCTGCTGTTGAATATAATAAATCCGTTGCATCTGAGATGCAGCGCAAGTGAATATGCGGTAGTGCTGGAATTGGCAGACAGGCACGTTTGAGGGGCGTGTGTTGTA
>JBJEUI010000192.1:0-1784 GCA_051883755.1 Candidatus Ventricola sp.
CCTGCTCTGAGATGACAGACTGCGGTTCGCTCAGCGAAGACACGCGAATCGGGTCAGCATCCGCCGCCGCCACGCCGCACATCGCCAGCATCAGCACAGCAAGCAGCGTCGCGATTCCAAGCCGGAAGCCTTTCAAGCGCTTCTCCATTCTAACGTTCAGGGCCGCGTGCGCAGCCCCTTCCTCCCTTCCCCGGCAGAATTCTCCGCCGATCTATGTCGAAAGCGTACACAAATCCACTTTAGATAATTGTATTCTATCCCGCCGTTTCTGTCAAGAGCGTGCAAATGTTGTCAGGACTTTACGGAGAGATCAGCAAGCCCGCAGCCGCCGTGCCCGCAGCGTAGGCGAGCAGCGCCGCCGGCATCGCGTAGCGCGCGCTGCGCGCGCCCGCCGCGCCCAGGTACAGCGACCCGGTGAAGAAGATGGTCTCGCTTGCCCCGCTGATGACGCAGGCAAACCGCGCCGCACGGCTGTCCACGCCGCTGGTCGCGATCACATCGCGCACCGCCGCCAGCGCCGCCGAGCCCGACAGCGGCCGAAGCAGCACGACGCCCGCCGCCTCCGCCGGCACGCCCAGCGCGCCAAACAGCGGCGCGAGCGCGCCCTGCAGCGCGTCAAGCACACCCGTCCCCCGCAGCAGCGCTGTCGCCGTCAGAATCGCGCACAGATACGGCGCCATCTCCAGCAGCGTCATCAGGCCCTCCTTCGCCCCGCGCACAAACGCCCGGTACACGTCGATGCGCGCGTGCAGGCCGCAAAGCAGCGTCAGCACGACCAGGGCCGGCAATAAACAAGACGAATCAATCATGCGCTTTGTTCCTCACCGCAAAGATTTTGCACAGAGCAATTCCTGTCAGCGTCTGCACGCCGGTGGCCAGCAGCGTGGGCAGCACGATATCCGCCGGATTCTTAGCGCCCGCCTGCGCGCGGATGGCGATCATCGTCGTGGGCAGCAGCTGCACGCTGCACATGTTCAGCGTCAGAAACAGCAGCATCGCGTCGCTTGCGCGCCCATGCGCCTTCCCCGCCGCCGCCATCCTGCGCATGGCGCTCAGCCCGGCGGGCGTCGCCGCGCCGCCCATGCCCAGCATGTCCGCGGCCAGGTTGACGCAGATGTCATCAAGCGCCTTCTCCTCGCCCGGCTCAAAGGGAAACAGCCAAAACAGCGGCCTGCGCAGCGCGCCGGCCAGCGCCGCCGTCACCCCGCTCTCGCGCAGCACCCCCAGCAGCCCGCCGAAGAACGCATACGCGCCGGCCATGCTCATGCAAAACGCCACAGCCTCCGTGCCGCCGCCCAGCAGCGCGTCCTGCGCCGCGGACAGATCGCCCCGCACCGCGGCGGCAATCACGCCGGTGAGCAGCATCATGCAGAATACCGCGTTCATCGCATCACCCCGGCAAGCCTATGAGTGTGCGGACAAAAAAAGAAGGAGGCCGGATGGCCTCCCTCATGCCTTACAGCTTCACGATCTCATATTCGCGCGTGCCCAGGCCGATCTTCTCGGCATGCTCCAGGCAGCTGCGCCACTCGGAGTTCGGCGTGGAATTGGTAAACGGGTCGCCCCAGTCCGCAAAGCCCGGCTTGCGCAGGTTGTCCCAGAGCTGGCTGCCCGGCAGCGCCTGCTGGTCAAGGCACGCGTCCACGCACGCCTGATCCAGCGCCAGCGGGTCAAAGGACGCGAACATGCCGATATCCGGCAGGATCGGCGCGTCGTTCTCGCAGTGGCAGTCGCAGTTCGGGGAGATGTCCTGCACGAGCGAGATGTGGAAGCTCGGACGGCCG
>JBJEUI010000193.1:0-39568 GCA_051883755.1 Candidatus Ventricola sp.
TCCGCTTCCTGCAAAGCCTGCCTCAGGTGACCATGACCCTGTCCGGCATGAGCAGTCTGCAGCAGGTGACCGACAACATTGCGACCTATGAAGAGAGCAGGCCCCTGACCGATGAGGAGATGAAGCTGCTGCTTTCCGTGGCAGACGACATGATTCGCCGCACGACGGTGCCCTGCACTGCCTGTCATTACTGCGTCAGCCATTGTCCCATGCAGCTGCCTATCCCGGATCTGCTGAAGCTGTACAACGAGTCCATGGCAGCGGGCCCGGGCGCATTCATCGCGCCGATGGCGCTTTCCGCCTTCGCGCAAAGCCAGCAGCCCTCCTCCTGCATCGGCTGCCGGGCCTGCGAACAGGTCTGCCCGCAGCAAATTCACATTCCGGACGCACTGGCTGATTTTGCCGCCCGCGTCGGTCAGAAAGGATAACCATATGGCAAAGAAAGTCCTGATCATTTCCTCCAGCCTGCGCGCTGGCAGCAACTCGGAGATCCTCGCAAGAGAATGTGAGAAAGGCGCGAAGGACGCCGGGCACGAGGTTGAGTTCATCTCTCTCAAAGGCAAGGAAATCAAATTCTGCATCGGCTGTCTGTCCTGCCAGAAGACGGGCAGCTGTGTGCTCCGGGACGACGTGCCCGGCATCATGGCCAGGGTGAAGGCTGCCGAGGTCATCGTGTTCGCCACGCCGATCTACTACTATGAAATGAGCGGCCAGCTCAAGACCCTGCTGGACAGACTGAATCCGCTCTATTCCGCGGACTATGCGTTCCGCGAGATTTACATGATCGCCACCGCTGCAGAGAACGAGGAAACCACCTTCGACAAGGCTTATCATGGCTTGCAGGGCTGGGTGGACTGCTTTGAGAAGGCTGAGCTGAAGGGGATCGTCGCCGGCGGCGGCATCGACGCTGCCCATGCTGCAATCAGCCATGACGACGTGATGAAGAGAGCGTATCGTCTCGGTCTTGAGCTGTAAGCATGGACGAGGATTCTCCAGGCAATAAAAACAAGAAGCGTACAACGGTATTGCGGTATCATCCGAATACGTTGTACGCTTTTATTCCTGCGGAATCAGAACAGCAGATCAAAGTATTGATTGAATACCTCGCGCACGCCGCGGATATGGCGGCACATGGCCTGCTCTGCCTTGTGTACATCTCTTTCGCGCAGTGCATTGACTATCTCCGTATGCTCGGCGAGACCCTGCTCGCTCCTGCCGGGAATGAGAATGGTTTTGCTGTTGTACTTGCGCATCTGGTTCTTGAGATTGATGATGAGGTCTGCCATCGTTTGATTGGGGCATGCGTCGTAGAGAATCTGATGAAACGTGCGGTTGCACTGGGAATACTCAAGCAAATTCCCCTCGGCCTTGTGACGGCGCATCTGGGCCAGACAGTCCTCAAGCGAAGCAATCTCCTTCTGCGTGATGACGGGGACGGTCTGGCGGATGAGCAGACCCTCGAGCGCCTCGCGCACCTCCAGATACTCCAGCACCTCGCGCTTGGAATAGGCGCGCACTTTTGCGCCCTTGTTCTGCTCGATGGTGACAAAGCCCTCGCTTTCCAGCATGAGCAGGGCTTTTTTAATGGTATTGCGGCTGACGCCATGCTGCGCGGCCAGCTCTGCCTCGGGCAGGCTTTCTGCCGGCGAGAGCACGCCGCTGATGATTTTTTCCTTCAAGGCGTTATAGACGGTGATCGTCTGCGTTGCTGCCAAAGGAATCCCTTCCTTCTGTTTTTGTGAAACATGTGCGCAGGAAATCCGTGCGCACAAACTGACAATGGACAATTCTATTGTACGGCATCCTAAAATGCTTGTCAATTCATTGGCTAAACAAAAAATGCACATAAAAGAAGCCGGGATTGTTCAACAGTTTTGTACAAAATGCAGATTTGACATTTTTGGGTTGACATGAGAAGAGCTTTTCCATATAATAAACGCAGACCTCAAAATTGTTGAACAATCTTGCGTGCAATTAGAGAATTTCAACAGTGATTTGACGAAAGATCCGTGTAAATTCCGCGTAAACAGGAAGGAAGGGTATTATGTTTGACGCAAAAGACTTGATCCGCGGCGCGTATGACCTGCATGTTCACTCTGCACCCGACGTTTTGCCCCGCAAGATGGATGACATCGAGATGGCCAAACGCATCGAGGAGAGCGGCATGGCCGGTTATGCCATCAAGAGCCATTACTTCTGCACCAGCGAGCGCGCGCAGCTCATTCGTCAGCTGTATCCGGCCTGCGACGCCGTGGGCACGATGACGCTCAATTCCAGTGTCGGGGGCATCAACCCGTCTGCGGTGGAGATGGCAGCACGCAGCGGCGCGAAGCTGATCTGGTTCCCGACCTGTGATTCCGCGCACGAGCGCGCCTATGTGCTCAGCGGCAAGTACAAGAAGCAGCCGTATTGGGCGACCATCGTGCAGGAGATGGCTGCGGACGGCAATGCCGCGCCGACCGTCACAGTGCTCGATGACAAGGGCGGTCTGACGGAGGAGGCATGGACGGTGCTTCGGGTCATGGCCAAGTACAACCTGATTCTGGCGACCAGCCATATGTCCCATGAGGAGACCTTTGCACTGGTGAAGGGCGCGGCGGAAGCCGGCGTGAAGAAGATCATCATCACTCATGCGGATTTCCCGACGACCTTCTACACCATCGAGGAGCAGAAGCAGCTGGTGGATCTGGGCGCTTACATCGAGCACTGCTACACCACCTGGGCGACCGGCAAGGTCGACCTGGAGACCTCGATCGAGCAGATCAAGGCGATCGGCGCCGATCACGTCATTCTGGCGACTGACCTGGGCCAGAAGGCGAACATCTATCCGGATGAGGGCATGCTCGCCTACGCCACGAAGCTGTATGAGGCGGGCATGAGCGCCGAGGACGTGCGCAAGACGACCGTCCATAACCCGGCCGCGCTGCTGAAGTAAGGGATGAAAGACGCTCCCCATGAGCGCAGAGAGAACAGGAGGAAAAGACAATGATCGAGGGCAAGAAGGTTCTGGTGGTCAGCGCGCATGCAGCGGACTATGTGTGGCGCAGTGGCGGCACAATCGCCAAGTATATCAAGCATGGCGCCGAGGTTCATGTCGTCGTGCTGAGCTTCGGCGTGCGCGGCGAGAGCAACGACCTGTGGAAGAAGGAGGGCGCGACCTACGAGTCTGTCAAGGCGGAGCGCTTTGCCGAGACGCAGGCGGCGGCGAAAATCCTGGGCATTGAGAACATCGAGTTCTGGGATCTGCCCGACTATCCGATGGCGCCGGCGCTCAACGAGGAGACCCGCATTCGCCTGGTGAAGAAGATCCGCGAGGTGGCGCCGAACATCATCATCACCCACGACAAGAACGGGGAGGACATCCTCAATCCGGATCACAACGCCGTCAGCCGCTTCGTCTTCGAGTGCAGCATTCAGGCGAATTCCAACGGCGTGCGCATTGAGGGCACCAAGACGACCAGGCAGATGCGCCTGTTCGGCTTTGAGCCGCATCAGACGGAGCTTTCCAAGTTCGTGCCCAACCAGCTGATCGACATCTCCGAAGTGTATGAGCAGAAGGTCGAGGCGATGAAGTGCTTCAAGGCCCAGAAGCATCTGATCGAGTATTACACCCAGCGCGCCTTCCTGCGCGGCAATCATCTGCGCCGGATCTCCGGCAACCAGACCTATCAGTATGGCGAGAGCTTCTCCAGCTTCTTCCCGGTGGCGGGCGAGGAGCTGGTGTAAGCGGCACATGGAACTGACATCGCGTGACGCGGTGTAAAAATAAGGAGGAAACATCATGAAAAAGGTATTCGCTCTGGTTCTGACTCTCTGCCTGCTGTGCGCGGGCACCGCGCTGGCCGACGGCGCCGTCTTCGGCACCGCCGCCACCAGCGGCACCTACTATCAGGTCGGCGCCGCGATCGGCACCGCCGTGCAGAACGCCGGCTTCCAGGTCAACGTCATCCCGACCGCCGGCTCCAACGAGAACGTCACCCTCGTTCAGACCATGGACATCGACATCGGCATGGGCAACTCCGACGCCATCTACGGTGCCTACCACGGCGAGCTGACCTACGCCGAGGCCGGCCCGCAGGCGATTGAGCAGGTTGCCGCGCTGTACTACTCCCAGATGCACATCTACACCAAGGCCGGCAGCGGCATCGAGTCCGTCGCTGACATGAAGGGCAAGAAGGTCTGCGTCGGCTCTCAGGGCACCAGCTGGCTGTTCCTGGTCAACGCCGTGCTGGAGCAATACGGCATCACCCTGGACGACATCACGCCGTACTACATGAACTACGCCGAGTGCTCCGAGGCGCTGGCCAACGGCGACATCGACGCTGCGTTCCAGGTTGGCGGCTATCCGATCGCCGGCATCCAGCAGTCCGCCGCGACCACCCCGTTCTACTTCATCTCTCTGCCGGATGACATGATCGAGACCATGCTCAGCAAGTTCTCCTATGCCATCGATACGGAGATTCCGGTGGGCACCTATGAGAACCAGGCCAACACCGAGCCGGCCAAGACCCTGGCCTACATGACCTGCCTGTTCTGCGGCGCGGAGACCGATGACGATCTGATCTACGAGTTCACCAAGAAGCTGATCGAGACCCTGCCCGAGTACCAGAACACCAACGTGGCGACCCGCCAGATCTCTCTGGACACCATCGCCACCGAGTTCATCCCGCTCAACGAGGGCGCCAGGCGTGCCTACGAAGAGGCTGGTCTGATCAAGTAACTCACTGTACCGGCAGCGGCAGGCGGGATTCCTGCCTGCCGCCTTTCCTTGCCGGGATTCAGAAATCTGTATGAAAGGGATAGACCCATGAGTGAACATACCCGATCGCTTGCACAGCCGGGCAGACTGGACAGGGCCCGCAAGCTGCTGTCCACGCTCATAGCAATCGGCCTGTGTGTCTTCCACCTCCTTGCGGCCTCGCCGTATCTGCTGCTCAACAACACCGAGCTGGCTGTCATCCATGGCATGCTCATCGTGATCTTCTTTGTGCTGGTCAAGCCGATTGAGGCGGCAGACAATGCCGAGGCCAGCCTCAAGGCCGGAAAATTCTGGCTGGGAACGGCGATTGTCAGCGGCCTGCTGTGCGTGCTGTTCGTCTTCCCGCCGGTCTTCTCCAAATCCCCGTTCAACGCCGGCGAAAAGAACCTCTTTGCGTGGATCTTCGCCGTGTCCGCCATCGTTTCCGTGATCCACTTCGCCGCCAGGCGGAGCGCGCCGCTGGGCAGCGTGCTGGGCAAGCTGGACCGCGCCTCCCTGACGATCTTTGATCTCGCCCTCATGGTGATGACCGTGCTGGCTGCGATGGAGGTCATCAAGCTCCGCAACTCCAATGACGCGGGCTCCACACTTTATACCCAGTACCAGTACTTCGTCATGATCGCCTTTACGTTCGTGGCGCTGGCTGTGGGTTTCCGTGCGCTGGGCAGAATCCTGCCGTCACTGTGCATTCTCTTCATTATCTATGCGCTCTTTGGCCGCTATCTGCCGGGCATCTGGGAGTGCGCGCGCATGTCCGTCAACCGCCTCGGGTCCTATCTGGCGATCAGCTCCGAGGGCCTGTTCGGAAGCGCGCTGAGCACTGCGGCCAACTACATCTTCCTGTTCGTGCTCTTTGGCTCCGTGCTCAGCTTTATCGGCGCGGGCGAGTTCTTCGTCAAGATCTCCTTTGCGGCGTTCGGCCGCGTCTGCGGCGGCCCCGCCCAGGCGGCGATCTACTCCAGCATGCTCATGGGCATGGTCAACGGCTCCGGCGCGGCGAACGTCGTCACCACCGGCACGTTCACCATTCCGCTGATGAAGCGCACGGGCTTTGACGCCAACACCGCCGGCGCGGTCGAGGCCGTCGCCTCCAACGGCGGACAGATCATGCCGCCGGTCATGGGCGCGGTCGCGTTCCTGATGGCGGACGCCACGGGCATGTCCTATGCCAACGTCTGCACCGCCGCGCTGATGCCGGCCGTGCTGTACTATCTGACGCTGTCCGTCTCCGTTCTGGCGTATTCCCATAAGAACAAGATCCCCGTCAGGGAGCCGGATCCGGAGGATGAGACGATCGGTCAGATCTTCAAAAAGGGCTGGTTCTACTTCGTTCCGATTCTCCTGCTCATCGGCATGATGGTCATGGGCTACAGCACCAAGCGTGCTGCGCTCATCACGATTATCGTCGGCTTGGTAATCGGGCTGATCACCAATCCCAAGAGCTTTACGCCCAAGAACCTCATCGACCTGTGCGTAAAGTCCGCCAAGTCCATGATGTCGGTGTCCATCGCCTGCATGATCGCCGGCATCATCGTCGGCGCGATCAACATCACCGGCTTTGGCCTCAAGATCTCCGGCCTGATCGCGACGATCGCGGGCGGCAGCATCCTGGCCATGGGCATTCTGACGGCACTGGTGTGCATCATGCTGGGCATGGGCTTGCCGACCTCTGCGTGCTACATCGTGCTGTCCATCCTCATCGCGCCGGCGATGGTGGGCATCGGCGTGTCGCTGCCTGCGGCGCACCTGTTCGTGCTCTACTATGGCGTCATCGCGGCGATCACCCCGCCGGTTGCGCTGGCTGTCTTCGCCGCCATCGGCATTTCCGGCGGCGAAATGTGGAAGACCGGCCTGCAGGCGATGAAGCTGGCCATCTCCGGTCTTCTGATTCCGTTCGTCTTCCTGTGGAACAACGATCTGCTGCTCTATAACGCTGCGACCCAGACCTTCGGCATGAGCCCGGCGGTCGTCCTGAGTGTGCTGACCGCGCTCATGGGCTGCTCAATCATCGGTCTGGCGCTGTTTGGCTGGTGCGGGCGTGATCTGAAGATGCCCGAACGCGTCATTCTGGTTCCGTGCTCCATCTTCCTGATGGTGAATCAGCCGCTGTGGCTCAACGGCGTTGGCTTCGTGGTGGCTGCCCTGGTGCTGGGCAAGGCCGTGCTGGACTGTAAGAAGGGCAAGGAGGTAAAGACTGTATGATCAACAAGTGTGCGCCGCTGCTGCCGGACGAGGTGATCCGCAGGGCGGAAAGGCTGAACGTGCCGCTGATTCTGGATGGCGTCAAGGCGGCGAAGATTGATATCCCGAACGGCGGCTGCATGGACATGGACATCATGCCCGTGGAGCGCGGCATGACCGTGGTTGGCACGGCGATGACGGTGGAAACGGACAACGGCGACAATTTCCCGATCCACGTTGCCAGCTACAGCGTTAAGGAGGACGGCTATGTGATGGTCATCGATGGCAAGGGCTACACCGGCCGCGCCTATTTCGGCGACCTGATCATGGGCGCCTGTCAGGCAGCCGGCTTCAAGGGCATGGTGATCGACGGCTGCACCCGCGACCGCGATGGCAACATCGAGCTGGGCTTCCCGGTATACAGCCGCGGCTTCATGCCGCGCGGCCCGATCAAGAAGGACGAGGGCAACATCAACACGACGATCATGTGCGGCGGCGTGAGGGTGGAGCCGGGCGATCTGGTGGTCGGCGACAGTGACGGCGTGTGCGTCATTCCGAAGGAATACATTGATGTGGTGCTCACTGAGGCGGAGAAGAAGCTCGCCTACGAGGAAAAGCGCACCGAAACCATTGCGGCTTACCGCAAGGCGAAGGCCGAGGGCACGGAGCTGCCGCAGCTCGCTCCGCAGTGGGTGCTGGATATGCTCGGTAAACAGGACGACTAAGCTAAGTATTCTCCTCGCCAAAAGAATAACTATGTGATTTACGTTCTCCGCGCGCAACAAAGAGATAGAAATCAATATGTCCAAGGAAAGGAAACGCCTACTATGAAGAAGATTTTGTCGTTTTTTTTGACGATGGTCATGCTTACGATGACAATGACGGCGATTGCAGAAGAAAAAAATGACGCAGTGTTGGATGCTGACGTGATTATTGTTGGAGCTGGCGGAGCTGGCATGGTAGCTGCGATGTATGCAGCAGATGCAGGCGCATCTGTTCTTCTGATTGAAAAGACTTCTAATGCAGGCGGAAATACAAATCGGGCTTCCGGTGGCGTTGATGCTGCAGGAACTAAACTGCAGGCAGAAGCAGGAATTGAGGATTCTGCCGAGCAGTTTGCGCAAGATATGCTGCGTGTAGGTACAAACAATGATATGGAACTGGTAAACTTCTTTACGTCCAAGACGCAGGAAGCCATCGAGTTCTGTGAAGCTATCGGTTTTGAGTTCTCACCGAAGATTCAGGTGCAGTACAATGATCCGCCGCGTTCGCATCGTGATAGTCAGAATCGGTCGGTGGGCCTTGTGCTGGTGCCCTTGCTGCTTGAACAGCTGGAAGCGCGGAATATTGAAATCCGATATAATGAGCGCGCGACTTCTCTTCATCAGGACGAAAATGGTCGCGTAAATGGTGTTCATATCTCCGCAAAGGACGGAGAAAAGGATTATTATGCCAATGCCGTGATTCTGGCGACTGGCGGATTTGGCGGAAACGCTGAGTTGATCGCTGAGTATGCGCCGCAGTATGCGGGGTATGGAACGACCGGCCAGGCGACGAACACGGGCGATGGTATGCTGATGGCTCAGGCAGTTGGCGCGGAACTGATCAACATGGAAGGTATTTCTGCTGTTTCTGTGGAGCTTACCACTCAGACAGCACCTGGCGTGACGGTTACACGTCAAGGCGGTATTACCTTCAATTCTGCAGGTAAGCTGACAGCACTGGAAGGCACACTGGATGACAATGTTACTTGGATGGTGTATAATGCTGAAACTTACAGGACTTCGCCGACTCTGGAAACTTATCACATCAATGGTCTTGTGAAAGAAGGAGCAACCATTCGGGATCTGGCTGTGGAACTTGGCGTTGATCCGGATGCGATGGAAACGTCCCTTGCTATTTATGATGCGGCCTATAAGAATGGTCAGTATGATAATGGAAAAGCGATCACGGCCAACGTTAACATAGCAGAGTCTGGGCCGTATTATGCAATGGCATATGGAAACGCCATTCATTACACTTGCGGCGGTATTAAAATCAATGTGGACACGCAGGCGATTGATACGAATGGAAACGTCATTCCGGGCCTCTATGCCGCTGGCGAAACTACGGGCGGTCTGCATGGCTTGAGCCGTTATACTGGCAGCTCCATCACCGATGTGCTGGTTTTCGGTCGTGTTGCAGGTGAAAAGGCTTCTGCAGAAGCGCTGGCTATGGGACATGTGGAGCTGAAGGATGAAGTGGCAGAGGAGACCACAGTACAAGCCCAAGGCTCCCTGAAGGACGGCACTTATAGCGCTACTGCCATGGGTATGCAGGGCGAACTGACTTTGACGGCTACTGTTGAAAACGGGTGCATTGTGAACATTGATTATAGTGGTAAAGAGACGGAAGTCCTGTGGGCAGCTGTTGAGCGTGAAATTCTTGATGAAATTATCAAGACGCAAACGCTGGAAGGCATTGACAGTGTGACGGGCGCAACGTTTGCCAGCCGTGCAGCGCTTCGTGCTATGGAGGATATCATGACGCAGGCGGCCCAGTAAATCAATCTGTCGCGGAGAACTGAGCGCTGTTTATCCAGTACTGCGAGGAGGATTAGAAAAAGGATGGCATGTTGATACTACATGCCGTCCTTTTTGCGACGAAGGCGAAACGCAGTGGTGCGCTTTTCCAAGCCGCTCTGCTCTGCTGTAAGTCATACATGATCTCTCCATCTTTAAAAATACGAAAAAATGGATCATGAACTGTTTATGAGAAATCAATGTATGTTGATGAATATGAAAGGCAAACGCGATGTTTGACAGTTTTTTTGTGGCGCTCAACGCGGTGATTCCGTTTCTTTGCTATCTGCTGCTGGGCTATGCCGCGAACGCCGCGGGCGTGGTCGACCAGACGTTTCTCAACCGGCTCACGAAGCTGATCTTCACGATCATGTTTCCGTTCATGACGTTTTACAACGTCTACAAGGCGGAGCCGGGAAACATGCCCAGCCCCGCGCTGATGATCTTCTGCGGCGCGTCGATCCTGATCGTACAGGCGGTGCTGCTGCTGATTGTACCGCGGCTGGTGAAGGAAAACAGGCGGCGCGGCGTGATCATCCAGGCGATCTACCGGAGCAATTTTGTGCTCTTCGGTCTGCCGCTGACGACCTCGCTCTTTGGCGCGGAGAAAACGAGCGTTGCGGCGATGCTGGTGACAGTGGTCATCACGCTTTACAATATCACATCGGTCATTATTCTTGAATTGTTCAACGACGAGGGTACGCACAAAATTGAATTGGGGCCGCTGCTGGTCAAGCTCGCGAAGAACCCCATGCTGCAGGGCTGCTGCGCGGGCCTCGCGTTCTATCTGCTGGGCCTGCGCCTCCCTTCTGCGCTTGAAAAGCCGATCTCGGAGTTTGCAAACATGTCTTCTCCGCTGGCGCTCTTTGCGCTGGGCGGCACGCTGCAGTTCAAGGCGATTGGCAAGAACCTCAGGTATCTTGTGCCGACGCTTGCGACGAAGCTGGCTCTGCTGCCGATGATTCTGGTTGTCATTGCCTTTGCTCTTGGGCTGCGCGGTGTGGAGCTGTTTCTGGTGATCGCTGTCTTTGCCACACCGGTTGCTTCGGGTTCCTATCCCATGGCACAGAACATGGGAGGAGACGGAGAGCTGGCCGGTCAGCTTGTTTTTCTGAGTACGGTGATCTCGGTGTTCACGCTGTTTGGCTGGATCTTCGTGCTCAAACAGATGGGCCTGATTTGATTTTCGTCAAATATTGATACAATCCATTTTCTGCCCGTGGTGCTCTTGATGATCGCCGCGGGCAGTTTTTTTGCGCGCGGCATTGGCTTTCGGATGCAGCATGGCGTTGCCCGCCCGCCGGTGTGCTATCCCAGCTTGCGGTAGCCCAGTGCCGCGCCGCAGCTCTCGCGCACGATGAGCGTGCACTCGCTGATCTGACTGTAGGGCACGACGCTGCCCCCGCTGCCTGCGGCAATCAGCTCGGAGATGGCATTGTGCCCGTGCTCCTCCGGGTGCAGATCGACGGTCGTCAGCGGCGGATTGAGATAGGGCGTGAAGAACTGGTTGTCGCAGCCGATGATGGCCACGTCCTCCGGCACGCGCATGCCCATGCGCTGCAGCTGGCGCATCGCACCCAGGGCGACAAGGTCATTGATGGCGATGAGCGCGGTGGGCAGCTCGCCGGGCGACAGGCGCGCAAAGAGCTTGGAGATGCAGATTTCGCCGTCCTGCGGGGTGTAGCCCGTCTCGGCGTGCAGGCTGCGGTTGGCCGGCAGGCCCAGGCGCTCCATCTCGCTGTAGAAGGCTGTTTCGCGGATGGAGCTGGAGCATACCTCGCTCGTGCCGCCGATAAAGGCGATGCGCCGGTGCCCCAGGGCGACGAGGTGATTGATGCTCTTGCGCACGGAGAGGGACAGGTCAGAGGTGATGTTGATGCTGCTGAGCTCCTCGATGCGCGGCCCGATGGTCACCAGCGGCAGGACGCGCTGCAGGCGCAGCAGGCTGTTCAGCGTGCGGACATCGCGCTTCTCCACAATGCCGCCCACCAGCACGGCACCGTCCGGCTTCTGCTCGATCAGCCGGTCGATCGTCGCCTCAACGTCGCTGCTGCGCGGATTGACCGTGAACAGCTCGAGGGCATAGCCGTTGCGGCGCGCCTCCTTCTCGGCGCCGGCCGCCAGCGAGGCGAAGTAGGGGTTGGTGATCTCGGAGAGCACCAGTGCCAGGCGGCCCGAGCCGCGCCTCTGCGTGCGGTGGGCAGCGGCGGGGGAGGGGGAATAGCTCAGCGCTTCCATGGCTGCTTCCACCCGTGCGCGGGAGGAGGCGCTGACGCTTCCGCCGGACATGACGCGCGACACCGTAGCGATGGAGACGCCGGCGGCCTGCGCGACATCATAGATGGTTGCCTGCTTATCTGGCATGGTTGTTACCTCGCGATCGAATGAATGAATGCTTTGATTATAGCAGATTCAAGCGGGAAAGACAATGTGCTTTCAGTGAAACGGCCGAACGCTTACATTCGCTTACAATTCGGATGGGACAGGACGGCGTGCGGAGGGAAAAATGCGTCAAAAGCAAAAGAATTTTTCTGGAGCTATTGACAGGTTGTAACAGGTAAATGTATAATATCTCTGACGATTGGAATTGAAAATAAATGTAAGCAGGATGTAAGCAATTTGTAAGCAAATCGGTATCGGACAGGAGGCTGATCTCCTGCTCAGATAAACATAACCGAAGGAGGAACCCACACCATGAAAAAGATGCTCACCCTGGCTCTGGCGCTCATGCTGGCGCTGTCCCTGGCCGGCGCCTGTGCCGAAGGCAAGCAGGTGCTGACCGTCGTCACCTGGGATGCGACGACCACGCCGTACCTGCTCGCGCAGGAGGCCGCCTTTGAGGAGAAGTATCCGGACATCGATCTTCAGTACATCGACGTTGCCTCTCAGGACTACGCCATCAAGGTCGGCACCATGCTCTCCGGCGGCGACACGTCCGACGTCGTGATGATCAAGGAAGCCCGCGACATCATCAACTGGCAGGCCGCCGGCTATGCCGCGCCGCTGAGCGACTATATGGCGGCCGACGCGTTTGACGTGTCCGGCTATGTCGGCACCGAGGTCAACTACGCGGTGGACGGTGTGCAGTACGCGCTTCCGTTCCGCTCCGACTTCTGGGTGCTGTTCTACAACAAGGATCTGTTCGATGCTGCCGGCGTCGCCTATCCGACCAACGACATGACCTGGGATCAGTACGCCGAGCTGGCCAAGACCATGACCAGCGACGGTGTCTACGGCACGCACTATCACACCTGGCTGTCCGCCGTGGCGAACTGGGCCGTGTGCGACGGCGTGAACACGCTGGCTGACCGCGAGTACTCCGATCTGGCGTACTTCTACAACCTCTATCAGGATCTTGAGGACGCCGGCGCGTGCATGGCCTACAGCGAGCTGAAGGCCGCCGGTCTGCACTACTCTGCTGCGTTCGCCAATGGTAACATCGCCATGATGCCGATGGGCTACTGGTACGTCTCCACCCTGATCGGCTACAACACCAACGGCACCTGCAGCTTCAACTGGGGCATCACCGCTGTGCCGCACGCCGAGGGCGTGGCTGCCGGCTCTTCCTTCGGCAACCTGACCGGCGTGATGATCAACGAGAAGTCCGCTCAGAAGGATCTGGCCTGGAAGTACGTCTCCTGGCTGTGCAGCGAGGAGGGCGCGCTGACCACCGCGGCCACCGGTTCCCGTCCGGCGTGGGTGTCCGAGGCTGTCGCCGCTCAGATGGCTGCCGTCGAAGGCTTCCCGACCGACGAGGCTTCTACTGCCGCGCTGATTCCGTCCTATGTCGGCATGGAGTGGCCGGTTGTGGACAAGCTCTCCGAGATTCAGACCATCGTCAACGAGGAGCACACCCTGATCATGACCCGCGAGCTGGACGTCGAGGACGGCATCGAGGAAATGAACGAGCGTGTTGCTGAGCTGTTTGAGTAATTCAGGCATGGCCATCACCTGACCGGGAGCGGGGGGAGCGAAGAACTCGCTCACCCCGCTCTCTTTTGCACACGAGTCCCGGCTGTTTCCTGCGCGACGGTATGAGGCGCATACCGCCGCGCAGGAAACGGTCCGCCGAAGAAAGGGGAAATATCGTTATGGCACAGACTGCCGCATCCAAAACCAGGCGGCCGATGAGCAAGCTGGAACGCAAGAACACGCTGATTGCGTATTCCTTCCTTGCGCCAAACTTCCTGGGCTTTGCCATTTTCACGCTGATTCCCGTCGTATGCTCTGTGCTGCTCTCCCTGGTGGAGTGGAACGGCGGCGCAATCTCCAATGTCAAGTGGGTCGGACTCCAGAACTACGCGTCGATCTTCAAGATCGAGAAGGTCATCGAGAAATTCTCCCAGGGTGACTTCTTCTATTTCTTCGAGCGCGTCGACCTGGGCATCGCGCTCAAGAACACGATCTTCTATACCGTGGTCACCGTGCCGTTGACGCTGATGTGCGCCATTGCCCTGGCCATCGCGCTGAATAAGGCGGTCAAGGGCGCGGTGGGCTTCCGCGCGGTGTTCTTCTTCCCGTATGTCGCCTCGATGGTGGCCATCTGCGTCTGCTGGAACTTCATGCTCATGAAGGACGGCCCCGTCAATCAGCTGATCCAGGCGATCGGCATCCCCTACAACAAGAGCTGGACCGCCGACAGCACCATGGCCATGTGGGCGATTATCCTGGTGTCCGTCTGGCGCAACATGGGCTATTACATGGTCATCTATCTGGCAGCGCTGCAGGGCGTCCCGCGTGAGCTGTACGAGGCGGCGACGGTGGACGGCGCGAACAAGTGGCAGCAGTTCACCAACATCACCATCCCGCAGCTGCGTCCCACGACGTTCTTCGCGTCCATCATGATGATCATCTCCTGCTTCAAGATCTTCGATGTCGTGGCCATCATGACCGAGGGCGGTCCGGGACGCGCCACAAAGATGCTGGTCTACTACATCTACGACGTGGCCTTCATGCAGAACAAATACGGCCTGGCCAGCGCGATTTCCATGGTGCTGCTGGTGATCGTGCTGATCATCACGGTCATCCAGTTCCACAGCGAAAAGAAGTTTGCCAACGATTGAGAAAGGAGGAAGCATCATGTCTCAGGCTGCTGTCACCAAGAATACTGTCCGTCAGGACAATCCCATCCTGCAGACGATCGGCAAAATTGCGCTGTATATCGTGCTGATTGCCGTGGCGCTGTTTACGCTGATTCCCTTTGTCTGGATGATCTCCTCCTCGCTGAAGCTGGACCGTGAGGTCTTTGCCTATCCGATGAAGTGGATCCCGGAGACCTTCCACTGGGAGAACTATGTGCTCATCTGGCAGAGAGTGCCGATGCTCACCTATTTCAAGAATACGGCGTTTGTCGCGATCGTCGTCACCTGTCTGCAGACGCTCACGTCCTCCTTCGCGGCGTATGCGTTTGCCAAGCTCAATTTTAAGGGCCGCGACACGCTGTTCCTGTGCTACATCGCGACCATCGCGGTGCCGTGGCAGGCGTATATGCTGCCGCAGTTCATCATGATGCGCTCCATGGGCCTGTATGACACGCTCTGGGCGATGGTGGTGCTCCAGGCGTTCTCTGCCTTCGGCGTGTTCCTCATGCGCCAGTTCTATCAGGGCGTGCCCACGGACCTGTGCGAGGCGGCACGTATCGACGGCCTGAGCGAGTACGGCATCTGGGCGCGCATCATGCTGCCGCTGTCAAAGGCCGCTATCGCGACGCTGGTCATCTTCACCTTCGTCGGCACCTGGAACGACTACATGGGCCCGATGATCTATCTGACCCGCGACGCAAACAAGACCATCCAGGTCGGCCTGCGCCGCTTCATTCAGGAGAACTCCAGCGACTATCACCTGATCATGGCGGCTTCGCTGGTGTCGCTGCTGCCGGTGTCCATCGTGTTCCTGTGCCTGCAGAAGTACTTCATTGAGGGCATCGCGACCTCCGGCCTGAAGGGCTGAGAAGGGAGGAACAGACCGCATGCTTGGCGCCTTTCTCGACGCGCATCCGCTCAGGGAAATGATCGGCTCCATGCCGGTCTGTCCCTTTCCGCCCATGCGCGATCGCGCGGCCTGGTCGGCGATCGACCCGGCCGACCGCTCCGATCTGCTCGCGCTGTGCGACCGGCTCGGGGCCGTTCCCTATCCGATGTGCACGGCATCGCAGTTCATGGCATTCGTCACGTCGGGCAGCCGCGAGGCGTACGAGACGCCGTACTTCCTGCGCCGGCGCAAGCTCATCGCATCGGTGCTGCACCTGTGCGTCACCGGCACGCGGGAGAGGCTGCCGGATGTGATCGACGGCGTGTGGTGCATCTGCGAGGAGAGCAGCTGGGTGATCTCCGCGCACAACGTCAACCCCATTCCCGGCGCGCCGGCGGCCAAGGACAGGCCGCTGCCGGACATTGACAATCCGTATGTCGACCTCTTTGCCGCGCAGACGGCCATGATCCTCGCGCTGACGGATGCGCTGGTTGGCGACGTGCTGGACGAGATCGCGCCAGTCGTGCGCCGGCGGCTGCGCATGGAGACCGAACGCCGCGTCCTCACGCCGTTCATGACGCGGGACGACTTCTGGTGGATGGGCTTCATCCGCCGGGATCTGTGCAACTGGACGCCGTGGATCGTGTCCAACATTTTCCTGACGGCCTCACTTATGCTGCAGGAGCCGCTGCGCTTTGCGCAGCTGCTGGATCGCGGCTGCCGCATGCTCGACCGCTGGTTGGATGTGATGCCGCAGGACGGCGGCTGTGACGAGGGCACGGCGTATTACAACATGGCCGGCGGCGCGCTGCTGGACTGCCTGGAGCTGCTCGAGCGCGCGACGCACGGGCGCATGGCGCTCTGGCAGGAGGAGAAGCTGCGCAACATCCTGTCCTTTCCGCTGAGGACGCAGCTTGAGCACGGTTGGTTTGTCAATTTTGCGGACTGCGACGCCAGGCCCAGCCTCTGCGGCGAGCGCTTGCAGACGGCGGGCGAGCGTCTTGACGACCCGGCGCTGATCGCGCTGGGTATCGCGCACCGGGGCACGCCCTCGCAGCAGATTGAGGACGTTCCGCATTTCTCGCGCCTGCTGATGCGCCTGTTCCATCCCGCTGTGCAGGCGGCGGGCGGTGCGGCGGCGGAGCGCGACGTGTGGCTGCCCGACCTCCAGCTGCGCGTCGTGGAGCGCTCCGGCCTGATCCTGTGCGCCAAGGGCGGGCACAACGGCGAGAGCCACAACCACAACGACGTTGGCTCGTTCATGCTCTATGCGGACGGAGCGCCGCAGATCATCGACCTGGGCAACATGACGTACACGGCGAAGACGTTTTCTGCAGAGCGCTACACGCTGCTCAACACGCGCAGCGCGTATCACAACCTGCCGCTCATCGGCGGCTTCGAGCAGCAGCCTGGCGCGGCTCACCGCGCGTCGAATGTAATGCGCCTGGACGGCGGCCTGGCGATGGAGCTCTCCGGCACATACGGTGAGGAGGCGGGCGTGCTGCACTTTACGCGGCGGCTGGAGCTGGCGCGCACGCTGACGCTTGATGACCACATCGAGCTGCAGGCGCCGCGCAAAGTGACCTGGGTGTTCATGCTGTGCAGCATGCCGCAACTTGCACCGGCCTGCGCGCAGACGGGGCGCATCCGCATCCGCTTCCATGCGTGCCTGCGGGCGGAGGTTGAGGAAATCCCCGTGCGTGACGCGCGCATGGCCAGGAATTTCCCCGGCAGCGTCTGGCGGCTGATGCTTACCGCAGCGGCGGATACCATCCACGACCAAACCTTTGTGATAGAGAGGGCGGACATCGATGAATGAGGTATGCACAAATCCCTTTGCGACACGCGCGGACTGGGTGCGCGCCGCAGTGCAGCTGATCGAACCGGCGGCAAAATGCCTTTCGCCGGGGAAGGCGCGACTGCTCATCGGCGAGGGCAGCGCGCATTACAGTGAGGACGTTGCCGGCATGGAGGGTTTCTCACGCATCCTCTGGGCGTTGGTGCCGATGCTGGCGGGAAAGTGCCCGGAGGCCGAGCCGTACTGGGCGCTGTGGAAGCAGGGCATCATCAACGGCACCGATCCAGACCACGAGGAATACTGGGGCGATATCGGCCCGTTCGACCAGAGGATGGTCGAGATGGCCGTCATGGGCATGGCGCTGTGCCTGATCCCCGAGCGCTTCTACGGCGAATTGACGCCTGCGCAGCAGGACAATCTCTGCCGCTGGCTGAATCAGATCAACCTGCACGACATGCCCAGGAACAACTGGCGCTTCTTCCGCGTGCTGGTGAACGTGGGCTTCCTGCATGTGGGCAGGCCGGTTGACCAGGCGAGGCTGGAGGAGGATCTCGCCCTGGCGGAGAGCCATTACGTCGCAGACGGCTGGTACTTTGACAAGGCGACGCAGCGCGACTACTATACGCTCTGGGCATTCCACTACTACGGGCTGGTCTATGCCCGCGCGATGGATAAGCGCGATCCCGAGCGCGCCGCGCGGTTCATCGAGCGCGCGAGGCTGATTGCGCCGCGCTTTGCCTGCTGGTTTGATGGCGAGGGAAGGGCGCTGCCCTATGGGCGCAGCCTGACCTACCGCTTCGCGCAGTCCGCGTTCTGGTCGGCGCTGGCGCTGGCCGGGGCCAGGCCGGAGGGGATGGACTGGGGTGAGATCAAGCACCTGCTGTGTGCCAACCTCCGCGCCTGGATGAAGCTGCCGATCTTCGACCGCGACGGCGTGCTGACCGTCGGCTATGGCTATCCGAACCTGTGCGCAAGCGAGGGCTACAATGCGCCCGGCTCGCCGTACTGGGCGATGAAGGTGTTTGCCGTGCTGGCGCTGGGCGAGGATCACCCGTTCTGGACGAGCGAGGAAAAGCCCTATGCCGCGCCTGCGCGCTTCCTGGACGAGCAGGTGCGCCTGCTGATCACCCGCGATTCCGGCAATCGCATGGTCACAGCTTACACGGCGGGCAATCACGCCTACGAGCACATGCACGAGGACGAGAAGTACGAGAAGTTTGCGTATTCCACGCAGTTCGCCTTCTCCGTCGTCAAGGAGGCAGGCACGCTCCAGAAGGGCGCGTATGACAGCATGCTCGCCCTGAAGGAGCAGGGGCGCGGGCTGTGGCACGCGCGCAGTGGCTGCGAGAGCTTCGCGCTCTCGGAGGAGCGGGTGGTCTGCCGCTGGTCGCCGCTTCGCGGCGTGCTCATCGATACGCAGGTGATTCCCATCGATGGGAACTGGCATATCCGCCGCCACGTCATCCGTTCCGACAGGGCGCTGGAGGCGGCGGAGGGCGCCTTTGCTGTCCGGCGTGACTGGGCGGGCTTGCGCCCCTGCGACCGCATCCGTACGGCGCTAGACGCAGACGCCGGTCACGCGGCCGCGCACGGCGCATACGGCACGAGCGCCATCTATGCGCTGTCCGGCTACACGCACGGCGAGGTGATCTCGCCGGAATGCAACACGAATCTGATGGCCGCGCGCACAGTGCTGCCTACGCTGCACGCCCGGATTGAGCCGGGCGTCACACAGCTTGTCTGCGCGGTATACTGTGCCGCAGACGATGCGCTGCCCGACCATATTCCGCAGGAGGTGCTCGATCATGCACAATAATCCGGCAGAGCTTGCCGCAAGGATTGCCGATAAATTCCGCCGAACCGCAGCGCAGGCTGCGCAGGCGGGCATCCTGCCCTACAAGAGCGCGGACGGCCAGTGGATCACCTCGCCCTACGACGGCAACAGCTGGTGGACGGGCGGCTTTTGGCCGGGCCTGATGTGGCAGCTGTGGTGCGCGACGGGGGACGACGCCTTCAGGAAGGAGGCCCTGCGCGCCGAGAAAATGCTCACCGCGGAGTTTCGTTCCTTCCGATATCTCAATCACGACGTGGGCTTCATGTATCTGCTCTCCTGCGGCGCGCATGACAAGCTGATCGGCGACGAGCAGGCCGCGATGGACACGCTGCACGCGGCCAATCTGCTCATGGGCCGCTACAGCCCGGCGGGCTATATTCGCGCCTGGAACGAGAAGCACAAGATGGGCTACGCCATCATTGACTGCATGATGAACCTGTCGCTGCTCTTCCGCGCTTCCCGTATGACGGAGGATCCGCGCTTTGCCAAGGTGGCTTGCCTGCACGCGGACAGGACGATGCGCGAGTTCATCCGTGAGAACGGCTCTGTTGCGCATATCGTGGAGTTTGATCCCGAGACCGGTGCGCGCGTGGGCGAGGTGGCGGGTCAGGGCTATGCGCTGGGCAGCAGCTGGTCCCGCGGGCAGGCGTGGGGGCTGTATGGCTTCACCCTGGCGTATCTGAATACGCGGGACGCGCGCTATCTGGAGACGGCGGAGCGCATCGCGCGGTATTTCATCGCCAACATCCGCGAGGACGGCCTGACGGATTCGGACTTCTGCCAGCCCGCGGGTGAGGAGCGCATCGACAACATGGCCGGCGCCATCGCGGCTTGTGGCCTGATCGAGCTGGCCAGGGCGACAGGGGAGACGGCCTATCAGGATGCCGCCGAGCGCCTGCTGGACGGCATCGCCGACCATTGCTGCGACTTCTCTGACCGGATCTGCGGCATTCTGACGCACTGCACGGCCAGCTATCATGATGACGGCGCGGGTCGGCACACCAACATCACCTACGGAGACTACTTCTTCGTGGAGGCGCTCGCCAAGCTTTGCGGCACCGATCCGATGCTCTGGATCTGAGGAGGAGAACACGATGATAACCATTCGTGCCTATACGGCGAAGAACGTGCTGCTGGCAGAGGCGAAGCACGAAAGCGAAGCGCTGCTGCGCGTGGACCGCGAATACCAGGATGGCGACAGGATCGAGATCGAGTCCGATTGCCGGCACCTGTGGGTGCAGATGGACGCAGCGATCCTGCCGGGCGAGGTGTACCTGCCTGCGGGCAGAATGACCTGGCATGTCCCGGCGGGGGAGCATCGGCTGGCGTATTGCCCGGTGGCCTTTGCCGGCAGCCGCCATATTGTCACGGCGCGCGCTATGACGCAGGCGGAATGTGCGGTGCGGCGCAACCTGGCCTGCAATCCGTCCGATTTGCGGGGGGATACGGACTTTTTCCCGCATTGCATCGCCAATGTCGAGACACGGGGCGAGTCCTGCTTTGCTGCGCGCAACGTCATCGACGGCATGCGCCACAGCGACTATCACGGCGAGTGGCCATACCAGTCCTGGGGCATCGGTGCGCGCGAGGACGCGTGGTGCCGGCTTGACTTTGGGCGGGAGGTGCGCATCGACGAGATGGCGCTGACGCTGCGCGCCGATTTCCCGCACGACGCGTACTGGGTCGGCGGACATGTCGTGCTGTCCGACGGCAGTGAGATCGCGTATTCACTGGAGAAGACGGGCGACCGCCAGTTCATCTCTCTGGGCGGCGTGCATACCGTCCGCTGGATGCGGCTGGAGCGCATGCAGAAGAGCGACGACCCATCGGCCTTCCCGGCACTGATCGAGTGGGAGGTCTTTGGCTGCGATGCTGAATGAGTGGGGATGACCAAGGAAATTGCCGGCTGACCGCCGTCCGCGAACTGAGAAAATGATGAACCGGATTTACGATGACGCTTCCTTTGGAGGTGTGCATCGCTCGAATAGGGCAGCCCCGGTTCCATGAATCTGTAATCGACACTTGTATCCGCAGACCGGTGCAGACCCATCAGGGGACTCATACTATTCTCAAATTAGATTGTCATATTTTTGATACTATGTTATAATGCTCTTGAGTGATGGGAATGAGAAGTTATATAATGAACATTATTAATTGAGATTAGTATTAGTTTTGTCAATCCATATGGTATAATGCTCGATGGGCGCAGTATTCTGTGCCCATCAATCTGATATAGGGGAGAGAACATCATGCTTGAAACTGGTATGAAGGCGCCTGGCTTTACTCTTTTGGATCAGGATGGGAACGGGGTTTCTCTGTCTGATTTCGCAGGGAAGAAGATCGTATTGTACTTCTATCCGAAGGACAACACGCCCGGCTGTACGCGGCAGGCCTGCGCGTTTGCAGGGAGCTATGAGAGGTTTAAGTCTCTAGACGTTGTTGTCATCGGCGTGAGCAAGGACTCTGTGGCTTCGCACGTGAAGTTTGCTGCCAAGCATGATCTGCCGTTTATCCTGCTTTCAGATCCGGAGCTTGAGGTGATCAAAGCATACGATGTCTGGCAGGAGAAGAAGCTCTACGGCAAGGTGAGCATGGGTGTTGTGAGAACGACCTATGTGATTGATGAAAACGGCGTGATCGAAAAGGTGATGCCCAAGGTCAAGCCGGATACCAATGCTCAGGAAATCCTCATGTATCTGACGGGGGAAAAGTAAGATGCGCATCATCATCTCGCCGGCGAAGAAGATGAATACAGACACGGACACGCTGACGTGGTGTGATTTGCCTGCATTTTTGCCCAAGACGCAGCAGCTTCTTGATCGGCTTCGCTGTATGGACGAAGGCGAACTCAGAAAGCTCTGGAAGTGCAACGACCGGATTGCGCGGCAAAATGTCGAGCGTCTGTGCAGCATGGATCTATACAGAAACCTCACGCCGGCCATCATCGCTTATGAGGGCATTCAGTATCAGTACATGGCGCCTGATGTGTTCACACAGAAGGAATACGATTATGTGCAGGAGCATCTGCGAATTCTGTCCGGTTTTTATGGCATGCTGCGTCCGCTGGACGGCGTAACGCCATATCGGCTTGAGATGCAGGCGAAGCTGCGCGTGGGCGAGGCGAAGGATCTATACGCATTCTGGGGAGATGAGCTGGCAAACAGCGTTTGGGATGGGACGGACTGTGTGATCAATCTGGCTTCCAAGGAGTACAGCATCTGCGCATCCAGGTATCTGCCGTCTGACAGGAGGATGATCACTTGCGTATTCGGCGAGGAGAAGGATGGCAGAATCGTGGAGAAGGGCACGATGTGCAAAATGGCGCGCGGCGAAATGGTCCGTTTCATGGCAGTGAATCAGATTGGAAGGCCGGAAGATATCCAGGCGTTTGAGGGGCTGGATTATCGATATTCACCTGTGCATTCGAATGCGCTGACATACGTCTTCGTGCGGGAGAGAAAGGAGAAGCGGCCGGAGTTTGATTAAGGGCCAAAGCCGACGATTACCCTATTGATCATGCACCAATCCGCCTCAGGCTGTGCAATAATATCGAGTGACCGGTTTCTTTGATATCAGGGCTTTCACAACAGGAGGCCCTTTTTTCATTGTCTGATTAACGGGATACAGTCCGGAACCGGGGGAGCGCACAGCGCCTTCCATGGATCCCGTTTCTGAAGCCTTTGATGCCCGGTTAGGGAGAAACCGGGTTGCTGGATTCGCGCGCATCCCTTATAATAGAGACAGGATGCTGCAAGGCAGGAGAGTGATTTGTGTGTTTCGCCACAAAAAAGCGTGGAGCCTGAGGTCTTTGATTCTGCTGTCATGCATCGGCTGCACGGTGCTGGCCATGCTGCTGCAGCTGGTGCTGTTCAATGCGGCCTCCTCCTCGATCATTGCAAAGCAGACGGCGCAGATCAACCGCACGACGCTCCAAAACCTTTCCGACGACGTTTACAATCGCTTCAAGCGCATTGAGAACAGCCTGATCACCATCTACGAGCACAAGTCGTTTGTGCGGGAGCTGGCCGATACGAGCAGCACCGACGAGCTGGCGCGCAAGTATGCCGCCCTGGCCTATGAAATGGCGGGCAGCGCGTTTGAGTCGGATGAGCATCTGGTTGCGCTCTACATTTACAGCATGGATCATGCGCTCATCAGCTCCTATCGTCACGCACAGACGCCGATCTATACCTATCCGGCGGATATCTATGACCACAGCATGAACGGCAGCGACGAAGGCGTGCGCGACATCATTGCCGCCAATCCGACGGTCATGGCAGTCACCAGCTATGACAATGACAAGCGGGGACTGCGCCTGATCCGCTGCGTGCTGCGCATTTTGGAAAACGCACAGACGCCGATTGGCTACATGGTCTGCGATGTGGACCCCAAGGGCTTTGAAAGCCTGATGCGCAAATACCGCTATTCCGACGAGCAGGCCGTATGGCTGCAGCCGCAGGGACGCACGTCGATCACCAGCGCGCTGCCGGACAGGGAGGAAACCGCAGCGCTGATGGGCGATCTTTCCCTGCAGGCGCAGCACGGTGAGAGCCTGCCGGATACGCCGGGCAGCCATTCGCTGTATTCTGCCGCGGTGCGCAAATACGGCGTGACGATCTATTCGCTGATCCCGTCCAGCGCGCTCAACGCCAATCAGATGCTGCTCGCCAGCGGCACTCTCCTCGTTTTTGCGCTGGTGCTGATCTTCTTTGTCTTTCTGTCCGTCTTCATCTCCCGCCGCCTGACGCGTCCGCTTGACCGGATGGCGGAGACCATGAACCGCATCAAGCAGGGTGAAACCCAGCTGCGTCTGCCGGATATGCGTCAGGACGAGCTGAAAAAGCTGGGCGGCGCCTTCAACGACATGCTTGACCGGATCGAAGCGCTGATCGCCCGGGAATACCAGACGGCGATCCAGCTCAACGACACCAAATACAAGGCGCTGCAGATGCAGGTGAATCCGCACTTCCTCTACAACACGCTGGATACCATGAGCGCCATTGCGATGATCAACGAATGCCAGATCGTGAGCACGCTGTGCCATGCGCTGTCCGATCTGTTCCGCTACAGCCTGCGCATGGACGAGCCGCTCGCGTCGATTTCCGATGAGCTCAAACACCTGAAGAACTACCTGTTCGTGATGAACGTGCGCATGAACGACACCGTGCAGATGACCATCGACATCCCGGCAGACATGATGAAGACGCGCGTGCCGCGTCTGTCGCTTCAGCCGCTGGTGGAGAATGCGATCACCCACGGGCTCAAGAACAAGCGCGGGGAAAAGCGCATCCGCATCAGCGCCTGCAGAACGGAGGCGGAAATCCTGCTGACCATCGCGGACAACGGCATGGGCATGCCCAGGGAGATCATGGAGCGGGTTCGCACGATCGATCCGGAGCAGGCGCTGAGCACGGGGTCGTCGATCGGTCTGCTCAACATCGCGGCGCGCCTGAAGCTGCTGTTCGGCCGGGAATATGGGCTGGAGGTTGAAAGCGGCGAAGAGGAAGGCACGCGGGTGACGCTCCACATTCCGGCATCGCAGCAGGAGGAAAACCACGATGGAGAATAAAAAACTGCGGGTGCTCGTCGCGGACGATGAATACTGGATCCGCGAGAGCCTGAGAACGGTGATCGACTGGGATGCGCTGGGGCTTGAGCTGGCGCCGATGGCTTGCGATGGCGAGGATGCGCTGGAGAAGATGGCGGAGCAGCCGGCGGACATCGTCATCACCGACATCAACATGCCGTATCTGTCCGGTGTGGAGCTGATGGAACAGCTGCGTGAGCGCTGGCCGCAGACGGCGATTGTCGTGCTGAGCGGATACAGCGATTTTGAATATGTGCATCAGGCACTGCTGTGCGGCGCGCTGGATTATGTGCTCAAGCCCATTAACCGCAGCAAGCTGATGGAGGTGCTGGAGCGCGCTACTGAGCATGCGCTGGCGCAGACGCGCAGGCAGCGCGAGCGCAGCGAGGAGCAGGCCAAGCTCAGCCTGGCCGCCTCCATGGTGCTCGACCGCGATTTTTCTCAATGGCTGCATGATGCGCGCCGGCAGGACATGCTTAGAAGCGTCGAGGCGCGGCTCTTTGATTACGAGGCGGCTTTTTCCAGCTATCGCGTGGTGCTGGTGCGCCTGTCCGGCTTTATGCAGAAGCTCGGGGTGGGCAAGCTGCCCCAGAGCGCGGCGGAGGCGGTGTATCAGATCAAGCTGCAGTTGGGCGCGATGGTCAAAAGCGGCAACAAGCTTGTCATCCACGATCTGTATCATGCCAATCACTTCCTGCTCGTCACGGAGATGGACGAGGCGTCGCTGCGCGCCTGCCTGCCTGCGCAGATGGCGCAGCTGCATGCGCTGTGCTGCGTGCAGCCCCGCGCGATGGTGTCGGGCGGCTATTTCTCCCTGCGCGATCTGAGGCACGCCTACGATGAGGTGCGCAGGAGTCTGTCTGCGATGAAATGCAGTGATGCGGCGGGCATCGGCTTTGCCAGCGAAGCGACTGTGCAGCCCATGCTTCAGCGCATTGCCGCAGACACCTTCCGCCAGCTGGAGCATGCTGCGCAGATGGGGCAGCGCGACCGCTTTGCGCGGCTGCTAGAGTGCACCGGCATCTTCAGCTGTCAGGAGGAAGGCTGGACGGTGATGGAGCTGCTCTCGTGCATCGATCGCGTTGTCTGGATCCTGCACCGCACGCTGGAGGAAAACCTGCGTACCGAGCAGCTTGGTGCGGTGGACAACCTCAAGGAGCTCATGCTCAGCGCGGTGGACGCCATGGCGCTTGACCAGCTGCACAGCCTGTTTGCCCAGATGCTCGATGAGTGCTTCCTGCCCGAGCCGGCTGCCAGACAGAGCGAGGGCATGCGCGACATCGTGCGCCGCGTACGTGCCTACATCGACAAAAACTACGCCGAGGACATTTCCCTGAACACGCTGGCAAGGGAATTCAACGTCGATGACAGCTACCTCTCGCGCACGTTCAAGCAGCAGACGGGCTGCAACCTGATGCTCTATCTGGCCTCCGTGCGCATGGCGCAGGCGAAGAAGCTGCTTGTTCAGAAGGAACTGAGCATCACGGACGTTGCGCAGATGGTGGGTTATGACGATTATGCGTATTTCAGCCGCGTGTTCAAGCGGATGGAGGGCAAAAGCCCGCGTACCTATCGGGAGGAGGAAGCTGAGTGAAACGATGCCTGATGTGCTTTGTGCTGCTTGGCGTGCTGCTGCTGGGTGGCTGCGCCATCGTGACGGACGGGCAGAACGAACCGGCCCAGGAAAAGGTGCTTTTGACCGTGCTCGCCGGCGAATCCACCAGCGATCCGGGCATGGCGGACCTCATCCGTGAGCGGATTGAGCAGGCTTTCCCGAATGTGGTGCTGGAATGGGAGAACGTGGACTGGGGCGAGTGGTTTTCCGTGCGCCTGAACGCGATGCTCTCCTCGGGCGAGACGCCGGACATCATCATCGGCAAGGCGCAGGACATTCAGGCGTTCTATCCGACGGGTGCGCTGGGCGTGTTTCCTCAGACGCTTGGCGAGCATCTGACTCCGGAGGCGGTTCAGGCGGGCACGGCGGACGGAAAGCTCTACGGCCTGGTGTACAACCAGCTCTACCAGGGCGTGCTCTACAACAAGAACATATTCTACCGCTACAACTTCGAGGTGCCCGGGACGCAGGAGGAGCTTGCCGCCATCGTGGAGCGCCTGAATCGCGTGGGCGTCACGCCGTTTGCCGCCCACTTTCAGGAGACGTGGTACACGGGCAATATCCTGATGCAGCTGGCCATCGGCGATGTGTTCTCTGCGGACCCGCAATGGGGCGACCGGCTGCGCGCAGGGGAGGTTTCCTTCACGGAGGAGCCGTACCGCAGCTGCGCGGAAAGGGTTGTCGAGCAGTACCGCAATACCTGGCCGGACGCGCTGAAGGTGACGCAGAGCGAGAGCGACCTGCGCTTTGCGGGTGAGGAGGCGGCGATGTACCTGAGCGGCAGCTGGTCGTTTCAGGCGCTTCAGTCTGTCGCGCCGCACAGGAAGATCGGCATCTTTCCGTACCCGAACGAAAGTGGCGATGCCAGACTCATCAGCGAGCCGAACATCACGTTCATGAAGGGTGCAGCCACGGCGCATGATGCGCTGATTGACGACATCTTCGCCATGCTGCTCGCTGATGAGGGGCTGGCGCAGACGGTCTGCGCCTTCACCCAGACGGACACCTGCCTGCGGGATGTGCAGGTGGATTCGCTGGCGATGATCCGCGAGGACATCGAGCGCTACCGCAGGGAGGGGCGCATCGTGAGCGCGTCCATCGGCAACAACCAGCTGATCTGGGCGTTCCAGTACGACTGCGCGGAGCTGCTGCTTTCGCACCTGCGCGGGGAGACGACGCTTGAGAATGTGCTTGAGCAGTGGGATGCCCTGCGCGCGGAGAGCAGCACGCCGCAGCGCTGAGACGAGGTTTACAAAATTGTCCAAGCAAAATGCGCAAAACTATCCTATTTTCTTCCGGGATAATCCGCTATGATGTAGGCAGATAAGGGGAGTGTGGGATCCCCTCAGAAACGTAAGGAGGAAAATGTGATGAAGAAGATCGTATCCCTTCTGCTGGCGATGGCGCTTGTGCTGTCCCTGTGCGCGTTTGCGCAGGCCGAGGAGATCACCCTGCGCGTGCTGGCCGGTCAGTCCACGACTGACGCCGGCATCGAGGACATGATCGACGAGGCGCTTGCCAAGAAGTACCCGGAAATCAAGCTCGAGTGGGAGTGCGTGGACTGGGGCAATGACTTCCAGCCGAAGATGCAGGTGTACATGCAGTCCGGCCTGCCGGATATCATGATCGGCAAGGCGCAGGACGTCTCCACCTATGGCTCCCTGGGCCTGCTGGCGGACCTGACCGCGCAGCCCTACATGGACAATATTCTGGACGCCGCGAAGGAAGGCGTCACCCTGGACGGCAAGGTCATGGGCATGACCTTCAACTGCCTGTATCAGGGCGTGTATTACAGCCGCGAGATCTTCTCCGAGCTGGGCCTCTCCGTTCCCAAGACCCATGAGGAACTCGCTGCCGTCATCGAAACCCTCAAGGCCAACGGCATCACGCCGTTCGCGTCCCACATGGTGGATACCTGGTCCATCGGCAATGTGACCATGCAGTTCGCCGTGAACGACGTGTTCAACAAGTATCCGACCTGGGGCGACCAGTTCCGCGCCGGCGAGGTCAGCTTTGAGACCAGCGAGGAGTACAAGACCGCGTATGAGTACAACAAGCTGATCTACGACAACACCTGGACCGATGAGACCTTCTCCCTGGAGCAGACCGCCTGCGATGCCAAGATGGTCATGGGCGAGGCCGCGATGAAGGTGTCCGGCTCCTGGTCCATCCAGAACTTCCTGGGCATCGACGAGAGCTACGACTTCGGCATCTTCCCGTTCCCGAACCAGACCGGCGATGCCAAGCTCCTCTTTGAGCCGAACATCACCTTCATGGCCAGTGCGTCTTCCGAGCAGCAGGATGCGATCAACAAGGTCTTCGAGGTCATCGCGACCGACAAGGATCTGCAGGTTGCCATCTATGACTACACCATGACCGCGCCGATGGTCAAGGATGTTGCGCCGACCTTCGCCAACCCGAGCCAGTCCGATATCGACGCCTACGCTGCGGCCGGCATGATTCAGGACGTCAACCTGGGCAACAACCAGCTCGTCTGGGGCGGCTTCCAGGAGGAAAACGCCAAGGATATCGCCGAGTATCTGCAGGGCCACATCACCATCGAGGAAGTTCTCAAGGCTTCCGACGCGCGCCGCGACAACAGCAAGTAATTCCCTAAACATGATGGCGGGCGGCTTCTTCCCAAGGCGGAGGGAAGCCGCCCGCTTTCACCTTATCTCATTCTCTGGAGGCGAGCGCCATGCGCAAAATGAGCCCGAGCCTGCGCAAGCAGCAGCTGCAGTACTTCTCTCTGGTGCTGCCCGGCATGATCATCTTTACGATCGGACTCATCATTCCGATGTTTTTGTCGCTCTATTATTCGCTGACGAGCTGGAATGGCATGACGGTGGAGAAGCCGTTCGTGGGGCTTGACAACTACGTCAAGCTGTTTTCCGACCCGTACGCCCGCAGCGCATGGTGGTTCACGATTCGCTTTACGATCTGGAACACGGTGATTCAGAACGTGGCGGCGATCCTCATGGCCGTGGCGCTGGACAGCGGCATCAAGGGCCAGAAGCTCATGCGCACCATTTTCTTTATTCCCTGTCTGATCAGCGCGGTGGTCGTGGGCTTTGTCTGGCTCAAGCTCTACGGCAATGTGCTGCCGGCGCTTCTGAAGCTCATGGGCCTGACGGGAAGCGCTGCAATGCTCCTTGGCAAGGAGGAGACGGTTCTTGCTGGCCTCCTGATTGCCAACAACTGGCAGTGGATCGGCTACTGGATGCTGATCTATCTGGCGGCGCTGCAGTCCATCCCCGGCGATCTGTACGAGGCGGCCAAGGTGGACGGCGCAGGCGCCGTGCGCCAGTTCTTCAGCATCACGCTGCCCATGCTCGCGCCGGCGCTGACGATCTGCATCGTCGGCATCACCACCGGCTCGCTCAAGGTGTATGACCTGCTCGTTGCCTCCACCAATGGAGGACCGGGCCGCGCATCCACATCGATCATTTACTACACGTATTCCACCGCCATCAACGGCAGGCAGTACGGCTACGGCTCCGCGCTGACGATTTCCGTCGTCTTTGCCCTGCTGGTGGTAGCCTTCCTGCAGGTGAAGGTGCTCAAAAAGAGGGAGGTGCAGATGTGATGGCCAAGGCGCTGAAAAAAGAAAAGAAGAGGTTCACGCCTGCGCTTCTTACCGCGCAGCTGATCATGACGGCCGCGTCGCTGGTCTTCCTTGCACCGCTGCTGATTATCCTCAATTACTCCTTCAAGACGAAGAAGGAGCTGTACGTCGGCAATCCGCTGGCGCTGCCGCAGAGCCTGAACCTGACCAACTACGCGAATGCGTACAAGAAGCTCAACCTACAGGTGACCTTCTTCAACACCGCGCTGTATACGATCGTCTCCGTGCTGATTCTGGCGCTGCTGTGCGGCGCGGCAGCATGGGCGATTGCGCGCAACAGGGGAAGGTTCTTCCGGTTTGCATATCTGTACTTTATTGTCGGCATCCTCATCCCGGCACAGGCGCTGTTTCTGCCGATCTACATTGTGGGCTATTCCACAGGTCTGGTGAACACGCGCATCGGTGTCATCCTGATGTATGTGGCGACGAATCTCTCCTTCGGCGTCTTTTTGATGACGAGCTTCATGTCCACGGTACCGGTGGAATTGGAGGAGGCGGCCCGAATCGACGGCTGCTCCATCTACAGGACGTACTTTACCATCGTCTTCCCGCTGCTCAAGCCGGCGATGGCGACGCTTATCATCATGCAGTCGTTCCAGATCTGGAACGATTACCTGATGAGCAGCCTCTATGTGAGCACAAACCGGCTCAAGACCCTGACTGTAGCCATCCAGAGTCTCTTCTCGGCACAGTCCAGCGATTACTCGACGGCCTTTGCGGCAATCGTCATCTCGGTTCTGCCCATTACCCTACTGTTTGTGTCCCTGCAGAAGTATTTCATCAAGGGCATGACGGTTGGCGCGGTGAAAGGATAACGGCATATGGAGATCAGCTTTGAACGAAACGGAATTTTTGCAGACATCGAGGTGCTGGAGGATGGCACCGTCGCGCTGCACAATTGCTCGGCCGGGCCGCGCCCGCGCGCGCAGGCGCCCAAGTGGTACCCGCTGGCGGAGGTACAGGGCTCGGGCTATAACCACGATGACCACCATGGCAGCAAGCACTCGCTCTGCGCCCCCGGCAACGCGCTGCGTTACGAAAGCCACAGCCTGACGGACGATGCAAAGGGCAGCCGTTTTGAACTGGTGATGAGGTCGAAGGAGATCCGCGTCAAGGTCTGCTGGCAGTTTTATACCGGCGTGAAGGCGCTGCGCGCGTGGAGCGAGGTCACCAATCTCTCGGAGGGCATCTTTCCGCTGGAATACGTCTCCTCCTTTGCGCTCACGGGTCTCGGTCACGGGGGAGATGGCAGGCAGGGAGATTACCGCATGTCCATTCCGCACAGCACGTGGTTCGGCGAGTGCCAATGGAAGAACTACACGCTTAAGCAATTGGGTTATGACCCGGTCTGCAGCTTCAGCATGAAGAGAATTGCGCTGTCCTCCACGGGCAGCTGGGCGTGCAGCGAGCATCTGCCGATGGGCTCCTTTGAGCAGCCGGGTGAGACGATGCTCTGGCAGATTGAGACCTCGGGCAGCTGGTGCTGGGAGGTGAGCGACCTCAAGGAGCAACTGTATCTGCGCCTGAGCGGCCCAAGCTGGCAGGAGCATCAGTTCCTCAAGCGCCTTGCCCCGGGGGAGACGTTTGTCAGCGTGCCCTGCGCGGTGGCCTTCGGCAGTGACTTTGAAAGCAGCATCGGCGAGATGACGAAGTACCGCCGGGCGATCCGCCGCCCCAATGCGGACAATGCGCATCCCAGCGTCATCTTCAACGACTACATGAACTGCCTGTGGGGCGACCCGACGACGGAAAAGGAACTTCCGCTCATCGACGCGGCGGCCGAGGCCGGCTGCCGGTATTACTGCGTGGACTGCGGCTGGTACGATGACGGCCCGTGGTGGGATGGTGTGGGCCAGTGGCTCCCCGCCAAGGGGCGCTTCCCCGGCGGCATCAAGGAGGTTCTCGACTATATCCGCGAAAAGGGCATGATCCCCGGTCTGTGGCTGGAGCTGGAGGTTATGGGCATTGAATGCCCGCTGGCCAGGCAGGTGCCGGACGACTGGTTCTTCCAGATTGAGGGCCGCCGCGTGATCGACCACAGCCGCTATCAGCTGGACTTCCGCAACCCGGCCGTTATCGCGCACGCCGACGAGGTCGTCGACCGCCTGGTGAAGGAATACGGCGTGGGCTACATCAAGATGGACTACAATATCAACGCCGGGGTGGGCACACAGGTGGCCAGCGATACGGCAGGCGAGGGCCTGCTGGCGCATACCCGCGCATATCTAAAGTGGCTGGACGGCGTGTTTGCGCGCTATCCGGAGCTGGTGATTGAAAACTGCTCCAGCGGCGGTATGCGCATGGAATATTCGCACCTGAGCCGTCATTCCATCCAGAGCGTCACGGATCAGGATGACTATATCAAGATGGCGGCGATTGCCTGCAACTGCATGACTGCGGTCACGCCGGAGCAGGCTGCCATCTGGAGCTATCCCAAGCGGGACGGCGACGAGGAGGAAACCATCTTCAACATGGTGTCCGCGATGCTCCTGCGCATTCATCAGAGCGGTCATCTGGCAGAGCTGTCTGCGCCGCGTCTTGCGCTCGTGCAGGAGGGCATTGCCTGCCACATGGCCATCGTGGATAAGCTCAAGGACGGCCTGCCCTTCTGGCCGCTGGGATTGGCGTCTTTCGGCGATCCCTTCATGTGCGTGGGCATCCGATGCGGGAAGGACGCCTATATGGCCCTCTGGCATACGCGTGAGGGCAGGGAGACGGTGCACATTCCGCTTCGGGGCTTTACACAGATGGAGACGATCTATCCCAAACAGGCGCCTGCGGCGCTGCGCCTTGCTGGCGGCGAAGCGGAGGTTACACTTGACGGGATCAGCGCACGGCTGTTATTGCTCAGCCGGTAATCGCAGCTCATATCGGGATTGGTGCAGTCAAAGACAAACGCCTGATCGGATGATCCGGTCAGGCGTTTCGATCGCTTATGGCTGCTTCTGCGTCAGCTCCTTCAGCCTGGCGGTGAGCAGCATATTCTCGCGGTAGTCGACCGGGCAGTCGATGACGGCGGGCACATCCTGGCTGAATGCATCCTCAAGGATGGGAATCAGGTTATCCGTGCAGTCCACGCGGTAGCCCTTGCAGCCCATGCTTTCGGCCAGCATGACGAAATCCGGGTTGCTGAACGAGGTCATGTTCGTGTGGCCGAAGCGGTCGTTCTGCTTCCACTGGATCAGACCATAGGCGCTGTCGTTGAAGATCAGCGTGACAAAGGGCAGATGCTCCCGGCGCGCGGTTTCCAGCTCCTGGCAGTTCATCATGAAGCCGCCGTCGCCGGTGACGGCCAGAATGCGCTTGTCCGGGTGGATCAGCTTGGCGGCCAGCGCGCCGGGGACGGCGATGCCCATGGTCGCAAAGCCGTTGGAGATGATGCAGGACTGCGGCTCGTCGCAGCGGTAATGCCGGGCGATCCACATCTTGTGCGCGCCGACGTCGCTGAGCAGGATATCGCCGTCGCCCATGACCTTGCGGATATCGCTGAGCACGCGCTGCGGCTTGAGGGGATAGTCGCCGTCGTTCTCGCAGCCGGCGAATTCCTTGAGCATGCGTTCGCGCAGGGCAAAGGCAAACTCCGGCTCCTGAATACGGACGGTCAGCTGGGCGAGGTGACGCAGCGTCTCGACCATGTCGCCGATCACCTCGATGGCCGGGGGGTAGCAGCGGTTGACATGCGCCGCCGTGCTGCTCACATGGATGATCGTCTTGTCCTGCTTGGGATCCAGACGGGCGGGAGAGAGCTCCACGATGTCATATCCGACGCACAGCAGAAGGTCGGCCTGCTCCAGCAGCAGATCCTGATAGTCGCGCTGCGGGATGCCGATGGTCTGCATGGCATACGGATCATCGCTGCGGATGACGCCTTTGGCCATCATGGTGTTGACAACCGGCAGATGCGCAGCGTGTGCAAGCTCCGTGATCTCCCTGGAAATGTCGGCCCTGGCGGCGTCTGCGCCGACGAGCATGACGGGGCATTTGGCGCGGGCCAGCAGCTTGGCGGCCTGTGCAATGGTTTCCAGATCGGCGTATTCAGGACGGCTGATCTGGGGAACCATGGGCTTCATGTTTTCCGGCACCGGCATGCCGGCGACGTCAACGGGCAGGTCGATGAGCGTCGCGCCCATCTTGCCGTCCCGCTGGGCATATTTGAAGGCCAGACGCACGATTTCCGTGATGCTGTCCGGACGCATGACCAGCTTGGTTCGCTTGGTGATCGGCTCAAAGAGCTTGTTCAGATCCAGGTACTGATGGCCGGTGATGTGTATTCTCTCCGTGGACACCTGGCCCGTGATGGCGACAAGCGGCGCACCGTCCGAATTGGCATCCGCCACGCCGGTAATCAGGTTGGTTGCGCCGGGGCCAAGCGTTGCAAGACAGATGCCGGCCTTTCCCGTCAGCCTGCCGTACACGTCGGCCATAAATGCGGCACCCTGTTCGTGCCGGGTTGTAATGAAGCGAATGGGCGAATCGGCCAGCGCTTCGATGATCTCCAGGTTTTCCTCGCCGGGTATGCCGAACACGTATTCAACGCCCTCAGCGACGAGGCATTCAACCAGCTTCTGGGCAACATTCATATGGATTCCTCCCCAAATAAAAGAAGGCGAGCGCACCCCACCGTGGGAACCGCTCACCTTTGAACAAGGATAGTATACTCCGGAAGCTTAAAATGTCAAGCGGCAGAAACCGATTTGCTGACATGGCTGCGCGGTTTATTGACGAAAAATAAATGCAGAATCGATCGATTATGATGAAGAAAGGAAAATAATATGGCATAAATTTAAAACAAACTTGCATTGTATGGGGCTTTATGATAATATGGATGACAAGCTTTGAGTGAGCTGCACCACTTGCCAAGGAGGAATTACCGTGCCGGATACCAGAGAGTTGACCAAGCACACAGAGGACATCAATGAGCTGCTTGCCCGTTACGGCGTCAAGTTCGGCCTGTACAAGAACGGCGTTTTCAAGGAACAGCTGTTTCCGTTTGACGCCATTCCCAGGGTCATCAGCGCAGAGGATTTCGCCGAACTGGAGAGAGGCCTGAAGCAGCGCGTGATGGCGCTGAACTGCTTCATCGCCGACATCTACGGGGAAAAAAAGATCATCCGCGACAAGGTGGTGCCGGAGGAGTTTGTCTTTGACAGCCCGGGCTATCTGGCCCAGTGCGAGGGCACGAAGCCGCCCAAGGGCATCTGGTCGCACATCTCCGGCATCGATCTGGTGCAGGCCAAGGACGGCAGCTGGTTCATCCTGGAGGACAACCTGCGCGTGCCCTCCGGCGCGTCCTATCCGATGATCGCCCGGGAGCTGTGCCGCAGGGCCAGCCCGCGCACCTTCCAAACCAATGGTGTCGCGGAAAACCGGGACTACGCAGCGCTGCTGCGCTCGGCCATGGACCACGTGAACACGGGCGGCTGCACAGTCATCCTCACGCCGGGCCGCTACAACGCTGCGTACTTTGAACACTCCTATCTGGCGGAGAAGACCGGTGCGCATCTGGTCACCGGCAGCGAGCTGACCGTGGAGGATGACTGCCTGTGGTTCAACGGCTACGACGGCCGGAAGGAACGCGTAGGCACCGTGTACCGCCGCATTTCTGATGACTATCTGGATCCGATGAGCTTCCGCGCCGATTCACTCATCGGCATCCCGCATATCTACGAGGCGTTCAAAAAGGGCAATGTCGCGCTGATGAACGCGCCGGGCAACGGCGTGGCGGACGACAAGGGCATCTACTACTTTGTGCCGCGCATGATCCGCTACTATCTGGGTGAGGAGCCGGTGCTGAACAATGCGCCGACCTACCTGCCTTATTATGAGAAGGACATGCAGTACGTGCTGGAAAAGTTTGATTCGCTCGTGCTCAAGGACGTGGCGGAGGCCGGCGGCTACGGCGTGGTGTTCGGCAGCAAGATGACCAAGGAGCAGAAAGCGGACTTCATCGCGCTGCTCAAGAAGGAGCCGCGCCGCTTCATCGCGCAGGAGGTCATCGACTTCCGCGATCTGGACATCATGGAAGGCGGCGAGGCGGTGCCGCGCAAGGCGGATCTTCGCGCGTTCGTGCTGATGGGCAAGGAGCCGATGGTCTGGAAGAGCGGCCTGACCCGCTTCTCGCGCAATCCGGATTCCTTTATCGTCAACAGCTCACAGGGAGGAGGCTTTAAGGACACATGGGTATTGTCTCACTGATGAACACGGATAAGCTCTATTGGCTGGGCCGATACAGCGAGCGTGTCTATACCACCATTCGCCTGTTTGGCGAGAGCTTTGACAAGCTGATCGAGGGAGATCTGCAGAGCATCGACGCGTTCTGCGCCTCTTTGAACATTCCCAACATCTACACATCGGGCGACGACTTCGTGGAACGGTATCTGTTTGATCCGCAGAACCCGGATTCCGTGCTGTCCAACCTGACCCGCGCGTACGACAACGCGATGACGCTCCGGGAGGAAATCGGCAGCGAGTGCGTCAGCTACATTCAGCTGGCCATTTACGCCATGAACAGCCTGCGCGGCAATGAAAGCCCGATGTTCGGCCTGCAAAAGGTGATCGACGACATTCTGGCCTTCTGGGGACTGACGGACGACATGATCCCGGACGAAAACGTCCGCAACATTATCAAGGTCGGCAAGCGCGTGGAGCGGCTGGATCTCTATGCAAGGCTGAAGCTGCCGCAGAAGGACATTCTGCGCGAGGTTCGCAGGCTGGCTGTGCGCATCAGCCGCACCAACCTTCAGTATGCGCAGGAGGATATTGACAAGCTGAAAGACCTGGCTGAGGCGGAGGAGACGGCCTACGGCGAGATCGTCGCCCTGGTGGATGGTCTGGTGAGAATCTGACGAGACGAGGTGCTCAATGAGGAGTCTTGCGTTTTCGTTCCGGCTGCGGCTCGATTTTTCCGCGCCTGTTCTGAAGCATCATTATACGCTGCGCTGTCTGCCGTGCGATGCGCCGCATCAGCGCGTACTTTCCGCTTCGCTGCGCGTTGTGCCCGGAGAGACGCCAAGCGCGTCCGCGGACGCGTGCGGGCAGCTGCATTACGGCTGTGTTATCCCGGCGCATACCCGCTTTGAGGCGCTGGCGGAGGGCATCGTATGTTCCGCGCTGGAGGAAGGGGAGCATGCTGCTCCGGATTGGCAGCTGGGCCCATATCGGATGTTCACGCCGCTGACGGCGCCCGGCGAAGCGATTCGCCGGCTGAGTGAGGCCATTCCTGCCGATGCGCGGGGAGATGAACTGGCGGCGCGGATCATGGAGCTGATGCACGAGCGCTTTGTCTACCTGCCGGGAAGCACGCATGCGCTGACCACGGGTGAGGAGGCGGCTGCAGCGATGCACGGGGTCTGCCAGGACGAGAGCCACATCATGCTCTCGCTGCTGCGCCTGCGCGGCGTGCCCTGCCGCTATGTGGTGGGATACATGCTGGGCGAGGGATCGACCCATGCGTGGGTCGAGATGCTGCGCGCAGGCCGTTGGATCGGGCTGGACCCCACCAATGACCGCGCGGTGAATGACGAGTATATTCGCGTGTCCGTCGGTCGTGACGCCGCCGACTGCCCCGTGAACCGGGGCGTGTTCTATGGCGGGGTGTCGCAGCGAAGCGAAAACGCCGTGCGCGTCTGGGACGTGCAGACGCCGGATGAGCAGACGGAAACGGGGAGGAAAGCGGAATGATCGAGATTGTCACGCGGGTCAGCCTGCCCGTGGACGAGCATTTGAGCATTAAGAAGAACCGACTGCAGCCGCGGGACGGCGGCAATGGGCATCGCATCAGCATTGTGACCGGCATCCACGGCGATGAGCTGGAGGGGCAGTATGTCTGCTGGCTGGTGCAGCAGCGCATCGCGCAGCACCCTGAGTGCCTGAAGGGCACGGTGGACATCTATCCGGCCATGAACCCGTTCGGCATCGATTCGGTTACGCGCGGCATTCCGGCGTTTGATCTGGACATGAACCGCATCTTCCCCGGCAGCGTGGACGGCGACATGAACGAGTACATCGCCGCGCAGATCGTCGGGGACATCTCAGGCAGCGATCTGGCGGTGGACATCCACGCCTCCAACATCTATCTGACAGAGATTCCGCAGATTCGCATCAACGAGATCAGCGCGCAGCGGCTTGTGCCCCTGGCAAAGAAGGCCAATGTGGACTTTGTGTGGGTGCATGGCGCGTCCACCGTGCTGGAATCCACCTTGGCCTACAGCCTTAACAGCCGCGGCGTGGACACGCTGGTGGTCGAGATGGGCGTGGGCATGCGCATTACCCGAGCCTACGGCGAGCAGCTGACGGACGGCATCTTCAACCTGATGCGCGAGCTGGGCATCTGGACGGGCGAGGTCAGCACGACGCATACGTCCATTGTTTCCTCCGTGGCGGACGAGGTGGAATTCCTGAATGCGCCCGTGTCCGGCGTGTTTGTCAAGTCGGTCAATCATGGTGCGCTGCTGGGGCCCGGCGACGAGATCGGTATGATCGTGGACCCGCTTCAGGGAACCGTGCTTGACCGGGTGGTTTCCCCCTGCGAGGGCTGGCTTTTCACCGTACGGGAATACCCGATGGTGGATCAGGGCTCGCTCATGGCCCGCATTCTGAAGGGGCACATGGAGGAAGCGGCCCTGAAGGGAGGCGCGGCACAATGAAAAAGGAAGTGCTCTACGAGATCAAGGCGATCTATCGCGACGACTTCCGCGTGACCGGCTATACCTTCGGCGAGGGCGAAAAGGCGCTGTGCATCATCGGCAGCATGCGCGGCAACGAGAATCAGCAGCTGTACTGCTGTTCCCGGCTGGTGGCGCGGCTCAAGCAGTTGGAGGGGGAGGGCCGGCTGATTCCGGGCAAGCAGATCCTCGTCATTCCCTGCGCCAATCCCTATTCCATCAACACAAAGAAGCGCTTCTGGTGCACGGACAACACCGATATCAACCGCATGTTTCCGGGCTATGCGCTGGGCGAGACGACGCAGCGCATAGCGGCGGGCGTGTTTGACGCTGTCAAGGGCTGGCAGTACGGCATTCAGTTTGCTTCCTTTTATATGCCGGGCGCCTTTGTTCCGCATGTGCGCATGATGGACACGGGCTATCAGGATACGGAGCTGGCGTGTGAATTCGGCCTGCCCTATGTTGTGGTGCAGAAGCCCAGGCCCTTTGACACGGCGACGCTCAACTACAACTGGCAGATTTGGGGCACGCATGCCTTTTCCATCTACACGACCAACACGGCACGGGTGGACGAGGAAAGCGCCTTGCAGGCGGAAAATGCTGTGCTGAGCTTCATGGCCAGGCGGCGGCTGATCAATCATCATCCTCACGGCGGCTATCGCTCCGAGGTGATCCACTCCACCGATTTTGTCAGCATCCGAGCGACCTGCTCCGGCTTTCTGCAATGCCTGGTCAAGCCGGGACAGCGCGTGCAGAAGGATACGCTGCTGGCCCGGATCCTGGATCCGTACGAGGGCTTTGTCCGCGCAGAGCTACGGGCGCCGATGCTGGGCGTGATCGCTTTTGCCGGAGACGAGCCCATGGTCTATGAGAATACCGCCGTGATCAAGCTGATCCGGGAAGAGGCGTAAGTACCTGAGAAAACTGCATATATCAAAAGGCTATCCCTTCGTGCAGCGGAGCGCTGCGGGGGAC
>JBJEUI010000194.1:0-1776 GCA_051883755.1 Candidatus Ventricola sp.
CGTTTCTTGTCAACGCTTTTTTCGAACTTTTTTGAACGTTTTTTGAATCTCTTTTTCCATGCTTCCCAAACGCCCGCGTGCTACCCGCCCTCCGCACACGCGACTTGCTCCGATTCATATAATGTGCTATAATGCCTCATAGCCTGCGGCAGGGTGAATTCGTTTGCCAGTCGCTTGTGAAGGGAGCTTTCCTATTTATGCGTATGCGAACATGGGCATTTGCCTTTGCTTTATGGATGACATTATTCCTCTGTTCTTCCGCCTCCGCGCAGACCATTGGTCCTGTGTCATCCTTTGACGAATTGCGTGACGCACTCGTCTCTGCGCAGGACGGCGATACCGTCTTGCTCTCCGGCGATATTTCCGCCGCGGATGAACCGCTTACCACCTCCGCCTCTATCCATCTCAAATCCGAAGACGGAGCGGTTGTGCGCGGCCTTCATCTTCAGGACGCCGCCGTCTCCTTTACCGGCATCACTTTCGAGGAGAGCCTCACGATTGACGGCGCCTCGCTTGTCGTCCTCGGCAGCGGCGTCACCGTATCCGGCGCCGACGGACACGCCGCGCTCTCCTTCACCGGCAGCGGCGCGCTGATCGTCGAGCGCGGCTGTGAAATCGAGGGCGGCTCAGGTGCAGCCGGCATCTCCATCGAGCACAGCGGCGGCGAGTTTTACAGCAGCATCGAAGGCCGCGTTGCCGGCGGCAGCGGCAGCAGCGGCGGTGCCGGCATGATCGTCTCCCCGCTTAAGGACGGCGGCGCACTGATGATCACCGGCGCCATCACGGGCGGCAGCGGCTCATCGCTTGGTGGTCACGGGCTGAATCTCTACGATCTCAGCGGCAATGCCTACATCACTGTCGGCGGCACGCTTCAGGGCGGCGACGGCGTCATCGGCGGCGACGGCATTCAGGTCGTCTCCGCAAGCGATCACGTGAGCATTGGCATCAGCGGGCAGATCAAAGGCGGCCAGGGCGAAAGCTACGGCGGCAACGCGCTGATTCTGATGAATGCCGAAGGCTCCTCTACCGTCAATCTCTCCGGTCATTTTTCCGGCGGCGACGCGGTTGGCACTGACGCGCAGCCCGGCACATCCCTGCATCTTGTCGGCGATTCAACCGCCCTTCGCGCGCGCATTGACAACTGCATTCTCGAAGACGGCAAGCGGCTGCGCCCCACGCCCGAACCGGCGTCCGTACCTGCCGAAGAACCTCAGCCCGAATCTGAGCCCGTCATTGCGGAAGAAGTCTCCGAAGAACCCGATATGTCCGACAGCTTATCCGAGGCCACGCCGAGCGAGGCCGATGCCGAAGAAGAACCTGACCTGATCGGCAGCCTTTCTGAAGCCACGCCGAGTGAAGCTGAAGAAGCAGAGTAAGCCCATCACAAACGTCCGTCAGCGCCCGCTGCCGGACGTTTTTCTATGCCAGGTCCAGCAAGCGCATGCAAAAAAGAGGATGACCATTTTGCCATCCTCTCCGCATCATGTTTCCACAGGCTTTCAAGCTGCATCAGCATGATTCGTCGATGCCGAACGCATAGATCGTCGTGGTGTCGTACTTCTCGCCCGGGCGCAGTACCGTCGTGCCGGTAAACTGCGGGTTGTTCGGGGAATCCGGGAAGTGCTGTGTCTCCAGGCACAGGCCGGAGTATTTGCCGTAGTGCACGCCGCCCTTGCCGCCATCAAGGTCGGTCTGGCAGGCGGAATAGAACTGCACGCCCGGCTGATCGGTGATGACCTCCATCGTGCGGCCGCTGTTCGGATCGACCATGTACGC
>JBJEUI010000195.1:0-15716 GCA_051883755.1 Candidatus Ventricola sp.
ACGACATCATTCAGGCCGTGGAGCTGGGCAGCGAGGCCGCGATGTGCGCCTTCTGTGAGGGCATCCAAGCCGCCGCGCCGGTGGACAGCTACGTCACCCCGGTGCCGTGGGACATGCCCGGCTACGACAGCCAGGTCATCATGGCTGCAGGCGCGTTCATTCAGGGCAGCTCCATCGAGCTCTCCGCCGACGGCCCCATCCGCGAGCCGTATGCCGTCTACTTCCAGGGCGGCCTCACCTGGGTGCACGCCAAGCTCGGCATCCTCATGAGCCTGCAGAAGCTCGTCGACGCGGGCATCGTCAATCTGTAAATCCAAGCCGGGTCTGGAACCGTTGGGGGATTTCATCCCCCCTTCCCCAGACCCCTTTTTCGCTTTGCTCATAGCTCGTTTCTATGGAGCACAGCAGCAAAAACACGGCCCCGCGAAAACCGCGGAGCCGTGTTTGCTTTGTCTGTGAATCAGGAATTGAAGATTTCCTCGTTGAGCTTGCCCTCGCTCTTGGCCACGGCGATGGCCGCGACGGAGTCGCCCACGCAGTTGAGGGAGGTCACCAGCATCTCGATCGGGCGGTTGATCGCCAGAATCAGCGTGTAGCCCATCATGGCTGCTTCGCCGGTGAAGCCCATGCCGGAGAGGATGGTGAAGAGCACGACCGCGCCCGCACCCGGAGCGGCCGGGGTGCCGACGGAGGCAACCAGCGCGAGGATCATGATCAGGAACAGGGAACCGACGCTCACCTCATAGCCGCCCACGCCCGCCAGGAACAGCGTCGCGATGACCTGCATGATCGCGGTGCCGTCCATGTTGATGGTCATGCCCAGCGGCAGGACGAAGGAAGCCATCTGGCTGTCCACGCCCAGCTCCTTCACGTTGGTCTCGGTGTTCAGCGGGAGGGTCGCAGCGCTGGAGCTGGTGGAGAAGCCGAAGACCACAACCTTGAAGATCTTCTTGAGGTAGGTGATCGGGTTGAGCTTGGTGGTCAGCGCCACGATGAGCGGGTAGGCGATGAACAGGTAGACCAGCAGCAGCATCACCGCCAGGATGACGTACGCAGCCGCCGGCTTGAGGTACTCGGTGCCATAGGTGGCAAACGTGCGGCACAGCAGCATGAAGACCGCAGCCGGGCCAAACTTGTTGACCACGAAGTTGAGGAAGACCACGACGATGTCGCTGACCTCGCGGCACGCGCGGTTGATCACGCAGTCGGCGCTATAGCCCTTCGCGTTGAGGCTCAGACCGACGATCACGGCGACGACGATCAGCGCCAGGATGCTGGAGTTGGTGCTGAAGGTGGCGCCCAGGTTGTTGGGCATGGCGTTCAGCAGCACATTCAGCGGGTTGGAGCCGGTGGAGCCGGCGGAGGCAGCCACGCCCTCGATCGTGGTGTTGAACATGCCCATGTTATAGCAGATCAGCCCGACAAAGCCCGCCATCAGCAGCGCGCAGCCGCTGGTCAGCAGGAACCAGCCAAACGTCTTGGCAGAGACACGTCCCAGGGTCGACGCGTCGCGGATGGTGCCGATGGCCAGCACGATGGAGGTGAAGACCATCGGGACGATGACCAGCTGGAGGGATTTGACAAAGAGCTGACCGCCGATGTAGAACAGGCCCACGGCCTTTTCCGCACCCTTGGCAGTGATGTCCTGGAAGAGCCAGTTGTTGATGGTCTGCCAGGCAGCAGAGCTCGCACCGAGGCTTTCGCGGATAGCCATGAAGATCAGGCCCGCGACAATTCCGGCGACCATGGAGATCAGCATTTTGACGGCAAGACGGTTGCTGTTGTTTTTCATTGCTTTATCCTCCTGTGAAGTTGTCGGGTGAAAAAATTCCTAAATCTTCGACATTATATCAGGGTACCGGCCGTTTGACAAGAGTTTTTTTCATATTGCGCGCATTATTGTATTTCATGGAGCAGAAAAGAAGCCCCGCCATGCAGCGGAGCTTCCCGGAAATCACGATCAGTCGTTGGTGTAGTTGTCGAAGTAGCCCTGGATGTAGATGATCGGGGTGCCCTTGTCGCCGGAGCCGGAGGTCAGGTCGCACAGGGAGCCGATCAGGTCGGTCAGGCGGCGCGGCGTCGTGCCCTGCGCGGCCATGCTGCCCACCAGGCTGCTGCCGTCCTTCTGCTGAATCTTGCCCTTGATGGCGTCGCGCAGCGCCTCGCCGGACAGATCGGCAAAGTCGTTGTCGGCCAGGTACTTGAGCTTGAGCTCGTTGGGCGTGCCCTCCAGGCCGGCGGTGTAGGCCGGGGAGACAACCGGGTCCGCCAGCTCCCAGATCTTGCCGACCGGGTCCTTGAACGCGCCGTCGCCGTAGACCATGACCTCGATGTGCTTGCCGGTGACCTCCAGCAGCTTCGCCTGAATCTGCTCAACCAGATCCTGACAGTCGCGCGGGAACAGCTTCACCTTGTCCTCGGTGGACTTGTTGGAGCCCAGCAGGCCGTAGCGCTCGTTGCAGCCGCTGCCGTTCACCGGGGCGTTCAGGATCTCGTCCAGGCCGAACACGCGCTCGGCGCCGGCAGCCCTGAGCAGGCGCTTGGTGCGCGCGCGGGTGTGGATGTCGCAGGCCAGGACGTTCTTCGTATACTTGAGGATCGCACGCGGGTCGTTGGCGAAGACGACCTCCACCTCGGCGCCCATCTCGCGGATCAGCCCGGCATAGTACTCGATGTAGTCCACGCCCGTGAACGGGTGCTTGATATAGCCGAACAGCTCGCGATAGCGCTCCAGGGTCAGCACGTCGCTGTAGGGGTTGATGCCCTTCTCGTCGAGCAGGTCGAGATCCAGCAGGTGATTGCCCACCTCGTCGGACGGATAGCTGAGCATCAGGACGACCTTCCTGGCGCCCTTGGCGATGCCGCGCAGGCAGATGGCGAAACGGTTGCGGCTGAGAATCGGGAAGATCACGCCGATGGTTTCGCCGCCGAGCTTGGCGCGCACATCGTCGGCAATGTCGTCGACAGTGGCGTAATTGCCCTGCGCACGGGCGACAATCGCTTCGGTCATGGCGACGATGTCACGATCGCGCGGCTTGAGCCCGTCCTCCTTCATCGCTTCCGCAATGGAACCGGTGACGATCTCCACCAGGTCGTCTCCCTCGCGGATAATGGGCGCACGCACGCCCATGGAAACAGTACCGATCATTCGGCTCATAGGTTGACACTCCTCATCCGGGCAGGGTCATTCCCGCCCCTTTGTCCCCAATTTCTGCAATGCACAATTCTCTGCATATGCGTAAGTATTATACAACAATTTGATATCCTTGTAAAACGAAAACGGCAAAGAAAATGAAGAATTTGAGGAATTCGGCGGACATGATGCATTTTTCGTGCAAAACGCGCCGGACGCACCGGTGAGGTCGATGCCGGGCCTTTTCTGCCGGCGCCAGATCACTCCGCCGTCTGCGCTTCGTCCTGGTTTTCCCCGACGATATAGCGCTCCAGCGTGCAGCGGACGGTCACGCGCGTCTGTCCGCCCTTGGTGCAGGTGAAGAGCGTCAGATCCCAGTCCCCCGCGAGCATCTCGTCCACGGCGTACTTGCCCAGCTGCTCGGTGCCGGAGATGGCATAGATGAAGACATTGCCGTCCATGTCCGTGAAGCGCACCTCTTCGCCCACGGCAAGATCCTTGAGCCGGCCGAAGTGGCGATCGTAGTTATGCCCGCAGATGATCATGTCCCTGCTGTAAATCGAGCCGACATAGCGGCAGGGCGCCTTCTTCAGCCGCGGATACGACCATTCGCTCATGACCGGGAGCGACAGCTCCAGCGCGGGCACCTCGAGCATGCCGATATAGGTCTGGCCGTCGATCTCCTGGGTCGGCATCTCCATGTCGGGATAGCGGACAAAGGAAGGCTGCGACGCCGCCATCGTCAGCAGCGGGGAAAGCGCGTCCAGCAGGCCCTGCCACTTCTGCCGCAGCTGCGCCCAGGAGATCGCCTGCCCCGCGTCATCCGTCGGCCACGGGGTCAGCCGCCCCGCCGCATCGCGAACCCACGGGAGCAGCGCGCCCTGCGCGTCCTCCGTCCAATCGGAGAGCGCATCCTGCGCCGCCTCTGTCTGGACAGCATCTGCCTGCACCTCGTCTGTCTGCGTCTCGTCCGCCTGCACGGGGCTCGTCTGCCCGGCGTCCGCCCCGGCAGCGCCGTCCGCCTGCACAGGCTCCGCAGCGGACAGCGACCCGGCCGTCTCCGCCTGCACCGGCCGGTCTTCGCCGAAGAGCTGCGCCCAATACACCGTCCTGCCCTCGCCGTCCGTCACGGACGCAGCGGGCGCGCCGTCCTCGACAGGCCACGGAATCGGCTCTCCCTGCGCGTCAAGCGGCCAGTCAACCGGCGTGCCCTGCGCGTCCGTCAGCACCAGCGTCTGCGGCGCGTCCGTCTGTTGCGGCATGGCGGTCTTCATCAAGCTGAGCGCCGCAGCCGCATCTGCGTCCGCTTGCTGCTGCTCGCGGACGTTTCGCAGCGTCAAAAGAAGGGCAGCTGCAATCAGCAGCAGCCCCATGGTCATCAGAAATCCGCCCTTGCGTTTATGCCTGCTCGTCCTCATCTCTTCTCCTCCGCAGCCAGCCAATCAGGAACAGGGCCATGCCGCCGCCCGCCAGCAGCGGAACCGGCCACCAGAGCAGCCCCGTCTGCGGCAGCTTGCCGCTGGGCTTGCACGGCGCGGTCGTCGAGCACTTCTTGTTCACGATGGTGATGAGCTTGCCCACCCTGTCCTGCTCGTCGCATTTTCTGATATAGGAGCCGGTGTAATCGATGCTGTGCCGGTAGCCGGACGGAACCGGGCACTCGGTCACCTTGAACACCGCGGGCTGCTTGACCTTGCTGACGTCCCAGACGCACCGCCAGTTGTTCGCCGCGTTCAGCTTGGCCGTGCCGTAGAGCTTGCCGTTGACGTAGAGCTTCACGGTGATCTCCTTCGGGCGCGAGGCGCTCTTGCCGTCGCTCCAGACCTTCTGCACCTTGATTTCGTCGTAATGCTCCACCTTCTCGGTCTTCGGCTCGATGGTCCAGCAGTAGCTCCACTCGTCATTGTCATCGCGCGAGGGCAGCGCGACGAGCGACGGCTGCACCTCACCGTTCTTCCCATACGGCGTGCCGATGACGAGATACAGCCCGACGTCCAGGCCGGAGAAACGCGCCGTGCCGTCCGCGCCGATCTCCTGCTTTTTATGCCACTGGTCGTCACGCCCCGCATAGCCCGAGAGCGTGCCCGCCAGCGCGCTCCAGCCCTCGCTGTCCAGGCCGTTGAGCTCGTCCGCGCTGACGATGTCATCGAAATCCTTCGTCGGGGTGAACTCGCCAAAGCCCGTCATCCTCGCGACGTGATAGATCGTGAACGTCGTTCCCTTCACCTTGTAGCGAATGGTCAGTGACGCATCGCTTTCCTCATCGATCCGGTCGATGGCCCATGCCGACGGGGCTGCGCCCAGCAGCGCCAGCACAAGCAGCGCCAGAACGAGCAGCCTCCCGCCCAGCCTGTGCATGAATCCGTCCGTTTTTCGCACGGCAATTCACTCCTCCGTTGTTTTGTGTATCTCAAGCTCTTGTCTTTTTTCCGGGCATCAGCAGCGACACGAGCACGAACAGCGCCAGCAGCGGCGCAGCCACGGCGGCGGCCACCTTCCAGCCCTCCACGCGCACCGCGTCCGAGGTGACGACGACGGGCGCCGCTTCCTCGACGGTCTCGACGCGGTGACCGCGCACGAGCAGCCGGTGCGAGTTGATGCCGTAGGGCGTGCAGGTGACCAGCGTGCACAGATCGGCCAGCGGGTCGAGCTCCAGCGCGCTCACGTCCTGCGGCTCCACGATCAGAATCTGATCGACCTCATAGGTCAGCGTCTCGTCGAGCACATGGAGCATGAAGGTATCGCCGACCTCCATCTTGTCCAGGCTGGTGAACAGCCTGGCCGAGGGCAGACCCCTGTGGCCCGAGAGCACGCAGTGCGTCCCCAGCCCGCCGGTGGGCAGCGAGCTGCCCTCGATATGGCCGACGGCGATCTGCAGCACGCCCTCGCTCGTGCCGTGATAGATGGGCAGGCTGCAGTCGATGCGGGGGATCTCGATATAGCCCATGATGCCCGTGCCGGAGACGTCCAGCACGCCTTCATAGACGGCGCGCTCCTCGTCGGTCATCATGAAGCGGTCAATGCGGTTGGTCAGGGTCGCGTTATAGGCCTGCGCCTGCGCGAGCAGCTCGTCGTAGCGGGTATGATCCAACTCGGCGACGGTCTGGCTGTAGGTCGCGATGGCGCGGGATTGATGCGCGGCATTCCACCGGTCGCTGACGGTGGGATACAGCATCAGGGAGAGCCCTACCAGGAGCACCAGAACCAATGCGATTGTCGAAAGATGCTTTTTCATAGGGTTCTCCTTGATGTTGCGGGAAAATCCCGGGGAGGGGAGCGCCCTCCCCGGGTTCAAAGGTCGTTTACGCGTTGGAACGGCGCTTCGCGATCAGCAGCACGACCGCCGCCAGCACCAGCACGCCGCCGCCGACATACAGCACCGTGGTGCCCATGCCGCCGGTCTCCGGCAGGGTGGAACCATTAAAATTCTGGACAGTATTGTTTGTGTTCTTCGTATTCGTTGTAAACGTAACAGAAGCCGTCGTCGCAGTATCTTCTTTGTGAGTCGCTTCAATCACAACTTCAATAGGCGCCTCCAGATCATTATATCCAGTCGGTGCCTGAGTCTCAACCAGATAATAAGTTCCGGCATCCAAACCAACGATATTGAAGACACCATCAGAATTCGACTCCATATACTCAGCAGCGGTTTCACCAGCCTTAACCGGGCGATATGCGCTGAGGGTCGAATCAAGAATCAAACTGATTTCGCCGGTACCTTCCTTTGTTTCAGCATTATAACCAGTATACAGTTTAAACTGAGCACCAGCCAATTTAGCCTGCGTAGTACCATCAATCTTTGTGTTTTCTACTTTATAGGTGAAAGTGAAGACCGTATCGGGGCCAGTTTTACCAGTTTCAGGCGTACCCTCACCATTCCACGCAGGGTTGTTGGAATACTTCAGAGAAACAGTGTTCTGATTATCGTCTTCATTACCGATGACACATTCATTATTCAGGTATGCATCATAAGTGACAGTAACGACAGTTCCCTTCAACGTGGTAACATAGTTCATCAAGTCACCAATTGTAACAGTAAACTGAACTGCACCATCGACCGGATTGGTTGCAGAGGCATTGCTGACGTTTTCAGACAGTGTGAACGCAACACTCGTGCCATTCCCATTTGTAACTGTCACCTGAACATTGCCAAGGAAGCTGACGCCTTTACTAATGTTGTCAACAAACTGAAGATAATAGTGCTCATAGTCTTCAAGATCAGCATCATCAGGAAGAGTTGCAATCAGCTTGTACTGATACTTCTCATAGATAGAATGGTCGGCAGTCTCTCCCCATCCGTCCTGTGAACCAGCTTCAGCATCGGAAGATTCATCCCATACCTGCTTATCAATAGTAGGCGTTGCACTCTTCGGTGTAACAGTTACATCCTTAACGACGACAACAACGCCAGCAGAGTAGGCATCGTCATCTTCTTCTAGCTTGTTGGCTACGTCAATAATCACATAGTAACCATCTTCAACATTCTCCAGCTTGTAGCCAACATCATAAGAAATGGTAGCGTATGCTTCACCCAATGTATAAGTGCGAGCATTTTCACCTGAACCAATCGTTACAGTATTAGCTGTGGTGTCAACAGAAATAGCAGTATTAGCATCCACATCAGCAAATGCTTCCGCCGCATTTCCTGTTTCAGTCACACTGGAACCCCAGTCAATGTTCTGCAATTGTTTAGTATCAGCATCATATGTACCTTTCAGAAGCTGATACACCTTATACTCATGCTTTGTGCCGTCTTCATCGATTGTGATGGTATTACTTCCTTCTCCAACTGCCGCCACCGCGCAAGCAGCCATGGCGAAGACCATGACCAGCGCCAGAGCGGTCGCCAGCCACTTCTTCATGTTTCTCATGCTTCATTCTTCCTTTCTTGTTGGTCGTAGGGTTTGTGTGTGTATCGCCCGGGACCATGCCGCAGAGCGCAGCACAGGCTCAGCGCTTTCGCCGTGCTAGGAGGCTCAATGCCTGACCCTCCTTTCGCCTCTGCGCCTTTGGCGTGTTCCTAACAAGAGGCTGAGTGCGGCAAGCGCCGCGCCGCCCATTGTAAACAGGGATGTACCGGACGCGCCGGTTTCGGGGAGCTCGTAGGAGGGCGTTTCCGGGGTGTCCTGCTTCTGGTTGATCACCGTGATGGTGCCGGACTGGATGCCGTCATTGTTTTTGTAGGTGGTATCGTAGCCGGAAACGGACTCCTCCTCGACGTAGTAGGAGTAGGTCACGGTGTTGCCGTCAGCGTCCACACCGGACAGCGGGAGATTGGTGAAGGTGTAGGACCAGCTGTTGTCGGCGGAGAGGGTGGCGGAATCGTAGAGCGTACTGTTGTCATCAGCAGACAGCAACGCAGCAGCATTAGATACTCCAGTGTACGTTACACCATAAGAATCTTCTTTCCAGTTGCTATCGTTGCTGAAAATGATTACAACCTCCGTATCCTGAGTAATCGTCACATCAAACGAGAATGTAGCTTCGTTACCATTATCCGTCTTTGTGTAGTCCTTTACTTCTGTACCATTCACGGTTATCTTGCTCAACGAAGTATACGCACTTCCCCAAGTATCCGTAAAAGATATATGAGCAACTGTGTCTGCTTCTTTTTCCACGCTTGTCAGTGCAACCAACGCGTCACTATATTCACTATTCTTTTTGTAAACAGTGAAACTATACTTCTCGCCGGTTTCGCCGCCGCTCTCTCCCCCGCCCGAGCCGCCGCCCTGCGTGGCCCGCTGATACAGGTTGATCGTGACGGCGCCGGGCAGGCCGCTCGTCAGCGGATTGCCGCTGCTGTCCTGCCACTGCTTCACCACGGTGAGGGCGGTTTCATCGGGTGTTACTCGGTTGGTGATGATCACAGCGCCCGTTGCTTCATCTGTGGTCACGGTCGGCGTATACCCCTCAACCGCCACCTCTTCAAAGGAATAGGTGTAGCCCGTCGGCAGGTTGTCCACCGTCAGTGTCCAGCCGGCCTCCTTCGTGAGGGTGAACGGCTGCGCAGAATCGCCGGTGTTTCCGCTCGCGTCCACCCGCTCGGTCGTCTCGCCCGTCGTTCTGAGCAGATAGACCTCGATAGATTCCGGCAGCGCCTCGGACGTTCCGTCGATCATCTCACCGTTCACATCCTGCCAGACCTTGCTGACCGTCGCGGAGGTGGACTCCCTCTGCTTCTGGTTCGTCACGGTGATCGTTCCTTCCTGAACACCGCTCGATCCATTGCTGTAGCTCACGCTGTAACCGTCGGGAACGCTCACCTCCTTGAAATAGTAGTAGTAGTCCTCGCGCGTTCCGTCTTCACCGGCTGCCGACAGCGGGAGATCGGTGATCGTCGCCGTCCAGCCGTTGCTGCCGGAAAGCACGACGGTTTTCAGGCACTCATTGCCCGTTTCATCCGTTTCCGTATCATCGGCCAGGGCAACGGCGCTGACAATGCCATCACAGACGTAGGTCACGCTGCCGTCATTGTCATTGAACACATAACCGGTAATCGTCGTATCGCCGGAGATCGTGATCCGATAGATATAGTTGGTCGAGCCATAATCCCCCGTGCTGGTACTGGTATACTCCTGGGCAACTCCATTGACCGATATCGAAGGCGTTATCCATGTGTTGACCGTCAGCGTGAGTGTCGAACCGTTTCTGCATGCAAACACATTCTCCTGTGTACACGCCGACACCGTACTGTTATACGTGTCGTTCTTCATGACGGAGATGGTGACCGTCACGTTTCCTCCCGTTCCGCCGGAGCCATTGTACTTCGTCGTGCTCCGGTAGAGCTCGAGCGTGATCGCATCATGGCTGCCGGTGTCCACGCCGCCGTTCTCGTCCAGCCAGACCTTCTCCACCGAGAGCTGTGTCGTGTTCTTCACGTTCTCGACGTAGACCGTCTTGGAATCGCTGGAAAGATCCACCGCGCCGTCCGGCAGACTGCTGGGCAGCGTGTTCGTGGTATCGGCTTCGCCATCGGTTTCAGGCGCTGCGCTGAAGTAGAAATAGTAGGGCTGCGCACTGTCAGACACGCGGTAGCCAGCGGGCGGCGTGGTCTCCACCACCTTGTAGAGGGTGTTGGTTTGGTAGACCGTATTGCTGTCTGCGTCCTCGTCCTCATAGGTGATCTGGAAGGTGCCGTTGTCGTCAGTCGTGTAGGTCAGGACGGCGGTTTCGCCATAGGCGTTGCTTGTCGTGTCATACGCATAGACGCTGAATACCGCGCCCGCCAGGCTGACGTTGTAGTTGCCCGCCTCAACCTTGTAGAACACGAGCGGCTTCTTGTCCGTGGTGACGCCGGCGGATTGGCTGGAATGCTCCCACTTCATGCCGCTGCTGGAGCTATCGTCGGAATGGCCCGTGCCCTCCAGCACCGCTTTGTTGGTAAACTTCAGGTCAAAATAAACCTTCTGATTTGTACCTTCCGCCACCATCTCATCCGGCACAGTAGAGCTGACGCGGTAGGAATACTGGAGCATCAGCGGCGTGCCGTCCGGGATGCCCGTCGCGGTGATGGTGTTGGTCACGTCATGCTGGTTATGGTCGTATTCGCCGGTCTTGCTCTCGTACGTCCAGCTCCAGTCCGTGATGGGCTCACCGGCAACCCAGTCATTCTTATCCTCGTCCCAGATCGCCTTATACAGCTTCACGCTGCTCTGCATCAGGTCGGCGCTGATGCTGTACGTGCCGCTGAATGGCCACTGGAGATACACCTGATTGGTATAGCTCATCGTATCCACGAGCGTCAGCGTGTCCGAATCCTCCAGCAGCGTCTGGCCGCCCGGATTGAGGATGATGGTGTACTCCATAATCCGGTTGCTGTTGTCCCAGCTGCCGGACTTGTCCACCGCATTCCTGTGGTAGGTCCAGTCCTGCGTCTGGCTGGATTCGCCGATTCCTTCTCCATCCAGTTCAACCGTCGCACGGTTGGTCAGCGTGAGGGTTCCGGACTGGCCGGCCGCGTTGTCAACCGTGCAGTTCACCGTCAGCGTGAATTCAGCGCCGGTCTGGATGGTGCTGCCCTCTGTCTGCGGCACAATGTTCACCGTGACGACGTCACTCGTATAGCTGCCGCTGACGCTGTACTGGTTGGTACTGTCCGTGCCGGAAATCGTGCCGTCCTCCGCAATCGCCAGATCCATGCTCAGGTTTCCCCAGCCGCTCAGATGCAGGCTCGCCAGAGACACGCCGTCGGGCAGGGTGTCGATGATCGTGAGCTTTGTGTTGCCGCTGCCGACGTTGGCCTTGACCTTCCAGGTCAGCTCGCCGTCATTGCTGACAGCCGTTTCGTCGGTCCGTCCGTTGCCGTCGGTCTTGACCATGCCGGGCTTGTAGTAGTTGTACTCATCGCCATCATCCTTGCCGCCGGCCTTCACATAATTATAGAAGACAGTCCTGCCGACACCAGCCTGCGATATATCGGCCGTCGTGGAATAGGTGAACGTCAGCCTGGTCGCGCCCTCCGGCGGAACCAATGTCTCAGGGAAGTGGATTTGGAAGAGCGTGTAGGTCAGTTCTTCAAAATTGACCTCGCTTTCTCCCGCAGGCGCCTTGTATTCACTGATCTGCTTATAGGTATATGTATTCCCGTTCGACGCCAGGAATGTCACCTGCTCCGGCGGCGGATTGTAGGTATTCGTGCCGCTGACCACATTGCCCCCGTCGTCTGTCCAGGTCAGGTTGGTCGCCCATGCCGTCACCTGGCTGCGCGTCATCCACTGATTGACGTTGGTATTGCCCCACTGGTTCCTCGTGACGTCGTCCACGATGGTCGTGCCCTCGGGCAGACCGCCCTTGGGCACGGTCAGCGTCACCGTCCACGGAATGATCAGCTTATCGCCTTCCTGCGTGGCCTCGCCGACGCTCTTGTCGATGGAGCCGTCCGCCGGGACAGTCACCTCCGCCGACGCGGGAACCTCCGTGCCCTCCAGCGTGAGCTTCGCTTCGTTGTTGACCACGTAGCTTTCCCACTGCTTGCTTGCCGGCGTCGTGAAGGTGACGGTGTACCAGTTGGTGTTCACGCCAGTCTCACCGTCGGTCTCGGTAGCATTGAAGGTAATGGAAACCTTTCCTGCATCATCCGTGCTGATGGTGTACTGATCCGCAATGTTCGTATCCCAGTTTTCGCGCGTCACCGTGATGTCGCCGATCTTCTCGCTGAACATCTCGTCTGTCAGCTCTGCGCCCGCGATGTTCAGGCGGCTGCTGTTGACGATGATCGTCCAGTTGATGAGGTCGTTATCGTCATTCCAAACGTCGTTAAAGCTGCCGCTCTTGTTCAGCTGGATCTCGTCCGGCTTGACGGTGCTCTCGGAGCCGATGGCCGTTCCTTCCTTGCCCTCGCCCGGCGAGAGTGTCGCGCTGTTGGTCACAGCAGAGGTCGTTCCGTCTTCGTTTTTCGTCACAGGCGTGGAATAGGTGATGGTATAGGTCTGCCTGTTCTCGCTCGTCTCTCCGACCGCGGTGAACTTCATGCCGGTGATCTTGCCGTCGCCGTCCTTGATCCACTCGTATCCGGTTGTCTGGTCGATGATGAAATCGCCTTCCGACAGCGCGGCAAACATCGCGTCCGTCAGCGTCGCCCCGGCGATGTCCAGCCCGCCGGCGTTGACCGTGATCGTCCAGTTGATCTGATTGGTCGTGCCGTCGAACTGTCCCCACTTGTTCATCTTCACGCCGCTGACCGTCACGCTGGAGGTGACTTCCTTGTTCTCATCGTCGGGGTTGTCCGGCGTAGGATCGAAGACCGCCGTATTGGATACCGTGGTGCCGTCCCAGCTTTCCTCCACCGGCGTGTAGTACGTCAGGGTATACGTCGCGGTGTTTACATCATTTCCATCCGCCATGAAGGTGATATTGGCAATCCTGCCGTCTTCGCCCGTGGCAACTGAGATGTTTTCTGCCGGATAGACAATGAGATCCGTCAGGGTGTTTTCCACCAGGCCCAGCATCTGGTCGCTCAGCGTCGCGCCCGCGATATCCACGTTATTCCTGTTGACCGTGACCGTCCACTTGATGTAGCCCGGCTTGTCTGACGCCACCTGACCGTTCTTTTCCAGCGTATGGCTGAAATCCTTGTCAATCCGCACCGTGCTGCTGTCGCTGTCGCTGACGGTCTGGCCCTTGGTATCGTCCTTGGCCGTCACCGTCGCCGTGTTGTCCGCGGAGACAATGGCTTCCGTCTGCTCTGTGATCGGATAGGTATAGGTAATCCTGTAGACCTCGCCTCTGGCAGTCGGGTTGCCGTAACCATCTGTGGACTCTTCAGCCGTCAGCCCAGGCAGGGACATGGTCAGCGTTCCGTCGCTGTAGCTGGGCGAAACGCTCACCGCTGTCCAGTCATTGTTGTCCGTCACGCCCCACGTCTTATCCCAGCTCTTGTAGTAATAGCTCGCAGTGCCCTCCTCCACCGTCACCGTGGGCGTGCCCAGCGTCAGCCCGCCGGACGGGGTGATGATATCCGTGAAGTTGATCAGATCGGGCGTGCCCTTCCGCGTGCGGACATAGACGGTGTACACCAGGGTGTCGCCGTCCCGCTCCCAGCTGCCCGACTTGCTGATGTCGATGTTGTAGCTTTCGGTTTCGTCGCTCGGATATGTAATTTCTTTAGAAGGCACGAGAACAGTCGCATCGCCGATGCCGACGACAATATCACCCTTCTGGTTCATGTCCTCCTTGCTAAAAGAGCCTTCAAACTGGACATAACCGGTGACGGTATCGCCGGCATCAGCGACATAGGCCGAATCAAAGATGATCTGAACGGAATATGTGCCATCATCATTCTTGATGAACTGATAGGTACCCGCATACTTTTCTCCGTCATAGAGATTCTGATTGCCCTTGGCAACAATATCGTCCGGAACAACAATACCTTCCGGGTACTTGTAGACATAGGTTGTCTTTGCGTCCGGCTTTCCGGTATCCGTCGTAAACGTGAAATCAATGCGCACATTCGTGGTGAACGTATCGGTCTCCGGGTTATACGTCGTTCCGATTCCGCTAAGGCCGGTCACAGGAAGCGTATTTTCATCCAGTGTAACCGTCTCGCGCGGCTCCACCGCCGCCACGGCAAACGGGGAGAACGCGTCCGTCACAAAGCGCAGGACAACCGCGCCGTCCGCCTCCTCATACGTGCAGTCAAGCCATTCCCAGCCGGTTCCATCATAATGCGCCGCACGCAGGATCTCGCCGCCAAACTGTGCCGCATCCAGCAGCAGCGCGATTTCCACAGGAGAAGCTTCGCCGTCGTCCGCCGCAAACCCGATCTCATAGAGCTGCATGGCAAACACAGCCTCGCCCCGCATCGCTGCAGCCATCTCCAGCAGTTCGGCGTATTCCTCGTATCGCGCGTCGCTTTCCGGGATCACCTGCGCCGTGAGCTGGCCGGCGGTCATCGCGGATGCGGTCACCGCACCGTTCAGCGCCGTATAGACATAGTACGCCTGTTCCTCGTCTGCCTCGCCCGGCGTAGCTTCAGAAACGCCCTCCGCTTTGCCGGTTTCCGTTTCGGCAGCTTCCATCACGTCTTCGTCCGCCTCGCTGGGCGTAGCTTCGGACACTTCCGTCGGCTTGACGGTCGGTTCTGCCGTCGGTTCAATCGTCGGCTCGACGGTCGGCTCTTCATCCGCCTCGCCCTGCGTGGCCTCAGGCGCAGCCGTCGGCTTGATCACCCAGCTCGCCGTCGGCGGAAGCGTCGGCTGGATCAGGCAGCTCTCGGTGTGGGCATGCTCCGGCAGCCTGCAAGCAAATCCTTCAGCGCCAAAGCAGTCGGCATCGTGCGTATGCTCCTCAAGGTTGCAGTAGTAGACCGGCGTGGCCGTCGGCTCAGCCGTCGGCTCAGCGGTCGGCGTGGCCGTCAGCTCGGCCGTCGGTTCGGCCGTCGGCTCGGCTGTCGGCTCGGCGGTCGGCTCGGCCGTCGGTTCGGCCGTCGGCGTGGCCGTCGGCTCGGCGGTCGGCGTGGCCGTCGGCTCAGCAGTCGGCGTGGCCGTCGGCTCAGCGGTCGGCGTGGCCGTCGGCTCGGCAGTCGGCTCAGCCGTCGGCGCAGGCGCAGTCTCGCCGTTCAGCACAATATCGCTCGCCTTCGCGTACAGCACCCTGTCGCCATACTGGATGCCGTACCACAGGCCCTGTTCATTTTCGATGCGGTCGACAACAACGACCTCCGTGCCCTTTTTCTTGAGCGTCGAAGCGCTGCCGCTGGCGGAAGGCCTGTTATACACACTGACATTCTTAGCCGCCGTATAGCCAAATTCAGCACCCTGTTCCTCTGCGGTCGGAATGCTCTGGACGCGCTCCTGGCTGAGCCTGAGCAAGCCCGCGTGGACATAGGCGCGCTGCGCGCCGTACTGAATCCTGTACCACGGCCCGTCTGCATCCTCCAGCACGATGACGGCCGTATTCTTGTTGTCCAGACGTCCGACACATTCGCTCTTTTCGCTCGCCCCTGCGCGCATGAGCACGGCCTGCTTCTTTGTGTAGGCCATCACGCCGCGGAGCGTTTCCTCCTCCGGCTCCGCCTCAGGTTCTTCGGTCGGCTCGGCACTCGGTTCCGCACTCGGCTCGGCGCTCGGTTCCGCACTCGGCTCGG
>JBJEUI010000195.1:15816-39445 GCA_051883755.1 Candidatus Ventricola sp.
CTCGGTTCCGCACTCGGCTCGGCGCTCGGTTCCGCACTCGGCTCGGTGCTCGGTTCCGCACTCGGCTCAGCACTCGGTTCCGCACTCGGCTCGGCGCTCGGCTCGGTGCTCGGTTCCGCAGTCATCTCATCGGACGATGCCTGCGTCTCTTCGATGCGCAGCAGCTCGCCGAAGACATAGCCTTCCTTCTGGCCATAGCGCACCGCATACCAGAGCCCGTCCGCGCCCTGAATCGTGCCCAGCACGTCCACTTGGCTTCCTCGCGGGGAAATCTGCGCCACCCGATCCGTGTTGGTGCCGGGGCCGCTGCGCAGATTGACGGTGCCGGCCATCGTATAGCCGACCATCTTCTTTCCGGCTGCCGCGATCTCGTCACCCGTCTCCGCGTCCGGCGCAGCCGTCGGCTCCGCACTCGGCTCCGCAGTCGGTTCTGCCGTCGGCTCGGCGCTCGGCTCAGCCGTCGGCTCCGTACTCGGCTCAGTCGTCGGCTCGGCGCTCGGCTCAGCCGTCGGCTCGATGCTCGGCTCCGTGCTCGGTTCAGTCGTCGGCTCGGCGCTCGGTTCAGCCGTCGGCTCGGCGCTCGGCTCCGTGCTCGGTTCTGCCGTCGGCTCGGCGATCTCTTCGATACGAAGCAGACTGCCTGAGACAAAGCCTTCCTTTCCATCGAAGCGCACCGCATACCAGAGCCCGCCTTCGGTCTGTGCCGTGCCCAGCACATCCAGCTGGCTGCCCTTCCGGGCGATCTGCGTCACGCGCTTCGTATTCTTGGACGGGCCGCTGCGCACATTGACGTTCTTCGCGGTCGTATAACCGACCGTGGTCTGTTCCATCGGAATGACGCTGATTTCCGTCACATCAGCTTCTTCGGTTTCCTCGTCTTGCCCGTCGGCATCATCCGTCAGCTTGCCGGCACGCGCCATCAGGGCTTCCATGCTGCCGTAGCCGATGATTCCGTCACCGGATGCCGCGTGCTGCTTGCGGCGCACGCCGCCGACGTTGCCCTCAATCGTGTAGACCGTATTCCCGTCCGCCTTCTCCACAATGCCCATATGGGACGGGCCGCTCTTTCCAGAGCGCGAGAAGAAGACGATGTCGCCCCGCTCAGGCTGGTAACCGCTGTCCGCCGACCGATAGGCGCCCAGGCGCTCCATCTCGCCCTTCCAGGTCTTGCAGCTTGCGGCCCTCGGGCAGATGCTCTCCGGAATATCCGCATAATGCGTACAGAACGAGACGAACATGGCACACCAATCGGAATACGGCGCGCCGTACCAATCGCCATAGCGGGAATAGTAGTGCTTCTCCCCCGCATCATCGATCATGAAGCACTTTTCATTGTAGCTCCAGCCGACCTGTGTCGCCGCAACGGCCACCAGATCCCTGCGCCAGTCGCCGGTCAGCTTCGCGCCGGAGACAGAGCGCCTCCAGTCGCTCTCGGACTCCCAGCAGCGCTCGGCCGCAATCAGGCTGACCGACGCGCTGGCCGTCTGGCCGCTGCCGTCGGTCACCGACGCACGGATGGTATGTTCGCCGTATCCATCCGGCGTAAAGTCAAACGAAGCGCTTCCGCTCTCGCTGAGCTTCACAGATTCATGCGCGCCCTGCACGCTGAAGCTGACGTCATACTCGGGCACGCCGCCCTGCACGGTCAGCTTGGCATGCACGGTCTCCTCCCAGGCGAAGGCAAAGCTGCGGTCAGCACGCAGTGAAATCGTCAGCTTCTCCGGCTCCGGCGTCGCCGTCAGCTCAGGCGTCACGCTCGGCTCTGCCGACACGTCAGGCGTCGCCGTCACTTCCGGCTCCGGCGTATCCTCCGGTACTGCGGTCGGTTCCGCATCCGGTTCTTCCGTCGACTCGGGCTGAGCATTGTCTTCGCCGCTGTTTTCCTCTTCTTCCTCTTCCGGTGGATCCTGCTCCTCGTCCTCCGGTGTCTCATCCTCCGGCGTCTCGTCCTTCGGCACTTCGTCCTTCGGCGTTTCATCCTTCGGCGTTTCATCCTTCGGCGTCTCGTCCTTCGGCGTCTCGTCCTTCGGCGTCTCGTCCTTCGGCGTTTCGTCCTTCGGCGTTTCGTCCTTCGGCGTTTCGTGCTTCGGTGCCTCAGCCTCGCCGTTTGATGCATATACGACGCCCTTCGCGTCATCCCAGGCAAAAGTATCCAGAGCGCACAGCCAGGCCGTCGCAACGACAGCCAGAAGCAATACCAGCGCGATCCATCTCTTCTTCATCCTTATTCCTCCCTGGTATCCTTATCGCCGGTCAGCAGTCCAAACCGCTCCGGCGGCCAAATGCGAAGCACGATTCTGCCGATCATCTGCTCCTGGGTGAGACATCCCACGGCGGAGCTGCGCGAATCGATCGAGACCGCGCGATGATCTCCCAAAACAAACCAGAAGTCGGTTGGCACGCGGCAGGGCAGATCGATGTCCAGCGTACCGGCATCGCGTTCCTGCACATAGCTCTCCGCCTGCCCGTTCACCGTGACGGTGCCGTCCTCCTGAATATCCACCAGATCGCCCGAGGCGGCAATGATCCGCTTGACCAGTATCCGATCCTCAAATGAAAACGCGGCGATGTCACCGGCCGCACAGGGCAGCCCGCGCAGCGCAACCAGTACATCGCCTTCCTGCAGCGTCGGATACATGGACGTGCCATGCACCCTCAGCACCGGCGCAAACAAGGCCAATGCCGCAGCTGCCGCGCCGATGAGAACCAGCGCTGCCATCGTGCGGCCTACAGATTTCCTAAACCGTTTCTGCCTGCGCACGCGTTCAAGCTCATTTTGAAGCTGATCCACTGTCGGTGCACGCCGAAGACGCTTCGGTTTGCTCATATGCTCCATTTCCTCTTTTTCCCATGCTCACCGAGCATCTGCCGAAGCTGAGCGTTCTCGCCGCGAAGCTGTTCAAGCTGATCGAAGAGATCGTCCCACTTCCGGTTGGCCTCCAGCTCCGCCGTGCGGCGAAGCTCCGCGCAGCGCTGCTGCGTCTCCTGCTCCGTCTTCACGCACTGCTGGCGCGTTTCCATGAGCAGGCGTTCCGCTCTTGCTCTGCTCTCTTCCTCCATTTGCGTGCAGGTTTTCTCCTGCTCACGCCAGCGCTCCTGCATGTTCTCCACATACTGCTGCGCCGCCTGCTGCGCGGCCTCCAGCACGCCGTTGACCAGAAGCGCCGCTTCGGCCATCGACCCTGCGTTCTCAATCCTCAGCATCCGATCGTCAAGCTGGGCAAGTGCCTCGTCCAATTGACTGCGAAGCGTCTCATTCTCCCGGGTTTTTTCAATCAGCAGCTCCAGAAGCTCTTCTCTGCTCAGACGCTTCAGCTCCTTGTCCTTCATGGTCTCCTCCCAGCGTTCTTCATGCGGCTGTGCCCCTGCACGCAGTTCTATGCAAAATCATTCATGGTTTGATGACCATTTTCACCGTGCATCATCGGCTGCAGGGCAAAAACCACCCCATCTTCATTGAACATTATTATACGTTTATATTCCAACTTTGTCAATATTATGAATATTATATTTGCAATATTTCCAATAAATTGTCAGGACTGCACAACACATCCGTCATGCAGAACATGACAAATAGGCAGCGCCTGAAGGGTACCTCCTTCAGGCGCTGCCGTGCATAATTGTACAGAAATCAACGCTTGCGCAGGCGGATGACGTTCCAGCTCAGCTTCTCCAGCTGCACCGTCAGCTTGCCGCCGTCCATCGTGCCGCCCTGCCCCTGCTTCGGCGCGACATTGTCCGGGTTTGCCTCGGTGTTCACAGCCTTCACATCGTCATGATGCAGCGCAATGTGCTCCACGATCTCCAGATCGCCGAACGCGCGCAGATCCGCAGAGAGCTCGATGTCCTCGTCCATGCTGCGGTTGACCGCAAAGACGGTCAGATCACCGTTGTCCGCGAGCGTCGCCGTCGCATCGACCAGCGGCACCTGCGCGTAATCGGTGCAGTCGTACGTCGGGGACTTGATCACCGGACGCAGCGCCGTGCCGCGGCCGTACTTGCTGGCGTGCATCAACGGCCAGTAGATCGTCTGCGCCCAGACGCCGCCGCCGTTGCGGGTCATGATCGGGGCGATGACGTTGACCAGCTGCGCGATGCAGGCGACCTTCACGCGGTCCGCATTGCGCAGGAAGGTGATGAGCATTGCGCCGACGAGGAGCGCATCCTCGAAGTTGTAGATGTCCTCCAGCAGCGGGAGCGCCACGCCCCACGGCTCGGCCTTCTTGATCTCCTCATCCTGCTCATTGGAGTGATACCAGACGTTCCACTCGTCAAAGGAGAGGTTGATCTTCTTGCTGCTGTGCTTGGTGCCGCCCACGGCGTCGCAGATGGAGACGACCGTCTTGATGAAGCCGTCCAGATCCATGCTGCGCGCCAGGAAGTCCGGCGTGTTGTTGGTGCGGTTGCCGTAGTAGCGGTGCAGGCTGACGTAGTCGATCTGATCGTAGCACTCGGTGAGCATCTGATACTCCCAGGTGCCGAAGGTCGGCATGTCGTACGCCGAGGAGCCGCAGGCCACCAGCTCGATGGAGGGATCGACCCACTTCATCATCTTGCCGGCCTCGCGGGCGATGCAGCCGTAGTCGTACGCCGTGCGGTGGCACATCTGCCACGGGCCGTCCATCTCGTTGCCCAGGCACCAGAGCTTGATGCCGAACGGTTCCTTGCGGCCGTTCTTGATGCGCAGGTCGGACCAATAGGTGCCGCCCTTGTGGTTGGCATACTCGACGATGTTGCGCGCAGCGTCGGCGCCGCGGGAACCGAGGTTCACCGCGTACATCATCTCGGTATTCACCTCTTTGCACCAGTCAGCGAACTCATGCAGGCCCACCTCATTGGTCTCCGTCGTCATCCAGGCCAGGTCCAGCCTGCGCGGCCGGCTCTCGCGCGGGCCGACAGAGTCCTCCCAGTTGAAGCCGGAGACGAAGTTGCCGCCCGGATAGCGGACCACGGGCACATCAAGCTTGCGCACCATCTCCATCACGTCGCGGCGGAAGCCGTACTTGTCCGCCGTCGGATGGCCGGGCTCATAGATGCCGCCGTACACGGCGCGGCCCAGGTGCTCAATGAAAGAACCATAGATGCGGGGATCGATCTGACCGATGGCATAGTCACGGTCAAGAATCATCGTCGCTTTTTTCATGGCAGAAGCTCTCCTTAATCAAGCGCATGAATGCGCTGTATTTTGTTACGTAAAACCAGCCGATTGGGATTGAATCAGCCCTTGACCGCGCCCGCCGTCATGCCTTCAATGATAAAGCGCTGCGCGAACAGGTACAGGACCAGAAGCGGCACAATGGCAAAGCAGGAACCGGTAATCATCAGGTCGTAGTTGTTGCCGTACGGGGACCACAGCGTGTTCAGGCCGATCGGGATGGTGTACTTCTTCATGTCCGAGATGACCAGCATCGGCCAGAGCAGGCCGTTCCACGCGCCCATGCCGACCATGACCGCCATGGAGGCGTACGCCGGAAGCATAACCGGCATGATGATGCGGAAGAAAATGCCGTATTCCGTGCAGCCGTCCACGCGTCCGGCATCCAGCAGATCGACCGGAATGCCCTCCAGGAACTGCCGGAAGAAGAAGACCGCGCTCATGCTGACCAGGAACGGCAGCATCACGCCGGCGTAGCTGTCGCGCAGGCCCATGGTGTTGATCTGGGAGTACATCGGGAGCATGAGGATTTCCAGCGGAATCATCATGACCAGCAGCACGCACAGGAACATGACGTTCTGGCCCTTGAACTTGTACTTGGAGAGGCCGTAGGCCACCATGGAGGACAGCAGCAGCGTCAGTCCGCCCTGCACGAGCACGATGAACAGGCTGTTCTTGTACCAGGTGAAGTAATCATGCGGGTTGTAGGCGCCGTCGCTCATCACGCCGGTGAACAGATAGCGCCAGGCTTTCAGGTGCAGCTTGTCCCACGTGGGATTGAGGTTCAGGCCGCTGACAAAGAGCTCGGCGCCTCCCTTGAAGGTGCCCAGCAGCAGCGCGTACAGCGGAACGATGATCAGAAACGCCAGAATCACGAAGAGCGCGACCACCACGACCGTCGAGATGGAGAATCTGCGGCCCTCTTTTTCCTTCTTCATCACTTACTTCTCCTCCTTCCTGCCGATGGTGCCGGTGACAAACAGCTGCACGACGGTGATCACCATCGCGCCGGCCAGCAGCACCAGACCGACCGCGGACGCGAAGCCGAACTTGTCGACCTTCTCGAAGCCATAGCGGTACAGGTAGCCGACGATCGTCAGGCCGTAGTTCTTGGGCGAGTTGTTGGTGCCGAAGATCATGTAGCTCTCGGTAAACATGGACAGGCCCGCGTAGATGGAGATCGTCAGCACGTAGATGGTCGTCGGCTTGAGCAGCGGGAGGATGACGTTCCAGAACTTCTGGAACTCGTTCGCGCCGTCGATTTCAGCCGCCTCATACAGGTCGTTGGAGATGGACTTGAGGCCGGCCGTATAGTACAGGATGTTCATGCCCGTCCAGCGCCACATACACAGCAGCACCATGGCGAACATACTCGTCCATTCGCCCTTGAGCCAGGCGATGGGCTGCAAGCCCAGCGCGGCGCGGATCTGGTTCATCATGGCGCCGTTCAGCTCGGAGAACATCATGCGGAAGATGATACCGGCCACAACGACGGAGCAGAGCACCGGCATATAGGAGACGGTCTTAAAGACGTCCGCCACGCGCCGGGGCATCATTTTGGAATTGAGCAGGTACGCCAGCACCAGCGGCATCGGAATCAGGATGGCGCAGGTGAGCACCATGTAGCGCATGGAGTTCTTGACCGCGATCCAGAAGTTCTTGTTGGCGAACATGTCGCGGTAGTTCTTCAGGCCGATCCATGTGGTGCCGGAGCCCTTGATCTCCTGGAAGCTCATGATGACGGTCGAGATCAGCGGATAAACGAAGAACACGGCGAACGTCAGAAGGAACGGCAGCACGAACACGTACGGCGCGATATTCTGCGAGTAGAGCAGCTCGCGGTTAACCGCCACGAACAGCACAAACACCAGCACGGCCGCAAGAATCGGAATCATCCTGTGGCGCGCAATCGCCAGCCACAGGCTCTGCAGCGCGCTGTAGCTTTCGCCCTCTGCCAGCGGCGCGAAGTAGTACGCGGACAGATCCGCACCGCTGTCATACGCCGCGTCATATCGCAGCGAGGCTGTGCCCAGGGTAAACATGGCGGCGAGGCCGAGCACCAGCAGCACGGCGGAAATCACCAGCAGATACGCTGTCTTTTTCCATTTGTTGCGGCTGGTCAACGGGGTCATGGTTTTGGTTTGCATCCCGCAGGTCCCCTTTCTGTTGCGCCATTACGCGGCGCGAATTCATGAGCAGGGCATCCGTCCGCCTCCTGAAGCGGACAGATACAGGAAACGGATGGGGGCATGCCCCCATCCGCAAGCTTTCAGTGCCGACTCAAACCAGCAGCGCTGTTCCTTAGAACAGGTCGCTCTCGATGGCGTCCTGAGCAGCCTCAAGGGCCTCAGCGGTATCCACGCCGTCAACATACACTTCGTTCCACAGGGTGGAGCCGAGGTAGCTGCTGATGGTCGGGCTGATCTCGTTGGAGATCATGGCGCCGATTTCGTCCTTAATCGGCAGCAGGCCGTCAACCGGGTAGCCGATGAAGTACTTGTTGAACGCGTTGTCGTCGTTCTTCATGAGGGCTTCGTCCTCCCAGACCGCCTTGTTGACCGGGTCAAAGCCCAGCACGTTCCAGACGTAGCGGTTGCCTTCGTCGGAGATCTTGGCGTAGGTGAAGAAGCGGGCAGCCAGGTCGGCGTTCGCGCCGTTCTTGTAGATGACGGTGCCGGTGCCGCCGGCGCCGACGGAGCGGATCTGGCCTTCCTCAAAGACCGGGCAGGGCGCGACGACGTACTGGTTGGCGCGAGCCTCGCCGATTTCACCGGTGAAGCGGCTCATGTACCAGAACGGCATGACGACGCAGGCGATGTCGTTGTTGGCGATGTAGGCCTTGCCTTCCTCGGTATCCGGCTGGCCGCCCGGGCAGACCTCGCAGATGCCGGCCTCGAGCCACTTCTTCTGGGTGTCAACGACCTTGGCGACAGCCTCGGTGTTCACGAGCACTTCGCCGTCCTTCTGCCAGTCCGTACCCTGCTGACCGAGCATGAGGGTGGCGACCCACTGGGTAGAGGTCTCCACGGTGCCCATCCAGGCGCCGGTGGCTTCCTTGACCTTCAGGCCGGCCTCATACCAGTCGTCCCAGGTCTTGATGGTGGTGTAATCCACGCCGGCCGCTTCCAGCAGATCAACGCGGTAGTACGCAACCATCGCGCCGACGTGCAGCGGCATGCCGTAGTAGTGGCCGTCCTTGGAGTAAATCTCCAGGCGGGCGGTGACGATGTCGTCCTTCAGCGGCTCGATGTAGGAGTCGAGCTCAACCAGCTTGTCGCTATAGGCGAGGATGTTCGGGAACTGGCCCAGCTCCACGTCGCAGGCATCCGGCGCGCCCTGATCGGACTGGAGCGCAACCTTCATCTTGTTGTGCATGTCGTCGTAGCCGAGGGTGGTAACTTCGATCTCGATCTGCTCGTCCGGATGGAGCTCGTTCCACTTTTCGGCCATTCCCTCATAATACTCCTGGTGCTGGGCGATGAACGTCCAGGCCGTGAGCTTGGTGGCTTCAGCGTAGCCGACGGCAACAGCCGCCATCATGCACAGCGCGAGAGCCAGGGCAACGATTTTCTTCATAACGAAAACCTCCTTCTTTATTTTGAGAAGCACCTTATCCATGCTTCGTCAAACCGGATCATGTGCAGGCGCCGCGTCCGCTCGGCCGCGGGCACTCCGTCCCATATATTTTACCACTTCTATCAAACATTCGCGTTTTACATTAACGTTAATGTTATCATCTGTTGAAATTATAGCACGGTTTTTTATCCATGTCAACAATGAAATTGACATTTCCTGCCCGTTCATGTAGAATAGGGACAGATCATTCTCTATGCTGCGGAAGGAACGACCATGCTCAAAGCAGAAAAGCCCCGTCGCTGCACCCTGCAGGACATTGCAGACCGTACGGGATTTACCGTCAATACCGTGTCCCGTGCGCTGAAAAACAAAAGCGACATCTCTGCCGCCACCCGCGAATACATCCAGCAGGCCGCCGATGAAATGGGCTACATCCGCAATCAGATGGCCTCCTCGCTGCGTTCCGGGCGGACCAAGACGCTGGCCGTCATCGTCGGCGGCATGAGCAACCCCTACTACGGCGTCATGGCCGACGCCATCCAGGACGTCGCCGCAGAATTCGGCTATTCCCTGTTCATCTTCTGCTCCAGGGACGACTCGGAGCTGGAGCTGCAGATGGTGGAAACCGCGATCAGCCGCCAGGTGGACGGCATCCTGCTCTTCCCCTGCCGCGGCTCGGAGCGCACCATTGTGCGCATGAAGGCCGCAGGCGTCCCCTATGTGCTCATGGCCCGGCACCTCAGCTCGCCGGAGGACGATTGGGTCGTCTGCGGCGAGGAGGAAGGCGCCTGTCTGGCCACCAAGCACCTGATCGAAGCCGGGCATACGCGTCTGGGCTTCCTGAGCAGCTTTGACGTGGTGGGCAGCAGCGAATGGCGCACGAAGGGGTTTCTGCGCGCGCTGGACGAATGCGGCATTCCGAGGGAAAACGGCCAGATCGCCCGCTGCACCGGCGACGAGGAGGTCCGCCGTCAGCTGACCGCCTGGCACGAGAGCGGCGTCACCGGCGTGTTCGTGTTCTGCGACATGGAGGCCTGGATCGCCGTCAGCATTCTTCAGCGCGAAGCGCTGTCCATCCCGGGCGACCTGGCCGTCATCGGCTTTGACAACATTCAGGGGATTCTCCCCATTCCCGCGCCCATCTGCTCCGTGGGCTACGATATCCCCGCGATGGCACGCAGCGGCATCGAGCTGCTGCGCCGGCGCATTCATCACGACGACATGCCCGCTCAGCACATCACCTTCCGGCCCCATGTCGTCTGCCGCGGCAGCTGCGGCGCCGAGGGCCGGCCCCGGTTTCCGGAGAAGCTTCCCGATCTTTCACGCTGCTGACCGCAGCGGCAACCAGTTACGGAGGGATTGCGATGGATTCAGCGATCACGAAGGTACCGCTCCCGCAGGTCGTCCTCGAGGACGGCTTCTGGGCTTCCCGGCAAAAGCTCATGACTGATGTCACCATTCCTTATATGGAACGCATTCTGCGCGACGAGGTGCCCGGCGCGGCCAAGTCCCATGCCATTGAGAACTTCCGCATGGCCGCCGGCGAGCAGCAGGGCGAGTTTTACGGCATGGTGTTCCAGGACAGCGACGTCGCCAAATGGCTGGAGGCCGCCGCCTATTCCCTGTGCATTCAGCCGGACGAGGCGCTCGCCGCGCGCGTGCGGGACATCGTCGCGCTCGTGGGCCGCGCGCAGCAGCCTGACGGCTACCTCAACACCTACTTCACCGTCAAGCACAACATCCCCCGCTGGACGAATCTGCTCGAGTGCCACGAGCTCTACTGCGCGGGCCACCTCATCGAGGCTGCCGTCGCCCTGCACGAAGCCGCAGGCATGGACGAGCTGCTTGAGATTGTGCTGCGCCTGGTCGATCACATCGAAGCCCGCTTCGGCGAGGACGGCACGGAGGGCATCCCCGGCCATCAGGAAATCGAGCTGGCGCTTCTGCGGCTGTACCGCGTCACCGGCGATGTGCGCCACCGTGACCTCGCTATGCGCTTTCTGAACCTGCGCGGTCAGGACCCCGAGTTCTTTCAGAAGCATACGCCGGACGAGGTGCGCGGCTTCGCCTTCGGCGATTACGGCATGGACCCGGCCGACAACATCTACAACCAGAGCGACGTGCCCGTGCGCAGGCAGCAGAAGCCGCGCGGCCATGCGGTGCGTCAGGTGTACATGCTCGCCGCGATGGCCGACGCCGCCGCAGTGACGGGCGACAGCGAGATGGCCGAAGCCTGCCGCCGGATGTTTGACGCCATCACCCAGCGCCAGATGTACGTCACCGGCAGCATCGGCTCCACGGTGCATCTGGAAGCCTTTACGGACGACTATCACCTGCCCGGCGACACGGCCTACGGCGAAACCTGCGCCTCCGTCGCCATGGCGTTCTTTGCCAGCAACCTGCTGCAGCTGGAGCCGCGCGCCGTCTACGGCGACATTCTCGAGCTGGAGCTGTACAACGGCGCGCTCGCCGGCATGCAGCTGGACGGCACCCGCTTCTTTTACGTCAACCCGCTCGAGGTACATCCCCGCATCTCCGGCAGGCTGGCCACGCACAAGCACGTGCTCCCGGTTCGCCCCAAGTGGCACGCCTGCGCCTGCTGTCCGCCGAACCTCGCCCGGCTCATCACCTCGCTGGGCAGCTACCTCTACTCCGAGGATGAGCACACGCTCTACGCGCACCTGTTTGTCGGCAGCAAGGGAAAGACCCGGCACGCAGATCTTTCCCTGTCCACCTCCATGCCCTGGACGGGCGGCGCCGCCTATACCATGACCGCCGTGCACACGCCCGAGTTCACCTTCGCCGTGCGCATCCCCGGCTATGCCAGAAACGTCCGCTTCAGCGTGAACGGCGAAGCCGTCTCTCCCGAGATTCGTTTCGGCTATGCGTATATTTCGCGCAGCTGGCTGGCCGGCGACACGGTCCGCATCGACTTTGACATGCCCGTTCGCCGCCTCCATGCTGATCCGCGCGTGCGCGACGCCGCCGGACGCGCTGCGCTTGCCCGCGGGCCGGTCATCTACTGCCTGGAGAGCGAGGACAACGGTGAGGAGCTCTCCTGCCTGCGCCTGCTCAGGGACGCCGAGGTGCGCGTGCTCCCGCATGATCCGGCGCTGCTCGGCGGCGTGACGGTGCTGGAGACCGATGGTCTGCGCCTGCAGCCCGCGCCGGCGCTTTACAGCGAAGACGAGCCGGTGCAGACGCCCGTCACCCTGCGCGCCATTCCGTATTACGCCTGGAGCAACCGCAGCGCAGGCGAAATGACCGTGTGGATTCAGGAGGCCTGATCGCCGGAACACCATCAAACCACCCTCACGCCGCAGGAGGGTGGTTTTTCTGCAGCCATTTGCAATTCTCTCGGCGGCGCTTGACATGCCGGCCGGTTTGACGGATAATATTCGGGTTACTTGACCTTCAAAATATGACAGCAAAGGAAAACGCCTTCCATGAAATGGCATCGTTTGATCGCGGCGGCGCTTGTGTGTCTTCCTATGTGGGCCGCCGCGCAAGAGGAACAAGAATTTGTCAGCGAGTTTCCCCCGGCGCTCCGGTTTACGCAGCAAACGCAGACCCGGGAAATCGCAAAGGACATCTACATCAAATGCGTATACCCCGACACGGCGCTTGACGCGGTGGATGAAGAGCTGCGCCTGCTGATTGACAGGATGGCAGCGCAGAACGAGGCAAATCTCCCGCTGGATCGCGTGACCATTCCCTCCTATCTGGATGTGGGCGCGGTCATATCCCGTTCAGGCGACAGCGTGCTCAGCTTTTTGGCAACAGCGGAGGTCTCCCGGGAAAAGGAGCAGCTGAGCGTGGACTATGAGACACGGGTATACGATATGGAGGACGGGCGGCAGCTTTCGCTTTCGGATTTCATCCGGGAAGACAGCGGCGCGTATGCGTACATCGCTGAGGAAATCCGCGCGCAGCTGAACGCGGCATTTCCGGGCGTCGAGCCGGATGCGGCAGCGCTTGAGTCGCTGCTGAGCGAAGAGAGCATCCGCAGCGCGCCCTTCACGCTCGGCGCGGCGCGCATGACGCTGACCTATCGGGCGGACCTGCTCTATCCGGGCAGGGCGTCGCTTCTGCATGTGCATCTGTATTATGCGCAGCTGCGCGGCATGATGACGGACTATGGCCTGCGCCAGACGGACAATTCGCGCTACAGGATGGTCGCGCTGACGTTCGACGACGGCGGGGCGCGCGGCACCACGCGCGGTGTGCTCGACCAGCTGCGCAACTACGGCGCGCAGGCGACGTTCTTTGTCGTGGGCAAGCGCTGCCAAAGCAACCGGGACATCCTGCTGCGCCAGCAGGACAGCAAGCATTCCATTCAAAGCCATTCGTATTCGCACAGCTACACCGAGGAGATGCATCCAGGCGACGCGCAGAAGGAAAAGCAGCTGATGATCGATATTCTCGGCGAGATTACCGGGATCGTGCCGACGTTGATGCGCGCGCCCGGCGGGGATTTCCGCTATTATGTCAATCGGGAGATCGGCTACCCGATGATCCAATGGTCGCTGGCGAGCGGCGATTCGGGCAACAAGCACTATGACCAGATTGCCGATCGCGTCATCCGCCTGGCCAAAGACGGCGCTATCATCCTGTTGCACGATCTCAATCCCGGCAGCCCGGAATATACCGAAGAAATCGTGCGCGATTTTGCCGAGCGCGGCATCCTCTGCGTGACGGTGGAGGAGCTGTTCAGCGACGCAGGGGTGGAACTCGAGGAAAACAAGGTGTATCAAAACCCGTATACGCTGGTTGAATAAAGAAAACCGGGGCTGTCAAGCTAAGACTTGACGGCCCCTTTGTCGCAGATGGAGGGATTTGCTCTCGTCGCTCGACGCTCCTCGGTCAGCCCGGCTCAGACAGCTCACTGGGCTGTCTTTCACTCCCGGGCCAGTTCAAATCCCTCTTCCTCTTCTTTCTCATATAATAAAAGAGACTCTGACGAATCAAAGTCTCTTTTCTGGCGCAGAAGGAGGGATTTGAACCCTCGCGCCGCTTCACGCAGCCTACTCCCTTAGCAGGGGAGCCCCTTCGGCCTCTTGGGTACTTCTGCAAGACCTGCCTATATGAAATTGAAATGGCGGAGAGAGAGGGATTCGAACCCCCGGTACCTCTCGGTATCACTGGTTTTCAAGACCAGCGCCATAAACCACTCGGCCATCTCTCCAGTCTGCTCGAACCAGCAGAACTATTATATGACAGCCCCCCGTATTTGTCAACCCTCTTTTTTCAAATCCTAAACATAAACCAAGGAGGCTTCCTCACCTGCGCGAAGAAGCCTCCTTGATCCGCAGCTTACCGCCTGAACGCCAGCAGCGCGCTCTTGCCCGCCGGGCGCAGATCGCTCTGCGCAACGCGCAGCCTGCGTGCAGTATCCCACCGGGTTTCGCCCGCCGCCGGCCAGACGAGCACAAAGCCTCGCTCCTGCCGCTCCTGCGGGTGTTCGATCACGTCCGTCACGCCCTGAATCCGCTTCACGCCATGCTGACGTACGTGCAGGCCCAGCACGCACCGCAGCTCCGCCCGGTCGCTGGTTGTCGCGCCGGTCATCGTCTCGATGGGATATGCCTGTACGCGCGCATCCTCGCCTGCCTCGACCGGGAACGTCATCATGAACGGCTCGCGCGTGCGCACGGAAACCGGGATATCGGAGTCCATCGGCAGATAGATGACCGTCACGCCCATCACGCCCTCCGCATCGAGCCGGCGCCCCGACGGCGTGATGGCTGTAATCGTCGGCTGCGCAAAGCTGGCAAGCACCGTGCCGATCGGCGGCGAATCCTTGGGCATCGTCACCTGCAGGCGCGTGCTCTCGCGCACGTCCGCATGCTCCTCAAATGTATGCACGTCAAGCGTCTCTGTCATCGGCTCCAGAGCGGGCCCGCTGAGGCTGTACAGATCCTCCAGCAGCTCCACCTGCCGCTGCCGGCACTGGCGCAGCCTCACGCGCACCTCGGCCTCCACGCGCAGCGTGCGGCTCTTGTCGTTCTCCACCGAGTCGGCCATCACATCGATGACCTCCGCTTCAGCCTGCGGCTGCGCGCCGTCCTCTAGCTGCGGCGTATCGATCGTCAGGTCATACGGCAGCTCGTGCACGGTGGTCACCATCGCTCCGCCCGGCTCCTTAGGCCGGTGCAGCGCGCGCACCTCGATCGTACCGGATACGCCGATGCGTCCGTTGCCGCCGGAGAGCTCGCCCGCCGCGGCCGAGGCTGTCGCACTGAGCACGTCCCCCACCTCGAGCTTGGCCGGCAGATCAAACTCCTCGCGCACGAGGGTCTTGTTTTCGCCAAGCATCTGGCCCACGCAGAACGCGACCGTCTGCATTCTGGTCTGCAGATTGTCCCCATCCGCGCCGTCCATGTCCTCCGCCCGGGTGACAAGCTCGCGCTCGACGGTCTCAAACGCCTCCGTCTGCACGCCCAGCAGCGCGCGCAGCGTCATGCGTCCGCTGTTGGCAATGCCCTCGGTCTCCTGCACCGATGCGCAGGCACAGACGCGCATGGCGGGCGTCACCCCGGCGAGCGGCATGGTATGCGTAAAGTCGCAGCTCGTCTCCAGCGCGCGCACGCGGGTCAGATCACCCTGGGTATAGAGCACCTGAAAGCACACGCGCCCGCGCACGCCGGCTTCCCCATTCCCCGCCTGCGTGTCATTCAGGTGCGTCTGTGCCTGCACGCTCAGCACGGTCACGGCGTCGCGCATGCTGCCCGGCAGCGTCGCTTCGCCCTCGATGGTCACCTGTTCCTCGCCGCGGTTCACCAATCTCTCAAAGCGCAGCGTCTCTCGCGTCAGCTTCAGTTCCACGCGCCGTCCCTCCCTTTGTCCATCCTGTTGCCTTCAAGCGTATGCGCCCGGGCATCAAAAAAGACTGTCCGAAGCTCGAACAGCCTTCCTCCTGTTTTCTGAGACGGCGAATGGTATTCTTTCGTTCACGCAGCAGCTCATCTGCGCCCTGACCACATGTCCCTCGTCATGACATTGATGTGCTCGGTTCGTTTTTCTCCCATCAGCGGCACATCCACAACGCCGCTGTGATGATGCATAAACCCCAGCTTTTCCTGTACACGCGCCGATTTCCTGTTTCCATCGTAATAGCCGCACCAGATTGTCGTCATGCCCAGCTCCTCAAAGCCTCGGCGAAGCAGCTCACCGGCGGCCTCAGGCATATAGCCTTTGCCCCAGAAGGGCTTGCCCAGCCAGTAGCCCAGCTCGCACTCGTCGCCGCTCCAGGCCGTTTGGGAGCGATCATGCAGGATCAGCTCAACCGCGCCAATCGCCTTGTTGTCTTCCTTCAGGCACACGGCATAGCACTCCGCGCCCTGCAGAACATGCCGAATGACGTCAAGACTGTCCTCCATGCGCTTGTGCGCAGGCCAGCCGGCAATCGGCCCGACATCCGGATCCTTTGCATATTCAAACAGGCTCTCCGCATCCGTTTCCTGCCACGGGCGAAGGAGCAGCCGCTGGGTTTGCAGGATCATATTCTCACGCCTCCGTATGCATGAATATGAAGTCTTCTGCCGGCGAAAGCACAGCCGTCACACGCAGTCCGCCGGCATCACGCAAACCGGCAGCGCCAGTTCCATCGGCAGGAACCCGTCCAGCGCCGCGCATGCCGCACGCACCTGCTTCTCATCGTAGAATTTGAACTGATGGTTGGGCTGAACGGCATACTCCTCGCAGACGGAGGCCATCCACCTCGCCCGCTGCCGCTGCCACGGTGCAGCGCAGAGGGTGAGCACGCCATAGCGCGCGCTCAGCAGCTTCATCGCCGCAGGGAAATCCGCCTCATCCTCCAGCAGCAGCAGCTCCGCAAGATGGCAGCTTCCTTCGTTTTTGCGCAGCGCGCCGAAGCCGACCGGCCTGCCCTCCCTGAGCAGCGCAAACGGCTCGTTGTTCCACGAGCGCAGGATGTCGAGGTACGCTTCCTCGCTGCGCGCGCAGAAGCAGGCCTGCCGCTGCATCAGCGCCGCAGCCTGCGGCACATGCGCCTGCGTCATGGGCGCCACGTCATAAGCCTGCGCATCGACCGCCCGCAGCGCATGGCGCGCATTGTCCGGCGTGAACTGCCCGTGCAGCTGATAACCGGCGCAATCGTAGCCGAAGTACTGATAGCGCTGCCGCTGCCCGCCGAGCACAGCAAACGCCGCGCCCGTCTCCTTTGCCCGCGCATCCACGGCGTCCATGATCAGGCGCATGTATCCCTTGCCGCGTGCCCCGGGATGCGTGCTCACCGAGCCGACGCCCAGCGTCGTCAGCGTCTTTCCGCCGATGTGCATCGTCACCGGGTAGACCAGCACCGTCGCCCCGATCTTCCCGTCCTCGCGCACGACAAAGTGATGCGCAGCCCCGTCGCCATGCTCGCCATAGAGCTTGGGCAGCAGGGTAGCAAAGTCGTGCGGACAGTGCGCCTTGGAAAACACATAATCGATAAACTCAACGATTTCATCCTTTTCGGCCGCGTCGGCCCAGTACGCGTGCGTCATGGGTTCATCCCCTCTCCTGTGATCGATTGATTTCATTATATCACGCGCAAACAGAGCAGACAAGTGATTGAATACCGCCGCGCAACATGCTACAATATATAAAATGAAAAAACACAGGAGGGAACCTGCGTGAGCCTCAAGGAACAAATGGAGACCGGCAAGGTCTATGCCGAATTCGGCCATGCGTCCGAGGAAGATCAGGCCTATGAAAAGGTGATCGAGGAGCAGCGCCAGACAGCCAAGGAAATCTGCTTTGACTACAACAACACCCGCCCGATGGACGTGGAGCGCAAGAGCGAGCTGCTGGGCAAGCTGCTGGGCACCTGCGGCAAGTCCCTGTGGATGGAGGCGCCGATTCACTTCGCCTACGGCTGCAACACCCACGTCGGCGATCACGTCTACGCCAACTTCAACCTGACCGTCGTGGACGACGGAGAGTGCCGCATCGGCAATTACGTCATGTTCGCGCCCAACGTCGTCATCTCCACCACCGGCCATCCGGTCTATCCGTCCTTCCGCGACAAGGGCGCGCAGTTCTCCCTGCCGGTCGTCATCAAGGACCACGTCTGGATCGGCTCCAACGTGACGATCATGCCGGGCGTGACCATCGGGGAGAACAGCGTCATCGGCGCGGGCAGCGTCGTCACCCGCGATATCCCGGACAACGTCGTCGCCTCCGGCGTGCCCTGCCGCGTGATGCGCAAAATCACCGAGGAGGACAAGCTGTACTACCGGCCGGGCATGAGAATCAACGAGGACTGGGACAAGTAAACGCGCATATCATGAAAGCCGCCGGCCTGCGCATCATCACGCGGAACCGGCGGCTCTTAATCTGTTGAGATTTCTGATTACTTCACCTTTTTCAGCTCGCTCTGCGCAAGCTTGATGGCCTCCTTGCCCGGATTGACGACCAGCCCGCTGTAGGGCCTAGCCATCTGGCGCGCCTCGTCAAAGGAGATGACGGTCACGCGGGACTTCTGGCCGAACACCGGCAGCAGCTTGGTAAAGTCGGTGAACAGCGGCACCCACTCCTCCTTCGTCTTGTGATAGACGATCGTGCGCAGGTGCACGCGGCGGCTGTCGGACTTCTTCGCCAGGCGATAGCCAGGGTTGCCGTTGGTGACGATGTGCTGGTTGAGCGCATACAGGCGCTTTGCGCCGACGGTCGCGTGCAGCGCGCGGTCGTTCACCTGCGCGCCGGGGTCCTCGCCCTCGTAGCACATCGGCGCCAGAAAGAGCGTATCGGGCAGCGCCCTGCACATCTTTTCCCAGATTTCCGCCTTCTGCACCTCATCCTCGCAGGAGAGGAACTGCGCGCTCAGCGCCGAAAACGCACCGACGCGGTCAAGCGGCTCCTTCTTTTTTCCGGGTTCCCCGTCCTTTTTCTTCAAGCCCACCATGCTGCGCAGATTATCCATAAAAGAAGCCATCCTGAACACCTCGTACATGTATTGATGCTGTATTCTAGCACAAAAACCGCCAAGGAACAAGCATCAGCGCGTGCAGTCAGCCTCCTGCGCCCTCCCTCATGCGGACGGCATGCCGTTTTACCGCTTTAGCGCGCGGCAGAAAACGCAGTTCATACAATAGTCAGTTGCATAAATGAGCATCGTCCTTCCGGCATCTATGCATTTTCGGATGTTTTCGCAGGCAAAAACTTCAGTTTTTCTGTGAAGAAGGGTTGTATTTCTCTGGAATATTCTGTATAATGCTCCTATCACTCTTTACAAGGAGGCTTCCCCGAATGAAAAAGACTATCGCACTGGCTTTGGTTCTTGTGATGTCCCTGCTGACCGTTTCCGCCCTGGCGGACACCGTGAAGATCGGCGTGTTCGAGCCGGCGTCCGGCGACAATGGCGCCGGCGGCAAGCAGGAGGTTATCGGCATCGAGTATGCCAACTCCGTCGTTCCCACCGTCGAGGTCGGCGGCAAGACCTATGACGTCGAGCTGGTCATCGTCGATAACCAGTCCGCGACCGACAAGGCCGTCTCTGCTGCTCAGGAGCTGGTTGACGCCGGCGTCTCCATCGTTCTGGGCTCCTATGGCTCCGGCGTGTCCATGGCGGGCGGCGAGGTCTTCGCCGACGCCGAGGTGCCGGCCATCGGCTGCTCCTGCACCAACCCGGGCGTGACCTCCCTGTGCGACTACTACTGGCGCGTCTGCTTCCTGGATCCGTTCCAGGGCACCGTCATGGCGAACTTCGCCAAGGATGAGTTCGGCGCGAAGACCGCGTACGTCCTCAGCCAGCTGGGCGACGACTACACCACCGGCCTGGCCACCTACTTCGCCAAGGCGTTCGAGGAGATGGGCGGCACCGTCATCAACGAGCAGTTCACCGAAGGCACCTCCGACTACACCGCTTACCTGACCAACGCGGTCAACGGCGGCGCGGACGTCATCTTCTGCCCGACCAGCACCACCGTCGCTTCCCTGCTGATCAACCAGGCTGCTTCCATGAACATCGCGCTGCCGCTGCTGGCCGGCGATACCTGGGAGTCCTCCGTTATCCTGGACGCCGCCAAGGGCACCAGCCTGACGATCTGCATGTCCACCTTCTTTGACGAGAACGACGAGTCCTCCACCGAGGCTGCCGAGTTCGTCAAGGGCTTCAAGGCCTGGCTGAACGCCAACGCCGACAAGAAGACCAACAACGGCGGCAACGACATCGTCGCTGCGGTTTCCGCACTGGGCTATGACGCGTACATGGTCGCCATCGAGGCCATCAAGGCTGCCGACTCCATCGAGGGCGCGGCCATCGCCGAGGCGCTCCCGACCGTCGTCACCACCGGCGTGACCGGCTCCATCTCCTTCGACGAGATCGGCGACGCCAACAAGGACATGGCCTACATCAAGAAGGCCAACACCGAGACCGTCGCGTTCGACTTCGTGAAGACCCAGTCCGTCGCGGAACTCGCGGAATAATCACAGACCCGTTCAGTACCTGATTGTGAATCCTGCCGAACCCGCGCCCCACGCGGGTTCGGCATCTTCATCTCAGGGAAAAGCGTGCCGCAGGATTCTGCAGACCCAAAAGCTCGTCCCCCTGCCCCCAAAGCCTGAGGCAGCACAGCATTGTGCGCGCAGCAGGCTTTTCCCGCAGTTTTCCGCCAGTAAAGAATCATTCGGGAACCATCCCGCACAACACGGAGGTTTTCAAGCATGTTTGACAAAATCCTGCCCTACCTGCTCTCGGGCATCTCGGTAGGCGGTCAGTACGCGCTCATTGCCGTCGGCTATACGATGGTCTACGGCATCCTGCGCCTGATCAACTTTGCCCACGGCGATATCTTCACCGCCGCAGGCTTCTTCATGGTGTACATGTGCACGGCGCTGCCCGTGCAGATCGCCATCCCGCTGGTCGTCATCCTCACCGTGCTGCTGGGCTTCACGGTGGAGCGCATCGCCTACAAGCCGCTGCGCAGCGCGCCGCGCATGTCCGTCATGATCTCCGCCATCGGCGTGAGCTATCTGCTGCAGAACCTGATGTGGTATGTGACGGGCGGCCTGGCCAAGCAGTATCCCACCATTCCGTGGATCTCCAACTCCATCACCATCGGCACGGCGACGACCAAGGTCGTCACCCTCGTCACGCCGGTGCTGACCATCCTGCTGGTCATCGCGCTGGTCACCATCATCCAGAAGACGAAGATCGGCATGGCCATGCGCGCCGTCTCCAAGGACTTTGAAACCGCGCAGCTCATGGGCATCAAGATCGACTCCGTCATCTCCACCACGTTCATCATCGGCTCTCTGCTGGCGGCTGTCGGCTCCGTGCTTTACTTCTCCAACTACACCTCCGTTACCCCGACCGTCGGCGCGATGCCGGGCCTCAAGGCCTTCGTCGCAGCGGTGTTCGGCGGCATCGGCTCCATCCCGGGCGCGGTCATCGGCGCGTTCATCATCGGCATCTGCGAGAACATCATCAAGGCGCTGGGCTACACCACGTTCTCCGACGCCTTCACCTTCGCGCTGCTGATCGTCATCCTGCTGTTCAAGCCCACCGGCCTGTTCGGCGAAAAGACTTCTGAGAAGGTTTGAGGTGAGCAGTATGAAGAAATCCACGAAAAACCTCATCAACATCGCGCTGCTCGCCCTGATGTTCGTCGTGCTGTATCTGCTTGAGCAGCAGTTCGGCCGCCGCTCCATGCTCATCACCGTGCTCAAGAAGGGCGCCATCTACGCGCTCATCGCCGTGTCCATGAACCTGCTCAACGGCTTCACGGGCCTGTTCTCCCTGGGCCAGGCGGGCTTCATGCTCGTGGGCGCGTACACCTACGCCGTGCTCACCATCCCCATGGCCAAGCGCGCGGCGGTCTATCAGTACTACGACGGCGGCATCATCGGCTTCACCGTGCCCGCCATAGTGGGCATCCTCGCCGCGGGCGCGCTGGCCGCGCTCATTGCCGCGCTGATCGGCCTGCCGGTGCTCAGACTCAAGAGCGACTACCTCGCCATCGCAACGCTGGGCTTCGCAGAGATCATCCGCGCGATCATCCAGTGGGACACCCTCGGCCCGATCACCAACGGCTCCAACCTGCTCAAGACCTATCCCACCTTCAAGTCGGTCATTCCGGTGTTCGCCGCAGCCACCATCTGCATCGGCATCATCGTCCTGCTCATCAACTCGACCTACGGCCGCGCCTTCAAGGCCATCCGCGACGACGAAATCGCCGCCGAGGCCATGGGCATCAACCTCTTCCACCACAAGCAGATGGCCTTTGTCATCTCCTCCTTCTTCGCGGGCATCGGCGGCGCGCTGCTGGCCATGTATCAGGGCAGCCTGCAGGCCAACGCGTTCAAGTCCTCCATGACCTACGAGATCCTGCTCATCGTCGTCATCGGCGGCATGGGCTCCATCAGCGGCAGCGTGCTGGCCAGCTTCCTGTTCATCGCCGCCAGCGAGTGGTGGCTGCGCTTCCTGGACACGGAGATGTTCCTCTTCGGCGGAACCTTCAAGGTGCCGCTGCTGCGCTCCGGCTTCCGCATGGTCGTCTTCTCCATCGTCATCATGGTGATCGTGCTGTTCTTCCGCCGGGGCATCATGGGCGAAAACGAGCTCTGGGATCTGGTTGAGAAACGGACAAAGAAAGCGAAGGGAGGCGCCAGGCGATGAGCCGGAACGTATTGCATGTGGAGAACGTGACGATGCAGTTTGGCGGCGTCGTCGCGGTGAACAACCTCTCCATGGATATCAATGAGGGCGAGATCGTCGCCCTGATCGGCCCCAACGGCGCGGGCAAGACCACGGCCTTCAACTGCATCACCGGCGTCTACGAGCCGACCAACGGCCGCGTGGATTTCATGGGCAAGACCATCGTGGAAAACTTCCCCTCCGGCAAGATGAAGCGCGGCTATGCGGGCGAAAACGCCGGCCTGTATACCAGGCGGATCGTGCGCACGCCGGATAAGATCACCGCGCTGGGCATTGCCCGCACCTTCCAGAATATCCGCCTGTTCAAGAGCCAGACGGTGTTTGACAACGTGCTCATTGCCATGCACATGCGCCGCACCAGCAACGTCTTCACCGCCACCTTCCGCCTGAACCTCAGGGAGGAGAAGGCCATGCGCGAGGAAGCCATGGAGCTGCTTCGGATCGTGGGCCTGGACGGCGTAGCCAATGAGCTGGCCACCTCGCTCCCCTACGGCCAGCAGCGCCGTCTGGAGATCGTGCGCGCGCTGGCCACGCACCCCAAGCTCCTGCTGCTGGATGAGCCGGCCGCCGGCATGAACCCGCAGGAAACCGAGGAGCTGGGCGTGTTCATCAAGGAGATCAAGGACAAATTCAACCTGACGGTCTTCATGATCGAGCACCACATGAAGCTGGTCATGGGCATCTCCGACCGCATCTATGTCATCGACTTCGGCAAGCAGATCGCGGAGGGCACGCCCAGGGAAGTGCGCGACAATCCCGCCGTCATTGCGGCGTATCTGGGGGTGGATGAAGAATGATTATGCTCAAGGTCACGGACCTGAAAGTCAATTACGGCGGCATCGAGGCGCTCAAGGGCATCAGCTTCGACGTGCGCCAGGGTCAGATCGTCACCCTGATCGGCGCGAACGGCGCGGGCAAATCGACGACGCTGCGCGCAATCTCCGGTCTGGTGAAGCCCAGCGACGGCAGCATCAACTTCATGGGCCGGGACATCACCTCCCTGAACTCCCAGAAGATCGTCGCCGAGGGCATCGCACTCGTGCCGGAAGGCCGCCGCGTGTTTGCGAACCTCACTGTCAAGGAAAACCTCAAGATCGGCGCCTACCTGCGCAAGGACAAGGACGAGATTGAGGAGGGCATCAAGGACATCTACCGCCGCTTCCCCCGCCTGCGCGAGCGCGAGTGGCAGCTGGCCGGCACGCTCTCCGGCGGCGAGCAGCAGATGCTGGCCGTCGGCC
>JBJEUI010000196.1:0-1763 GCA_051883755.1 Candidatus Ventricola sp.
ATGCCGTTGTACACCGACAGCTCGACGACCTTCGGGTCGATCAGGATCAGCCTGACCTCCCTGGGCGAGGCGCGGTAGATGATCGAGTTGATGATCGTGTTGATGCACACGGACTTGCCCGAGCCGGTCGCGCCCGCGATGAGCACGTGCGGCATCTTGGCCATGTCCGCCACCACCGGCGCGCCGGAGATGCCCTTGCCCAGGGCCACCGCCGTCGGGGACTTCTCGCGCATCATCTCCGGGCTTTCCAGCACGTCGCGCAGCGAGACCGTCTCGATCTTCTCATTCGGGATCTCGATGCCAACCGCCGGCTTGCCGGGAATCGGCGCCTCGATGCGCACGCCGTCGGCCGCCATGTTCAGCGCGATGTCGTCCACCAGGTTCACGATGCGCGAAACCTTCACGCCCGGGGCCGGCTGCAGCTCGTAGCGCGTGATCGCCGGGCCGTGCGTGACGTGCGTCAGCTTCGCCTGCACGCCGAAGCTCTCCAGCGTGGACAGCAGCTTGGCGGCGCCCTGCTGGATCTTCGCATTGATGTTCGGATCCTGCGTGCTGTTCGTCCTGTTCAGCAGGTCGATCGGCGGATAGACGTAGGCCGGGCCCTCGACCTTCGGCGCTTCGTGCGCGTCCTTTTTGGGCATCACCAGCGGCGTGCCGTCCAGGCGCGTGCCGCGAAGCTGCACGATCGTGTCGTCCTTTGCCGCCGCTTCCTGCGCGGCCAGCACATTTTGCACCTTCGGCACATCCCGGTTGGCCGCCGCCTGCGCCGCCGCGATGGAGCGCGACAGCGGCGTGGAGAGCGCGCCCTCGCCCGCGCCGATCACGTTCGCCGGCGGTTCATTCATGGCCGCGCGGTGCATCGGCAGCGGGGTCACAGGCTCGTCCTGCTCCATGGCATCGCGCACAATCGCCCCGTCGTCCTGCGCCGCATCGTGTTCAATCACCATGTCCGGATTCGCCTTCCAGAACGGCACCGCCTCCTGTGGCTCGTCCTCCTCGCCGTCGTCCGCAGGCAATTCCCGCTGCGCCGCCTCATCCGGCTGATCCGCAGGCGAATACGCGGCGTAAACCGGCGTTTCCTGTCCATAGGACGGCGCCTCCTGCGTATACGCCGTTGCCGAAGCCGGTTCAGCCTCCCAGCCGGGCTCAGCAGGTTCACCGTATGCCGGCTCCTGCGCAGGCGCCGGGCCCGCGCTGTTCATGCCGTAGAGGAACGCATTCTCCGCCTCCTGCATCGTGAAGCTGTGCCTGCGCCTCGGACCGTGCGGCTCCGTGCGCGTCTCGATGCTCTCGCGGGTGAACTCCTCATCCCGCTCGATGTACAGCGGCATGTCCTCGCGGATCGCCGCGCGCCTGTGCGTCTGCGGTGCGGTCCGCTGAGCCGGCTGCCGCCCGGCGCTCTCCGCCTGAAGCGGCGGCATGTCCTGCGCGGGTTCCTGCGGCTTTACCGCCTCCGGCGCAGGCCTGGCCTTGCGTTTGCGCACAGGCTTTTCCGCCGCCGGCTGTACGTCCGTGATTTCCTCGTCATGAAGGCCAGCCTTCGCCTCATTGTCAAGGCGCTCCCTCTCCTCAGCCGCTTGACGCTCACGTTCCAGGCGGCGCGCCTCGCGCTGCTCGGCCCGCTCTGTCTCCCGGCGCAGCGCCTCCTCCTCGCGGCTCTCGCGCAGCGCCGCGCGTTCCTCGCGCTGCTCGCTGCGCGCCGCGCGCAGGTCGTCCAGCAGCTCGCTCAGGTACATGCCCACGCCGCTGAAGGACACGCCGGT
>JBJEUI010000197.1:0-8523 GCA_051883755.1 Candidatus Ventricola sp.
CGCCGACATGCCCGTGCATGAAGCGCGCCATCATCAGCTTGTCCGCCAGGCGCTCAGCCTCTGCCGCCGCGCGCTCGCAGTCCGAGCTGCGCACTGCCGCATCCGCCAGAGCGTCGCCGTGCAGCGCCGGACGGCCGCCCTTCAATACTGCGGTCAGCGCGCGGCTGACAATCAGGTCCGGATAGCGCCGGATCGGCGAGGTGAAGTGGCAGTAGTCCTCCATCGCCAGGCCGTAATGGCCCAGCGGATTGACATCGTAGCGCGCCTTCTGCATGCTGCGCAGCGCCAGCGTGCTCACGACGCTGAACTCCGGCGTCTCGCGCGTGCGCTCCAGCACCGCGCGGATATCGCCCGGCTTCGCGTTGTGGCGCAGGCCGCGCGTGTCCACGCCGATGCCGCTCAGGAAGTCCTTGAGCGTGTCCAGCTTCTCCGGATCCGGCTTCTCGTGCACGCGGTAGAGCAGCGGCACGCCGCGCGATTTGGCAAACCCCGCCACCGCCTCGTTCGCCGTGAGCATGAAGTCCTCGATCATCATCTCGGCCTCGCCGCGCGCCCGCTTGGCGATTTCCACCGGCTCGCCCGCCTCGTCCAGCACAAACCTCGGCTCGTCCGTGTCAAAGTCAATCGCGCCCTGCTCCTGCCTCTTTTGGCGGATGCGCCGTGCCAGCTCGCGCATGGACAGCAGCGTGTCCTCAAGCCCCGCCATCCGCTCCTTCTGCGTCTCGTCGCCGTCGAAGAGCCGGTTCACGTCGTCATACACCAGCCGCGCGTTGGAGCGCGTGATCGTGCGCAGCAGACGCGTGTGCACCACATGGCCCGCATCGTCCACATCCATCAGCGCGCTCATGGTGAATTTGTCCTCGTCCGGGCGCAGCGAGCACACGCCGTTGGAGAGCTGCTCCGGCAGCATCGGCAGCACGCGGCCCGGGAAGTACACGCTCGTTCCGCGCAGATAGGCTTCTCGGTCGAGTGCGGAGCCCTGCGGCACGTAGTGCCCCACGTCCGCGATGTGCACACCCAGGCGCCAAAGGCCGCTGTCCAGGTGCTCCAGGCTCACCGCGTCGTCAAAGTCCTTGGCGTCGCTGCCGTCGATGGTGAAGGACAGCAGGCCGCGCAGATCGGTTCTCGTCGGATCATCCGCCAGATCGGCCGCCCTGCAGCTGTCCGCCTCGCGCAGCACATCCTCGTCAAACGATGTGCGCAGGCGCTGGCTGACGATCAGCGCATCCAGCGCGGATCTCGCCTCGCCGAAGCTGCCCAAAACGCCGTCAATGCGCACCAGCAGGCCGCCTTCATCCTCCCAGCGCACCACCCTGGTGTGCACGATGTCGCCGTCATGCGCTTCTTCGCCTCCCGCGCGCACCGCAATGCCCTGCGGCAGCCTGCGCTCAAGCGGCATGATGAAGCGCACGCCCTGCTTTTCGTGAAGCACGCCGACGATCTCCTCATGCGCGCGCTGCAGCACCCTGCGCACGCGAACGCGCTCACGGCCGATTTTCTCTGCCTCCACGACGTCGCCCCACAGCGTGCCGCGCGCGTTCTCCCTGGAGCAGCTGAAGGCGCTTCCGTCCTCGGCTTCCATCCTCACCGCGCCGTGCAGCAGTCCCCGCACGGTCAGGCAAAGCGTCTCGCGCTTCTCCTTGTCCTCCTGCTTGTTTTTTCCGGCTTTGCCCGGGGCAGCAAAGCCCTTGATCGGGATGCGGCGGACATAGCGCGCTTTACCCGTTTGATCCTTCTTCATGGTTTCCACTCCCGAATCCTGCGATTCTGTTTTTTCACGCCCTAGGGTCTGTTTCCGAAGGGAAAAACATGCGGCTGTGCGCAGGTTTTCCCCCGGACCGGCCGGAGATACGCGAAAAGAGGCCGAAGCGCTCTCCGCTTCAGCCTCTTTGAGTTGTCATGATTTAGCCAAGCACCGCAACGAGCAGGCCGCAGACGATGAACACGACCGCGGAAACCTTCGTTGCCAGAGCGAGCTTGCCCTCCATGGACTTCGCCTTGTTCTTGCCAAAGAACGTCTCAGCGCCGCCGGCAATCGCACCCAGGCCGTTGCTCTCGCCCGGCTGGAGCAGAATGGTGACGATGAGAATCAGCGCAGACACAACGAGCAGCACGGTGACAATGCCGTTAAGGATAGCCATAATCTTCTGCCTCCCTGACTCGCTCTGCGAATTAGCGCTTGGAGAACTGCGGCGCGCGGCGGGCAGCCTTCAGGCCGTACTTCTTGCGCTCCTTCATACGCGGATCGCGCGTGAGGAAGCCAGCCTTCTTGACGGCCGGACGGAGCTCCGGATCAGCCTTGATCAGCGCGCGGGAGATGCCGTGGCGGATCGCGCCGGCCTGGCCGGAAAGGCCGCCGCCGTACACGTTCACCAGCACGTCATAGCGGCCCTCCAGAGAGGTGAGCACCAGCGGCTGACGGACGGTCATCTTCAGGGTCTCAAGACCAAAGTAGTTATCGATATCGCGGCCGTTGATCACGATCTTGCCCTCGCCCGGAATGAGGCGAACACGAGCAATGGCCTTCTTGCGGCGGCCAACCGCCTGATACTGAACCTGTGCCATGTGTCAAACACTCCTTCCTGCAATCACTTCACGAGCTCGAGCACGGCCGGCTTCTGGGCCTCATGCTCATGCTCAGCACCGGCGTACACGCGCAGCTTGCGCGCCATCTGGCGGCCCAGCGGGCCCTTGGGCAGCATGCCCACGACAGCGTGCTTCACAGCGAACTCCGGCTTCTCGTCGATCAGCTTGCGGTACTTGGTCTGCTTGAGGCCGCCCGCAAAACCGGAATGATGATAGTAGATCTTCTGATCCAGCTTCTTGCCGGTCAGAACAACCTTCGCCGCGTTGATGACGATGACGTGATCGCCGCAGTCCACATGCGGGGTGAAGGTCGGCTTGTTCTTGCCGCGCAGGATCGCAGCAACCTGGCTGGCCAGTCGGCCAAGGGGCATGCCGTCGGCGTCAACGATATACCAGTTGCGCTCGACGTTCTGGGCATTTGCCATAAACGTTTTCACGTGAATTTCCTCCTCGTGGTGAATCTGATCCACAACAAAACGCATCGCGCTGGTCAGACGCTCTGCAAACGCGCGCACGCAAGCCCGGGGCTAACAGGCGAACATACGCATTGGGTATTTTAACCGCTCCCATACGCTTTTGTCAACCCTTTTTCCCTGTTTTGTTCAGGAATTTTTGCGTTTTTTCGTTTTTCACGCCTTGCTGCCGCACAGCCGGGGGCCCCGGCGATTTTTTTCGCGCTTTTGTTTCTGCCCCTTGACAAACCGTTTTTTCTCCGATACAATATTGCTCAAGTTCATATTCCACAACTTGTCAAAGATGATGATGGGAAAAAATCACAGGGATCCTTCCCTCAAGAGAGCCGGCGGGCGGTGCGAGCCGGCGGGAAGCCTTTTGAGAACTCCTCCCGGAATCGCGCAGGCGAAACGTGAGTAGTCTGCGACGGATGACCCCGTGACCGGTCAGGTCTTGCTTGAGACCGTGAGGGCTGCGATGCTGCAGCTGAATTAGGGTGGTACCGCGCGAAGTTTACACATTCTGCGCCCCTAAGCCGCGATGGCTTGGGGGCGTTTTTGCACCCCCGCCGAAGCGGCAGACGCATTTGACAAAAGAGCCGAATTCGAAAGGAGAACAACTACCATGTATCAGGGCCACGAGAAGTACATCCCCTTCACCCCCGTCTCTCTGCCGGACCGCACCTGGCCGGACAAGCGCATCGAAAAGGCGCCCATCTGGTGCTCCGTCGACCTGCGCGACGGCAACCAGGCGCTCGTCACCCCGATGAACCTGCAGGAGAAGCTGGAGTATTTCAAGCTGCTGGTCGAGCTGGGCTTCAAGGAGATCGAGGTCGGCTTCCCGTCCGCTTCCGAAACCGAGTATGAGATCCTGCGCGCGCTCATCGACGGCCACTATATTCCGGACGACGTGACCATTCAGGTGCTCGTCCAGGCGCGCGAGCACCTCATCCGCAAGACGTTTGAGGCCGTGCGCGGCGCGAAGAACGTCATCATCCACTTCTACAACTCCACCTCCACCCTGCAGCGCAAGGTCGTCTTCAAGAAGGACATGCAGGGCATCATCGACATCGCCGTCGCGGGCGCCAGGCTCGTGCGCGAGCTGACCGAGGCCGACGCCGGCTCCGGCACCAACTACCGCTATGAGTATTCCCCGGAATCCTTCTCCGGCACGGAGATGGATTTCGCCGTGGACATCTGCCATCAGGTCATGGAGACCCTCGGCGCGACGAAGGAAAACCCGGTCATCCTCAACCTGCCCAATACCGTGGAGATGTGCACGCCCAACACCTACGCCGATCAGATTGAGTACTTCATCCGCCACCTGCCGGACCGCGAGGCGGCGATCATCTCCATCCATCCGCACAACGACCGCGGCACCGGCGTCGCCTGCACGGAGCTGGCCATGATGGCCGGTGCGGAGCGCGTGGAGGGCACGCTCTTTGGCAACGGCGAGCGCACCGGCAACCTCGACGTCGTCACCGTCGCGCTGAACATGCACACCCAGGGCGTCGATCCCAAGCTGGACTTCTCCCACATCGATCACGTCCGCGATGTCTACGAGCGCTGCACCAAGATGAAGGTGCCCGAGCGCTGGCCCTACGCCGGCAAGCTTGCCTTCACCGCGTTCTCCGGTTCCCATCAGGACGCGATCAACAAGGGCCACGAGTACATGCGCGAGAGCAAGTCTCCCTACTGGGAGATCCCGTACCTGCCCATCGATCCTGCGGACGTGGGCCGCGAATACGAGCCGGTCATCCGCATCAACAGCCAGAGCGGCAAGGGCGGCGCGGCGTTCATCATGGATCACAACTACGGCTTCCACCTGCCCAAGGAGATGCATCCGGAGTTCGGCCGCGTGGTGCAGGTCGAGTGCGACAAGACCGGCCGCGAGCTGATGCCCGACGAGGTGCTCGGCCTGTTCACGCGCGAGTTCCTCAACATCAGCCAGCCGTACGCGCTCTCCCGCGCGAAATTCTACGAGGAGGCCATCGCCGGCAGCTCCGCAAACGTCACGCATTTCTCCGGCGTGCTCAACGTGCGCGACAGCTTTGTCCAGCTTGAGTCCCGCGGCAACGGCCCGATCGACGCGTTCTTCAACGCGCTGGGCCAGGCGGGCATCGAGGGCTATTCCTTCATCACCTATCACGAGCACGCGATCAGCAACGGCTCCGACTCCCAGGCCGTCGCCTACATCCAGCTGCGCGCGCCGGGCGGACGCCGCATCTTCGGCGTGGGCACCGAGCACAACATCAACTTCGCCTCCGTCAAGGGCATCCTCAGCGCGATCAACCGCTTTGAAAACGGAAAAATCTGATCTGTGCCGCACGCACGGGCCGCGGGAATTCTTCCGCGGCCCTTTTTGTCCCTTTCTTTCCCTATCCCGCCGTGCTATAATAAAGCCGCATTCCCTGTGTATTCTCTGGAGGTCTTCACATGTTCAACAAACTGGTGGCCATCGAGCCCGTCAGCCTGATCCCCTCCGCCGAGGAGAAGCTCCACGCATACGCCAAGGAGGTCGTTCTCTGCCGCGACATTCCGGACAGCGACGAGGAGATCCTGCGCCGCATCGGCGACGCGGATGCCGTGCTGGTGAGCTACACCTCCCGCATCACCCGCAGCGTCATCGAGCAGTGCAGCAGCCTTCGCTACATCGGCATGTGTTGCAGCCTCTATTCCGAGGAGAGCGCCAACGTGGACATCGCCTGCGCCCGTGAGCGCGGCATCCGCGTGCTGGGCATCCGCGACTACGGCGACCGCGGCGTGATCGAGTACGTGCTGCACGAGCTGATCGGTCTGCTTCACGGCTTCGGCGGCAAGAAGATGCTGCGCAGCGAGCCCTGCGAGATCACGGGCCTGAAGGTCGGCATCGTCGGCCTGGGCGTGTCCGGCAGGATGATCGCCGAGGCGCTGCAGTTTCTGGGCGCGGAGGTTTCCTATTACAGCCGCAGCCGCAAGCGGGAGGCGGAGCTCGCCGGCATGGCGTACAAGCCGCTGGATCTGCTGCTGGCCAAAAACGAGGTCATCTTCACCTGCCTGAACAAGAACGTCCTGCTGCTGCAGAAGCCGCAGTTCGACGCGCTGGGCGATCACAAGGTGCTCTTCAACACCTCCATCGGCCCGGGCTTCGATTCCGCCGCGCTCAGTGATTGGGTGCGCCGCGAGGGCAACTTCTTCTTCTGCGACACGAAGGCCGCTGCGGGCGACGTCCCCGCGGACTTCTTTGAGCTTGAGAACGTGTACTGTCCGGCGGTCTCCAGCGGCCGCACGAGGCAGGCGTTCGTCCTGCTCAGCCAGAAGGTGCTGGCCAACCTTTCGACGGCGCTGACGGAGCTCGAGGGATAAGACAACGCAAAGAGGATGCGTGTGAGCATCCTCTTTATTTCATATATTCGCGTTTCGCAGATCAACCCCGTCAGGTAACGCTTCGCTCCCTGACTGCTCTTTCTTTGATCGCTTCGCGATATGGAAACGTTGGGGGATTTCATCCCCCAAACCTCTAGCCTGGGGACCCGTCCCCAGACCTCTTCTTCGCTTTGCGGCGGCTGGCAGCAGGGTTTAGTTTTGGGGCGCGAGGATCTCCGCCGTATCCACGCGCACGAAGTAGCCCTGTGCGTGCTTGCACGTCGGGCAGACCGGCGGCGCCTGAAGCCCGACATGGACATGGCCGCAGTTGAGGCACAGCCATGTCGTCTCCTGATCCGCCTTGAAGAGCTTCCCCTCCTCCAGCCGCTGAGCCAGCAGGCCGAAGCGGTCTCCGTGCGTCTGCTCGATCGCGGCGAGCAGCTCAAACGTGCCGGCCACCGCGAGAAAGCCCTCTTCCTTCGCGATCTGCGCAAACTGCGGATAGACGTGGCTGGCCTCCTGGTATTCGTTATGCTGCGCGCTGCGCAGCAGTCTGGCCGGCATCCAGGCCGTGTTTTCCACAGGATAGCTGCCGTCGATATGAATGCTTTCGCCCTCGCTGGACGCCAGATGCTTGATCAGCAGCTCAGCGTGCTCCTTCTCCTGCTCGGCGGTGAAGCGGAAGACGCGCTCCACCCAGTGCAGACCGGCGCTTCTGGCTACGCCCGCAGAGAATGTGTAGCGGTTCCTCGCTTGGCTCTCACCGGCAAACGCGCGCATCAGGTTTTCCCTCGTCCGGCTCTCTTTAAACTCCATACAAAAATCCCTCCCTGCCGGCAGGTTGCCCACAGAGAGGGATTCTATGCATCTTTTTCCAGCGTCACGCGTTCAGGTTCGGCGCGTCGCCCAGCTCGCCGCTCTTCCAGTGGCGGCGGCACAGGCTGATATAGGTGGAGTTGCCGCCCAGCAGGATCTGCTCGCCCTCGCGCACGATCTTGCCGTCATGCACGCGCGCGTTGAACGTCGCCTTCCGGCCGCACCAGCAGATCGTCTTGATCTCCTCGATGGTGTCCGCCCAGCACAGCAGCTCGCGGCTGCCCTCGAAGAGCTCACCCCGGAAGTCCGTGCGCAGGCCGTAGCAGATCACGGGAATGTCATGGTCATCGACGATATCCACCAGTCGGCGCACCTGCGCAGCGGTCAGGAAGTGCGCCTCATCCACGATCACGCAGGCGATGCCGTCCAGCGGGATGCTGTCAAGATCCTCCACAAAGCGGCACTTGGCCTCCAGCCCGCAGCGGGAGCGCACAGTGTCCGCGCCGTCGCGGTTTTCCAGCTTCGGCTTGAGCATCAGCACCTCGCGGCCGCGCTCCCTGTAATTGTACTGCACCATGACCGCATTGGCCGTCTTGCTCGATCCCATCGCTCCATAGCGGAAATACAGCTTCGCCATTCTTCTGTCCCCTCATCTGCCGACGGACGGCGTTATTCACAATGGGTCTATTATAGCCGCTTTGGCGCCCGGATGCAACCCGTTTACACAAAAAGCGCATGCCGAAGCATGCGCCAGGTTGTGCTTGCTGAATCACTCCATCTCAAACCGCGCCCTCATGTAGGCCTTGACGACCTCCAGGCACTTTTCCTCCGGCATATGTCCGGTGTTCAGGCACAGATCGTACAGCGCGGCGTCGTGCCACTGGCGGCCCGTGAAGTACTTGAAATAGTCTGCACGGCGCTTGTCGATCTTCTTGATCTTCTTTTCGGCAGCCTCCAGATCCAGACCGTCCTCCTGCATCACGCGGCGCACACAGTCCACCACCGGCGCGGTGACGAACACGTTCATCACGTTTTCACGACCGCGCAGGATGTAGTTGGCGCAGCGGCCCACGATCACGCAGTTGCGCGTGGAGGCCAGCTCGCGGATGATCTTTGCCTGATATCTGAACAGGTTCTCGTTGGAGATGAAGTCCTCGCTGTCCGGCGGGATCACTTCGCCCGTGTACATCTCCCGGGCGATGCGGAACAGAGGCATGTGCTGCTTGGTCTCGTCAGCCTGCCTGAACAGGTCCTCGTTGATTCCGCTCTCATCGGACGCGATGCGCAGAATCTCACGGTCATAGAACTCGTAGCCAAGCTCCTT
>JBJEUI010000198.1:0-1721 GCA_051883755.1 Candidatus Ventricola sp.
TAGCCCAGCAGGATGCCCACGCTCAGCTTGTCGTCGAGGAACCGGCTCTTGATGTAGCCGCTCCTGGTGATGCGCGTGCGCGGATCAAAGCAGATGTAGTCGCCCACGCGCACACCCAGCTTCTTCACGTCCTCGGCGCTCTTCACATCCTCGTCGAGCACGATCTCGATCGTGTCAAACGTGCGCTTGGTGTCGCTGTAATCGCCGTTGACGTGGATGGACGCGTTGCACAGCTGCGCCGTGCCCTCGATCACCGCGCCGGAGCGGGTCACGACACGGCAGTTCTCCGTCTCCACGTTGTTCGCGTTCAGGCCGCCGATGTTCGTGATCCTGAGCCGGCCGCTTGCCTTGATTTGGCAGACCATGCCGCCCAGCGTGTCCATGTGCGCCTCCAGCAGCAGGCCGTTCTCCGCGTCCTCGCCGCCCAGGTGCACGATCACGCCATCCTTGCGCGTGCGCTCGCACGCAAAGCCCAGCGCCTCAAACCGCGCGGTCACGTGATCCGCCGCGGCCTTCGTCATGCCGCTGGGGCTGTCGATGGCCAGCAGCGCCGCCGTCTCCTCGAGAATAAACTGTCCGTACTTCTCAAAATCCATATGCGTTCCTCCCATGCTGCATCATTCCGTCTTGAGCTCCTGCACACGGCTGATGATGATGGACATCGTGCCGTCGTCGTTGCTGACCACCGCAAAGCTGTTCTCGTCGTCCGCCAGCGTGCGCGGCAGCGAGATGGAGATGCCGTTGTCCGTCCTGATCTTCAGCTTGGCCAGCTGCGTCATCACGCGCTTGTTCTCCACCGGAATCACCGGCGCGACGGCCTCCTCCTGCATCTGCCGGGAGACCTCTTCTATAATTGCCTCGCGCTCCGGGTCGCTGCGGAAGACCTCCTCCGCGACGTCCTGCACATCGATGACGCCCTTCTCCTCGATGGACCTGGCCATCGCGCGCTTGACAGCGGGCCTGAGCTCCTGCTCGGTCATGTCCGGCGGCGCGGCCTGCGCGATCATCTCGCTGACCATCTGCACGGCCTCCTTCGTCGTGCGCGTCTGCGCCATGGCAAAGAGCGCCTCGGAAAAGAGCATCCGGTTGCCCACGTTGGTCAATACCGCCGTGTCCCGCAGCCGGATGTCGCCTGTGGAGAGGTTGACCACGAAGCCGGAGAATGCTTTTGATCCTGACAGCGGCAGCACATAGCCGTGCTCCTGAATCTGCGTGTTCGCCTGCTCATCCTCCATCTCGATCTGGTGCACCATCGCCCGGCGATAGGGCAGCTGCGCCACGCACAGGTGCGGGTCGTTGTCCCTGTCAAAGGAGAAGATGACCATGTCAAAGCCCGCGCGCGGGATCTCCAGCGCCTGCATGCTCTCGTCCATGCCGCGCATCAGCGCGTCCGCCGCCTCGCCGAAGGGCGTGTAGCCAAAGCGGCGCAGCAGCTCCTCCTGCGCACTGCCGGGCTCCACGCACGTCGTGCGGCTCGTGTCCGAATTGGCAAGCTTGTCCGCGATGGCGGACAGGTATGCGCCCGTCTCGTCCGCAGGCTTGCCCGGCCTGGCCGGGAAGATGGGCGACGCGGGGCTGCCGTCATAGATGTAAACTGCCGCCCGGGCAATGATGTTCATGTGTGTTCACCTTTTCCTATCGTTCTTCCTGCCCAACATATACTGTTTTCAAATAGAAACAGCCATGTGCTAAGCCCCGTCAGGTAACGCTTCGCTCCCTGA
>JBJEUI010000199.1:0-1720 GCA_051883755.1 Candidatus Ventricola sp.
CCCGTGTGTGGTCGCTACTACATCGCCGAGGATGACCTGTCCGATGAACTCAGCCGGATTATTGACGAACTGAACCGCAAAAAGACGCCGGAAGGGCTGAAAACCTCCGGCGAGATCTTCCCCTCCGATATTGTTCCGGTGCTGGCGAACAGCCGGAAGCAGGATGTCCAGCCCTTTGCCATGCGATGGGGATACGCATTCCCCAACGGTCGCCCCATCATCAACGCCCGCTCTGAAACCGCTGCGCAAAAGCCCATGTTCAAGGATGGCATGCGCCAACGGCGCTGTGTCATCCCCGCCAGCCACTACTTCGAGTGGGAGAAGCGCGGCGCAGCGAGGACGAAATACGCCATACGCCCTGCACACGCGGATACGCTGTATCTGGCAGGCATCTACCATCTGGAGAACCATGACGGCGTGATCGTCCCGGCGTTTACCATCCTGACCCGAGACGCAGCCCCGGGTATCGCGTTTATCCATCCCCGTATGCCGGTGCTGCTGCCGCTGGACGCCACTGCCGATTGGCTGAATCCGGGCTATAACGCGGAGGAGGTCATTGCTGCCGCACTGACGGAGTTGGAATACCAGCCTGCATAAGAAACCCTGTCCCGGGACAAGGAGGAAAGGCCCATGCCGCTTGAGATTGTCAGAAACGATATTACGAAGATGTCGGTGGATGCCATCGTCAACGCCGCCAACACGACCCTGCTGGGCGGCGGCGGTGTGGACGGCGCCATCCATCGCGCCGCAGGGCCGCAGCTTCTTGAAGAATGCAGGACGCTGCACGGCTGCAGAACCGGCGAGGCGAAGATCACCCGAGGGTATCGCCTGCCGTGCAGGTTTGTCATTCACACCGCAGGCCCTATCTGGCAGGACGGTCATCACGGCGAGCGCGAGCTGCTGACCGCCTGCTACAAAAACTCGCTGGAGCTTGCGGACAAATACCACTGCGAGAGCGTGGCCTTTCCCCTGATTTCCTCCGGCGTCTACGGCTATCCCAAGGCGCAGGCGCTCAAGGTGGCGATGGACACCATCACGCAGTTCCTGTTCGACCACGACATGACGGTCTACATCGTCGTGTTCTCGAAGGACGCCTTTGAGGTCAGCAGCAAGCTGTTCAAAGACATTGAAGCCTACATCGACGACGTGTATGTCGATGAGCACCTGAGCGCGCCCGGCGAATCCATGCGGATGCGGCTTCAGCGCCGTTATCTGGAAAAGGCAAAGACATACGAAGCAGAGCCTGAGGAATGCTGCGCGCCGTCCATGGCTTCGGACGCCTGCCTGGATGACATGCTCCGTCAGGTGGACGAGAGCTTCGCGCAGATGCTCATCCGCAAGATCGACGAAAGGCACATGACCGACGCGCAATGCTATAAGCGGGCCAACGTGGACCGCAGGCTGTTCAACAAAATCAAGAACATCCCGGAATACAGGCCCGGCAAGCAGACGGCGCTGGCCTTTGCCATCGCGCTGGAGCTGTCGCTGGATGAAACGAAGGACATGCTCATGAAGGCGGGCTTTGCCCTGTCCCACAGCAGCAAGGCGGACATCGTCGTGGAATACTGCATCATGACGGGCAACTACGACATCATGGAAATCAACCAGATTCTCTTTGGGCTCGATCTGCAGCCGCTTGGCTACTGATTTGTCGCTTTGGAAGCGACCACAAGCCTCCCTGTTTTTGATAGACTGTGTTCATCAAAGACAGGGAGGCGTT
>JBJEUI010000200.1:0-1707 GCA_051883755.1 Candidatus Ventricola sp.
TTAAACGCAACAGCTTTGAAGGTTAAGGAGTTGCGTTTACCTTGGCAATTTACAAGCATAAAAAGACCGCCCGCTTCTGGCTTGACAGGGACGGGAGGATAGCGTACAATGTAGGCAGATAGGGGCGACACCCTACGGGTGATTACTCACCACAAAGGCCTGTCAATGGGCCAGCAAGCCGCCAGCAGGGGCATCTGCGAGGCGGTTTTTTATTTTATCGCTTCAAGGTCAATGCCAGCGCGAAGACGCCAACAATCAAACCAGCGACAGAGAGAAGAATACTGAGCAGCTCAACATTCGTCATCCCATCACCTCCGCTTCTGTACGCCGTTGCGGAGGCATCCACCCGTAGAACCCTACCTGCCTACGGCGACAGAATACCACAGAATCCTCTAAATGGCAAGCTGAGCATCTGTCCTTTGGTGGTATATTGAGAACAGCAAAATACAAAAAGAAAAAGCGGACAGCCCTTCAGCCGTCCGCGTGGTAAGTATGCTAAATACGGTATACGCAGCTTTTCCGCTCAGTCCAGCATCTGCAGCCACAGGCTCTTGAGGTAGTGGCTCTCGGGGTATCCGGCCAGCACCGGGTGGTCGATATCCTGCCTGCGCAGCGTGATGACGCGCACCTGGCGGTGCAGGTCCTGCGCGGCGGAGAGGACGGTATTGACAAACACATCCTCCGGCATGTGATAGGAGCAGCTGTGCGTCGCCAGCACGCCGCCCGCGGGGAGCAGGCGCATCGCGGAGAGCGCGATCTCCTTATAGCCGCGGCAGGCGTTGGCCATGTTCGCGTGCGCCTTGGTGAAGGCCGGCGGATCGAGCACGATCACGTCGTACTTCTGCTTCTCCTTCACCTGCGCGCGCAGGAAGTCAAAGCAGTTCGCGCAGACGGTGTTGATCTGCATGTCGTTCAGCTCCGCGTTGCGGCGGATGAGCTCCACGGCGCTCTCGCTGATGTCCACCGCCGTCACTTCCCTCGCGCCGCCTTTGGCCGCGTTGAGCGCAAAGCCGCCGATGTAGGAGAAGCAGTCGAGCACCCTTGCGTCCTTGCAGAACGGACGCACAAACCGGTGGTTGTCCTTCTGATCCAGGAAGTAGCCGGTCTTCTGGCCGCCCTGCACGTCCACGGCGAGCCGGATGCCGTTTTCATGGATGATCGTCTCCTCGGGCAGCGCGCCGTGCAGCACCTTCGTAAAGCAGGTCATGCCCTCCTTGAGGCGGATGGCGTCGTCGTTGCCAAGCAGCAGGCACGCGGGCTTCTCGCAGGCCACCAGCGTGTCTGCGATCACCTGCGTGTACTTCTCCATGCCCAGCGCCAGCACCTGCAGCACGATCACGCCGCCGAAGCGGTCGGCGATCACGCCGGGCAGGCGGTCCGCCTCGCCGTAGATCAGGCGGCAGGAATCGGTGCCCTCGCGCTGCAGGACAAACCTGCGGTACTCGCAGGCCGCCTTCACGCGCTCAGCGATCAGCGCGTCGGTGATCTCCTCCTGGCGGTGCGTCAGCAGGCGCACGGTGATCAGGCTGCGGCTGTTGTAAAAGCCTGTGCCCATGTACCGGCCGCGGAAGTCGACGACCGTCACCAGCTCGCCGTCGGTCGTTTCGCCCTCGACGCGCTCAATCTCGTTGCCATACACCCAGGGATGACCCTGGAGCAGCTTCTTCTGCCGTCCGTTGATGACATGGACGACGGGCAGATTGTCTT
>JBJEUI010000201.1:0-1696 GCA_051883755.1 Candidatus Ventricola sp.
CACGGATTACAAATTCCCCCGCGCGTCTCGGCTGCGCCGAGCCGCCGTGGACATTTGCAATCGGTTTTGCGCGACGAGACCCTGCGGCACCGCCCGTTCAGGGCATGACAAGCCACCCGACGGGATGCCGACGGGGACAGATCGGACGCATTCTGCGGGCCGCCCGACCGCCCGTTGCGATTCAAAGCGTCAGGAACTCGCGCGAGACGTACCTGCGGGGCAGTTCGTCGAGCGCGAGGGCGATCCCCCTGGCGAGCAGCTTCTGAAGGATGACCTCCACCCACTTCCGCTGGGTCATGTTGCGGTTCCTCCGCTTCTTCTGCAGGGGCAGGAGGCAGGTGCTGTTGAACAGCTGCCAGAGGTTGTGCGCGATCTGCATCAGGAGGTAGATGTTGCGGCTCACGCGGGCCTTGTTGCAGAAGTTGTGCTCGAGGCCGTAGCCGCCGTTCTTCTCCACGTGGAAGCTGGACTCGATGTCCCAGCGCCTTCGCCCCCACTTGCAGACGTCGTCCGCGTCCTTCAGGCAGGCGACCTCCAGGCTTGTGGCGAACTGCCCCTCGTAGGGCGCGCCGTTCGCGTCGTTCTCCGACACCCTGACGACGTTGAACACGTGCCAGTCGTCCGCGCCCTTCGCGATCTCCACGCCCCTCGCCCACGCGAGCCGACCGCACTCGACCCGCCTCCCATGCGCGTCATGCCGGACAAGCGTCCCCGAGTTCGACGGGGTCTGCTCCATCAGGTCTCGCGCCTCGGCGAAGGCCGTCGGCGTGCGCCCCTCCTTGAAGGTGAAGATGTACTCCCAGCCGTAGCTCTCGCACAGCTCCATGACCGGCCTGCAGGCGTAGAGCCCGTCCCCGAGTATGCAGATGCCGAGATGCGGGAACGCGGCCTTCAGCAATGGCGCGAGGCGCAGGAACCCGCGGTACTCGCTGTCCTGCTTCTCGTCGTCGTCCCTGTCGTGCCAGGGCTTGATCGGCACGGACATGACCGAGTAGGCCGAGCCCCAGGGCGTCACCAGCTTCGCCTCGAGGACGTAGCGGTTGGCCCGGTTCCCGAGCCACCTGCAGCAGCGGATGCGCTCCTGCTTCGTCCCGTCGACCGCGATGACGAAAAGCCCGCGGAACCGCGCGTTCTCGAAGAACTTCAGCCGGATCATGTGCGAGACGACGTCCACGAGCGCCTTCTCGAGGACCGCCGTGCACCCCCGCGAGAGGAAGTTGCAGCAGCTGAGCGTGCAGGGCGCGGTCTTCCGCTCCCCCTCCGGCCAGACGCCCTGGTCGGCCAGCTTCAGGATCGCGTCGGCGTACTTCGGGTCGTTGCGGTTCGCGTCCATCGCGTTGCGCGACCCGAGCCGCGCCAGGTGCCCGACGATGAAGGTCCAGAGGAACGTCCGCCCCTCGTAGAGGCACCTCTCCATGTCCCGCGCCTTGCGGATGCCGTCGAAAAGCGGGTTGAGGACCTTGCGGAAGCGGGCGAGGAAGGCGCTCAGCCCCTCGAGCGCCGCGTCGCCGTCGGGCATTTCCGCCGGGGGCCGCCCGACACGCCTCCTTCCGCGCCCCTTCCCGGCTTCGCGACGGTCCTGCGCCCCGTCCTCGCCGTGATCGCCTCCACGAGCTCGGCGCGGGCGATCTCGCTCATCTCCTTCAGCAGGCGCTTCGCCTCCGCCCAGTTCGCCGACCACGCCGCCACGTCCTCC
>JBJEUI010000202.1:0-1685 GCA_051883755.1 Candidatus Ventricola sp.
TCAGGCGGCGCTTGCCCTCGCGCTGATACAGGGGAATGAGATAATCGACCATCGCATACAGGTGCGCAAGAAATGCGCGGGTCTCCTCCTTGCCCAGCACATAGTCGCGCACGGGGGCTTCCAGACCGGTATATGCCCGAATGTCCTTGATATAGAAGGGATTGGGCAGAAAACGCACGTCGAATACCAGATCGCTCTCACGCGGAATACCGCGCTTGTAGCCAAAGGACATGATCTCCGTGCGCAGGATGTGCTGGCCTTGCTCCTGGGCAAGCAGCGAATCGACGGCTGCGCAGGCGTCTCTGGCCCGCATGCCGGTGGTAGAGAGCACGTAGTTGGCGCGTTCGCGCAGCGGCTGCAGCAGCTCGCGCTCGCGGGCAATACACTCTTCAAGCGACTTGCCGCGCTTCATCAGCGGATGATCGCGGCGGGTTTCCTTGTACCGGTCGATCAGCGTTTCAGCGTCCGCCTCCAGAAAGAGAATAGAGACGTCGTGGCTGTCGATGCCGCTGTCAATGGCCTCGAGAACCGCCTCGGCGTTGAACAGAGCGCCGCTACGGGAATCCACACCCAGCGCGACGGGGCGGTCAAGCTCCACCTTCTCACACAGCGTGAACGCCTGGGAGAGCAGCAGCGGGGGCAAATTATCCATGCACTGATAGCCATTGTCCTCCAGATGCCTGAGCACGCTGGTTTTGCCCGCGCCGGACAGGCCGGTAACGATGAGAAATCTCATAAGATGCTTTCCTTCCGTATCGCTTGCTTGATTCAGCGGTCTTCGCCCAGAATGCGAACCTCGGGCTCCAGCGTGACGCCGGTCTGCGCCAGCACGCGCGCCTTGACCTCGTCCATCAGGGTCAGAATGTCATGGGCAGTCGCAGAACCGAGGTTGACAATGAAGCCGGCGTGCTTTTCGCTGACCTGAGCGTCGCCTACACGCAGGCCGCGCAGGCCGCAGTCGTCAATCAGCTTGGCGGCGAAGAGGCCGGCGGGACGCTTGAACGTGCTGCCGGCGCTGGGATAATTGAGCGGCTGCTTTTCGCGGCGGGCGCGATTGCATTCCTCCATGCGCGCGCGGATCTCGTCGGGATTGCAGGGGGTGAGCTGCAGCGTGATGTCGGTCACAATGACGCCCGCGTCCATCATTGCGCTGTGGCGATAGGAGAAGTCGAGATTGGCTCCCTCGAAGACGACGGGTTTGCCGTCGGACAGGGTGATGGCATCCACGCGGGTGACGACCTGGGAGAGCTCGCCGCCGTAAGCACCGGCGTTCATGACCACGCTGCCGCCGAGCGTGCCGGGAATGCCGGACAGCTCTGCCAGACCGGAGAGGCCCTCGCTGAGCGCGAACTGCGCGGCGGCACTCAGGGTGACGCCTGCCTTGGCATAGAGCATATCGCCTTCACGAACCATGCCGGAGCAGTCCGAGGCAATGCGGATGACAAGGCCGCGGATGCCGCCGTCGCGCACGAGCAGGTTGGAGCCGTTGCCGATGAGCGTCACCGGCACGCCCGCATGCTTGGCTGCGTGCAGCGCAATGGGCAGCTCGCGGGTATCGGCGATATTCACCAGCACATCGGCAGGACCGCCGACGCGGAAGGTGGTGTAGCGCGCCATGGAGGCGCGGGGGATGATGCGTTCCGGCGCAAAGTTGGCCGCAACAAGCGACTGAATCAGGGCGTCCA
>JBJEUI010000203.1:0-1670 GCA_051883755.1 Candidatus Ventricola sp.
CCTGCCGGAAACCAACCAGACGACGCTGTTTTCCTTCTGACGCCTGCCGGGAATCGGCCTGTTTTTGAACGAAATCCGGCTGAATTTTGCCGGAATAGCTGACAAAACGCGTATAGAGGGTTGTATTTTTGAAAAAGCGGTGATATAATAACCGCATAGGATTTGTTTTTGCAGCGTACTGCGCCTTGCAGTTTGGATGGAAAGAGTGGGAGAAATGCCCACTCTTTCTGTTGACTGCGACTTATTTGATATATGGGAGTGTGTGAATGGCACAAAGCGATCTGACCCGTGTCGTCGAACCCGCCTGCAAAGAGCTTGCCAAGCAGCAGCAGGTCGAGCTGGTTGACGTCGAGCTTGTGCGCGAGGGCGCAAGCCGGTATCTGCGGATCTATATTGACAAACCCGACGGAATTACCTTGAGTGACTGCGAGACGTACCACCGCGCCGTGATGCCTTTGGTTGAGCGCGTGGACTACGATTTCCTTGAGGTATGTTCGCCGGGTATTGATCGTCCGCTGAAAAAGCAGAAGGATTACGACGCGCACGTCGGCGATCTGGTGGAGGTGCATCTGTACCGCCCCATCGACAAGTGCCGCCGCTTTGAAGGCGAACTGCTGGGCCTTTTCGGGGACCAGGTGAAACTGAGAATCGGCGAGGAAGAACGGAGCTTTACGCTCAGGGAAATCTCGCTGTGCAAACCTGTGATTGTCATCACCGAGGAAGATCTTGATGATGAAACGGCGCTCGATGTGAGCGGCGAGGAAGGAGAAGCGTCAGATGATGGACAAGAATGAAAACAAAGAGATGATTGAGGCCGTTGCGCTGCTGGCCAAGGAAAAGAACATCGGCAAGGAAGTGCTCTTCTCCGCCATCGAGGAAGCGCTCAAGAGCGCTTATAAGAACAATTTCAACAAGCAGTACGGCATCGCGCCTTCCAATGCGAATGTGCGCGTGGAGCTGGACCGCGTGACCGGCGCCGTGCGTCTGTACGCGCGCAAGCAGGTCGAGGAGTGGGTCATCGACGAGGCGGCCGAAATCTCCATCGAGGACGCGCGCAGGATTCAGCCCAGCTATGAAGAGGGCGATATCGTCGAGGTCGAGGTGACCCCGAACAACTTCCGCCGCGTCGCTGCGCAGACCGCCAAGCAGGTGATCGTGCAGAAGATCCGCGAGGCAGAGCGCGGCAAGATCTACGACGACTTCATCGAGAAGGAGAACGAGATCCTCACTGCGATCGTGCACAGCGTTGATCCGGAGAGCAAGACCGTGTATGTGGAGCTGGGCAAGACCGAGGGCGCGCTGGAAGCGTCCCAGCAGATGGCCGCCGACGTGTACACGCCGGGCGAGCGCTTCAAGGTCTACCTGCTGGAGGTCGTCGCCGACCGCCGTCTGGCCCGTCCGGGCGCCAAGTACGGCCCGCAGGTGAGCGTCAGCCGCATCCACCCGGGCCTGGTCAAGCGTCTGTTCGAGCTGGAGGTGCCGGAGATTCAGAGCGGCATCGTGCAGATCAAGTCCATCGCGCGCGAGGCCGGTTCCCGCACGAAGATGGCCGTGTATTCCAGCGATCCGATGATCGATCCGGTCGGCTCCTGCGTGGGCCCGCGCGGCCAGCGCGTGGATCGCGTGGTCACCGAGCTGCGCGGCGAGAAGATCGACATCATCAAGTGGTC
>JBJEUI010000204.1:0-8071 GCA_051883755.1 Candidatus Ventricola sp.
GAGTTCGGCTTCGGCATGAACCTGGCGACCACCCAGCGCCGCGCGAAGCTGGCGGAGCTCGTCACCGAGCTGGCCGGCAAGGTCGAGGGCGAGGACAAGGCTGTCTGCGAGAACTGGCTGGCCACGATGATGGACGGCGAGAAGAGCAAGGCTTCCTCCGCTGCTCTGGCTGCGCTCGTTGAGGGCAAGGACTGCGACCTGTGCAAGCAGATTGCTTCCATGAAGGACATGATGGTCAAGAAGAGCCAGTGGATCTTCGGCGGCGACGGCTGGGCCTACGACATCGGCTACGGCGGCGTCGATCACGTCCTGGCGCAGGGCGAGGATGTCAACATCCTGGTTCTGGATACCGAGGTGTACTCCAACACCGGCGGCCAGGCTTCCAAGTCCACCCCGACTGGCTCCATCGCCAAGTTCGCGGCGTCCGGCAAGAAGACCCGCAAGAAGGATCTGGGCATGATGGCCATGTCTTACGGCTATGTGTACGTTGCGACCGTCGCCATGAGCGCGAACCCGGCGCAGCTGCTCAAGGCCATGACCGAGGCTGAGGCGTATCCGGGCCCGTCCCTGATCATCGCCTATGCTCCGTGCATCAACCACGGCATCAACATGGCGCACTCCCAGATGGAGATCAAGCGTGCCGTTGCCTGTGGCTACTGGCCGCTGTATCGCTACAACCCGGCTCTCGAGGCGGAGGGCAAGAACCCGCTGATCGTCGACTCCAAGGATCCGACCGAGTCCTATCAGGACTTCATCAAGTCCGAGGTTCGCTACGCCTCCCTGGCCAAGCTCTTCCCGGGCAAGGCCGAGGAAGCCTTCGCGATCAACGAGGCCGACGCGAAGCGCCGTCTGGAGACCTACAAGCGCATGGCGCAGTAATTGCTCATCTGCTGGTAGCGTAACCGCATAACATTCGCCCCCTCTCCAAGGCTCGCCTTGACAGAGGGGGCGTTTTTCCAATCATAGACTGGGGACAGAAAAAGCTTGCATCCCGCCTCAGGAAACTTTATAATAGACGTAACGTAGTGGTGTGAGGAGGGTCAGACCATGGCCAAGCGACGCGAACAGCCGGAGAATCTTGAACAGACGAAACGAATCAGCCCGTATCAGCAGATCGATGATTCATACGATGACGGCGATCAGGATATGCCCGATGAGGTGTATGACGACGCCTATGCCGACGAGTACGGATACGATGACGAGGATGGCGAAGAAGCTCAGGCCGGCGGCTTCTTCTCTGCGAAGCTTGGCAAAATCGCGGCAGCGGTCATCGTGCTGCTGCTCGTTGTTCTCCTCGGCCTGACTGCGGTTCGGCTCCTGGGGAACACGCAGGAGGCGCAGCAGCTGCCCTCGGCGGGAGATTCACTTGAACCTTCGGGCGAGGATCCGGAGGAGGATTCCGCAGCAGCTTGGGCAGAGAACACGCCTGAACCTGATGCGCAGACGCCGACGCCCGCGCCGACAGCCGTCGTCTTTGCGCCTGTGATCTCTGCAGAGGAAACGCCGGAACCGGCCGTCGAGTCTACGCAGAGGCCGACAGCGGAGCCGACTGAGGTACCGGAGCCGACGGCTACGCCGCTGCCGATCATCCTGACAAACACGCCGACGCCGAGCCCGTCTCCGACGCCGACCCCCACGCCGACGCCGACCCCCGTGCCGACCAGCACGCCGGAACCGACGCCCACGCCCCTGGCCGAGATCGGCAAGGGCGAGGTGAACCGCAACGCCAACCTGCGCGCAACGGCATCTTCGAGCGGCAAGATCAAACAGACCGTCAAGAAGGGCGAGTCAGTGACGATTCACGAAACCCTGCTGGACAAGACCGGCAAGCTCTGGTACAGCCTGACCGTCGACGATGAATCGGTGTCCGGCTATATGCGCGATTATGTGGTCGATCTGGAGGGACAGATTGCCAAGCCGACTGCGACGCCGAAGCCGGAGGCCGAGACCATCTCGGCAGATGAGGCGGATGCGGAGACAGCGCCGGCAGAGGACGTGCAGCAGGTGCCTGCGGACGATGTGATTGCCGCCGGCAAGGCCAACCGCGACGCGAATATCCGCAAGGTGATGAACGGCACCGTGCTGGGTACCGTGAAGAAGGGAAAGACCGTCAGCATCTACGAGGTGCTGAAGGACAAGAGCGGCAATGTCTGGTACAGGCTGAGCGTTGACGAAAGCAGCCAGGCCGGCTATATGCGCGACTATGTCATCGATCTGGATGATGAGGATGCAAAGCTCGAGGTGGTCACAGACGCTGAAAAGGCTTCTGTCGGCACGGCGAAGACGAACCGTGCCGCCAACGTGCGCAAGACACCCGTGTCCAATGGCAAAGTGGTGCGCCAGCTCAGCGAGGGCGTCAAGGTCTATATCATGGGCAAATATGAGGATTCCTACGGCCAGATCTGGTATGAGATTTCCACGGAATCCGGCAATACCAAGGGCTTCATGCGCGACTATGTGCTCGACAGCGTCAAGCTGAACGATGGCGTGGAAACGAAGACCTATACACAATGAGGATCAACAAAGACCGGACAGAGCGTCCGGTCTTTGTTGATGGTATCATTTCCAAATGGCTTCATCGGCGCGAGGAAGAGACGGGGATGAGCGGAAGCCATACGCGCTTATACCTTCGCGTACCGATGAATCTGCTCAAGCACAGCCTGCGTGCCGTTTGCGTCCTCCTGCGCATTCAGACGCTGAGTCAGAAGCGCCCTGTCTGCCCAGAGCGCGTCGATTGCGGCAGGCAGGGACTCGGCGTTCATGTCGGCCTGGATCATCACATGCGCCAGTCCGCGCGCCTTGAGCGAGTTGGCGTTGAGCACCTGGTCGCCCCGGCCGCTGTGGTAGGGGATGAGCAGCGCGGGCTTGCGCAGGGCCAGCAGCTCGGAGAGCGAGTTCGATCCCGCGCGGGAGAGCACGATATCCGCGCAGGCAAACGCGTCCGGCAGCTCCTCCGAGAGATACTCGAACTGCCTGTAGCCCGGCGTTCCCTCGAGCTCGGTGCTCAGGTTGCCCTTGCCGCAGACGTGCAGCACGTCGTACTTCGCTGTGAGCGCAGGCAGCGACTCGCGCAGAACCGCATTGACCGTCTGCGCGCCCAGAGAACCGCCGATCATCATCAGTACCGGCTTGCTGCCGTCAAAGCCGGCCAGCCTGAGCCCCTTCTCGCGCTCGCCGGAGAAGATCTGCGCGCGCAGCGGCGTGCCGGTCTGAACGCCCTTGTCGCCCAGCAGCTTCGCGCATTCCGGGAACGTCGTGCAGACGGCCTTGGCAAACGGCTTGCAGAGCTTGTTGGCCAGGCCGGGCGTGATGTCGCTCTCGTGCATGACCACCGGCACGCCGCACAGCGCCGCGCCCACCACGACGGGCACACTGACAAAGCCGCCCTTGGAGAAGACGACGGCGGGCTTGAGCCTGCGGATGATGCCAAAGCTCTGGAACATGCCGGCGATCACGCGGAACGGATCGGTGAAGTTCTTCAGATCAAAATAACGGCGGAGCTTGCCGGAGCTGACTGCATGGTAGGTGACGCCCTGCATCGGCTCGATCAGGGAACGCTCGATGCCGTTTTTTGTGCCGATGTAGTGGATTTCCCAACCTTCCTCAAGCAGCAGGGGAATCAGCGCCTGATTGGGGGAAACATGGCCGGCGGTGCCGCCGCCGGTCAGAACGATACACTTCACAAAAAGACCTCCTCGTTGGTCGTTTCTCCTATTATACCAAGGGGAGGGAAATGGGTCAAGCCTGACAACGAAGCGCGGTATTCCTTTCGCCGGAAGCACAGAAAACGGGCGGACTTTTCCCGTCTGGAAAAAGCAAAATTGTCGCAAGCAGACAAAAATCACAGAATCTGAAAAGTTATGATTTATTATCGTGAGAGTTGTGATATAATATGAAGGTAAGTGTCCATGTGGATGGTCGTAGTAATCACTGAAGAAAGGGATTATCATGAGCGAGAACATCAACACTGAAGCGTCCCAGAAGTTCCCGATGATGCCGGTTGCGCCGCTGGGCATCATCGCCATGCGCGGCTGCGAGGAGATGGGCCTGGCTGTCAACGAATACCTGACCCGGTGGCAGGTGGACAACAGCACTGACGAAAAGCTCCACAGCTTCTACGGCTCTGAGGCCAATGGCTTCCTGATCCGTTCAAACTGCCCGCGCTTTGGCACCGGAGAAGGCAAGGGCATGCTTCTGGATTCCGTGCGCGGTTATGACCTGTACATTATCTGTGACGTCGGCGCGTATCAGTGCACGTACAAGCTCTATGGCAAGGACGTGCCGATGACGCCGGACGAGCACTACGCCGACCTCAAGCGCATCATTGCGGCGGTCAGTGGGAAGGCTAAGCGCATCAACGTCATCATGCCGATGCTCTATGAGGGCCGCCAGCATCGCCGTACGGCCCGCGAGTCGATGGACTGCGCGCTGATGCTTCAGGAGCTGGTCGCTATGGGCGTTGCCAACATCATCACATTTGATGCGCATGATCCGCGTGTGCAGAATGCGATCCCGCTCAACGGCTTCGAGAGCATCATGCCGACCTATCAGATGCTCAAGGCCATGTGCGCCACCTACAGCGATCTGAAGATCGACAAGGACCATATGATGGTCGTCTCTCCGGACGAGGGCGCGATCAGCCGCAATATCTATTACAGCTCTGCGATGGGCGTCAACCTGGGCATGTTCTACAAGCGCCGTGATTACACGCGCGTGGTGAACGGCCGCAATCCGATCGTCGCACATGAGTACATGGGCGTCGACGTGGCAGGCAAGGATATCTTCGTGGCGGATGACATCATCGCTTCCGGTGATTCCATGCTCGATCTGGCGTACAATCTCAAAAACCGCGGCGCCAAGCGCGTGTTCGCAGGCGCGACCTTCGCGTTCTTCACCAGTGGTCTGGAGGCATTCAACAAGGCGTACGAGGAGGGCGTGATCGATCACGTCTTCGCGACGAACCTGACCTATGCCACGCCGGAGCTGCTCGCGGCGCCGTGGTTCACCCAGGCGGACATGAGCAAGTATATGGCGTTCGTCATTGCGACACTCAATCACGATCAGTCCCTCAGCTATCTGCTGGATCCGTGGACGCGCATTGAGAAGCTACTGACCCGCTATCGCAGCAATCAGAAGTAAGCATAAAAGAAGACGGACGGATAACTGTCCGCCTTTTTTGTACGATAGGAAATTGCGTAAAGGATCGTGCATCGAGCACCAAGAAACATCACTTGATCAGGCAGTTCGGAAACGGGAGCGGGCACAGCCCGCTTTTTGTGTGCAGATCTTTTGCAAGCGTTTGCCGTCTGCATGTTTTATGGCATATGAAAAGCCTCCGCGGTGAAGCGGAGGCTTTTGCTGGCGTTGGGGGATCAGCCGCCGATGCTCATGGAGACGTCGCCCTCTTCTTCGGTCTCGATCACCTGCGTGTCAGAATTCTTCGTGGCGCGCGGGGTGCGGGTCGGCTTCGGGGTACGGGTCGGCTTCGGCGTCGCGGTCGGCTTCGGGGTGGCCTGCGCAGCAGCACCCTCAATCTGCTCAGCGGAGGCGACGATGACGGACTGCTCGTTGTCCACGATCTGGATGAAGGTCTTGCCGACCTTCATCTCCAGCTCTTCGCCGTTCTCATCCAGGAAGATCAGGCGGGCAGACTGGGAATCAAAGTCGTCGGCTTCCTTGGCGCTGTGGGAACGAACCCAGGTGCCGCGGATGTACTTGCCGTTCTGGAAGATTTCGGCAACGCCCTGGCCGACGGTCTGAATGACCGGGCGGGAGTTGTTGTTGTTGAACCAGGAGACGTCGGTGCGCATGATGATGACGTTGGCATAGGAAGTGCTCATGCCATTGAGCGCATCATAGTAGGCCTCGCCGTTGCGGTAGCGGTCGTAGAGGCCGGTCGCCTCGTTGTATGTGTAGGAGGCAACGTACTGCGGCTTGGTGGTCTTGTAGTTGATGGTGATCTCGGACACGTCGATGCCGGTCTCCAGGCCGGTATCGGTGAACAGGAACGGACGCTTCGCCGGCTCTTCGGTGAACAGGTCCGCTACGGCCTTCATGTCAATCTGGACATTGTGCGGCGCGACATGCTGCGAATCCTTCTCACGATGGAACAGGCCGGCGTAGTTGCGCTCGGTGCCTTCCACGAACGGGAAGACCCAGCGGCCGCCCTGACGCGCATCGGAATGCATCTTCAGTGCCCAGCTGTCCACGTCGACAACGAGCAGACCGGCGTTCACGACGGTGTTCTGCCAGCCGTAGAAGACCCACGCGCTGTCCCAGATCTCGCGCAGGGAGGCCATCGGCACGCGGCCGGAACGGACCGGACCGGCGTAGCTCGGGATGTCGCCCATGAACAGCGCGAAAGCACGGGTAGAGCCGTCCGCCTGGATCGGCATTTCAAAGATGATGTCAGCGGAAGCAACGCCCCAGTTCGGCAGCGCTTCCGGATGCTGGTCGATGTTGACGCCGATCGGGCAATAGGTGCCGGACCAGACCTCACCCGTCAGCGGGTTAATGCCGTCGATCACTTCGTTTTCGCCGGGAATGTCCACGGTGATTTTGCGGGTAGACGTAATGCCCTTGGTGGGCAGCTCCAGATAATAGGATTCCTCCGCAATGGCGAAGCTGGCCGCGCAAAGGGAAAGCACCAGGGCAGCCATCATGATCCACTTGATCGTGCGATGCAAATTAAACACCTCCACAAATATTGAGAGAAGAAATGTAACCTTATATATCATAACGCAAAAACAGGTTTCATGCAAGACATTTTGGCATAAAAGGCAGTGTTTGGCCGGAAAGGACGGACGAATGCGGCTGCTTTGGGCGAAGGCGCCTGAGAGGATTTGAAAGCGGCGCTGGACGAATTGCAGGAAATTCAAAGCAAATGTGCAAAAGAATCCGGGAAATTGCAAATTTGTGGAAAAATATGGGTTGCAAAAACGACAATCTGGTCGTATAATAATCGGGAAATTCATTTCAGCTACTTTAACCTCGAAGGAGGAGTTCGGTTTGTCTCTTGATCTTTCCCGCGTATGCAGTGCGATTTCCCCGTCTCCGACCCTGGCGATTGATGCGAAGGCGAAGGAGATGGCAGCCAACGGCCGCGACGTCGTTTCTTTCTGCGCCGGTGAGCCGGACTTTGTGACGCCCCAGTATATCCGCACCGCAGCGCATGAGGCGCTGGATATGGGCCTGACCAAGTATACCCCGGCGGCGGGCACGCTGGCGCTGCGCCAGGCCATCTGCGATAAGCTGCTGTGCGACAATGCGCTGTCCTATACGCCGTCCCAGATCGTCGTGTCCAACGGCGCAAAGTTCTCTATCTATGCGGCGCTGTGCGCGCTGCTCAATCCCGGCGACGAGGTCATCATTCCCACGCCGTGCTGGGTTTCCTATCCGGAGATGGTCCGTCTGGCGGGCGGCGTGCCGGTGTTTGTTCAGACCAGGCGCGAGAACAACTACACCGCTGAGGCGCGCGACCTTGCGCCCTATGTGACCGAGCGCACCAAGGTGCTGCTCATCAACACGCCGGGCAACCCGACCGGCGCGGTCTGGGCCCGCGACCAGCTCCGCGAGATTGCCAAGCTGGCCGTGGCGCGCGGCTTCTATGTGATTTCCGATGAGATTTACGAGAAGCTCATCTACGACGGCGAGCAGCACACGTCCATCGCCTCCTTCGGCGAGTCGATTTACAACCAGACGATCGTCATCAACGGCATGTCCAAGGCCTATGCGATGACCGGCTGGCGCATCGGCTATGCGGCCGCGCCGGCGCCCATCGCCAAAATCATGAGCAGCCTGCAGAGTCAGGTGGCCTCCGGCTCCAACGCGATGGCGCAGTATGCTTCCGTTGAAGCGCTCACCAGCTTCAAGGGCGTGACCCAGGTGGAGGCGATGCGCGAGCAGTATGACCGCCGCCGCAAGTACATGGTTTCCAAGCTCAATGCGATGGAGGGTGTGCACTGCAACATGCCCAAGGGCGCGTTCTATGCGATGATGGACATCAGCGATCTGTTCGGCAAGTACTACGGCTATGTGCAGATCAACGATTCCATGACCTTTGCGCAGATGC
>JBJEUI010000205.1:0-1664 GCA_051883755.1 Candidatus Ventricola sp.
GCCTCGCTGGGCACCTGCACGCTGCCGAGCTGGCGCATGCGCTTCTTGCCCTCCTTCTGCTTTTCCAGCAGCTTGCGCTTGCGCGAGATGTCGCCGCCGTAGCACTTGGCCAGAACGTCCTTGCGCATGGCCTTCACCGTCTCGCGCGCGATGACCTTGCCGCCGATCGCCGCCTGAATCGGGATCTCGAACATCTGGCGCGGGATCACGTCCTTGAGCTTTTCGGCAATGCTGCGGCCGCGGGTATACGCGCGGTCCTTGTGCACGATCATCGACAGCGCGTCGCAGATGTCGCCGTTGAGCAGCATGTCCAGCTTCACCAGCTCGCTCTGCTGATAGCCGAACAGCTCGTAATCGTAGCTGGCGTAGCCGCGGCTGCGGCTCTTGATCTGGTCGAAGAAGTCGAAGATGATCTCCGAAAGCGGCATCTCGTAGTGCAGGCACACGCGGCTGCCCTCATAGACCATGTCCTTGAACACGCCGCGCTTGTTCTGGCAGGTCTCCATCAGCGCGCCGACGTACTCCTGCGGCGTGTGGATGCTCGCCTTGACAAACGGCTCCTCCATGTGTTCGATCTCGCCGACGGGCGGCAGGTTCGACGGGTTGTCCACATCGACCACGGTGCCGTCCGTCTTGTACACCTTGTACACGACGCTCGGCGCGGTCGTGATCAGGTCCAGATCAAACTCGCGCTCCAGGCGCATCGTGATGATCTCCATGTGCAGCAGGCCCAGGAAGCCGCAGCGGAAGCCGTAGCCCAGCGCCTGGCTGGTCTCCGGCTCAAAGGCGAGGGACGCGTCGTTCAGGCGCAGCTTTTCCAGCGCGTCCTTCAGGTTTTCATAGTCGGCGCCGTCCACCGGATAGATGCCGCAGAAGACCATCGGCGTGGCCTGACGATAGCCCGGCAGCATCTCCTCCGCAGGATTCGCGTCGTCCGTGATCGTGTCGCCCACGCGCGTGTCGTGAATGTCCTTGATGGACGCGGCGATGTAGCCGACGTCGCCCGCGCGCAGCGCGTCCGTGGGCACATAGCCCGGGCTGCGCACGCCGACCTCCACCACGTCAAAGCACGCGCCGGTGTTCATCATGCGGATGCGCATGCCGGCCCTGACGCTGCCGGACATGACGCGCACATAGCAGATCGCGCCGCGGTAGTTGTCGTAGAACGAGTCGAAGATCAGCGCCTGCAGCGGCGCGTCCTCATCGCCCTTTGGCGCGGGCATCATCGTCACCACGCTCTCGAGCACCTCGTCAATGCCCAGGCCCACCTTGGCGCTGATGAGCGGCGCGGCGCTGGCGTCGATGCCGATGATCTCCTCGATCTCGGCTCGCACCTCGTCCGGGCGCGCGCTGGGCAGGTCGATCTTGTTGATGACCGGGATGATCTCCAGGTCGTGCTCCAGCGCCATGTACACGTTTGCCAGCGTCTGCGCCTCCACCCCCTGCGTCGCGTCCACAACCAGCAGCGCGCCCTCGCACGCCGCCAGCGCACGGGAGACCTCGTAGGTAAAGTCGACGTGGCCGGGCGTGTCAATCAGGTTCAGCGCGTAGGTCTCGCCGTCCTTCGCCTTGTAGTCCATGTGCACGGCCTTGCTCTTGATGGTGATGCCGCGCTCGCGCTCCAGCTCCATGGAGTCAAGAATCTGCTCCATCATCTCGCGCTT
>JBJEUI010000206.1:0-1662 GCA_051883755.1 Candidatus Ventricola sp.
CGCCAATTCGTTCTGCGCGCGGACGATGTTTTTTATCTCTTGCGCCAACTCATCCAGCCCCAGCGCCTTGCCGATACGGCTCTCACCGATGCTCGCCATCAGGTCGGATATGTTCGAGAAGAAAGAGCGGAAACTGCCCAAGACGGCATCGAAAAACTTCTGGATGGCGGTGCCCTGAAAGGCTTTCTTTATCGAGTTGCCCAGTAGCGCAAACCCTTTCGCTATGTCTTTGAGCACCGTCCCTAACACCGCGAAGTTCACCCGCATGGCGGCTATCACACCCGCTATCGGCGCCATCGCCACGCGAAACAGCGAGAACCCGCCCGTTACGCTCTCCACGCTGTTATATACATCCACGAACACCCGCACTATGTCGTCAAACAGCCGCTGCACGCTCTGCCATACCGCCTTGAACGGCGCGGCTATCTTCTGCAGCGCCGTGGTGGCATCCTCGTTGCGCCGGAACGCGTCCGCCAACTCCTTTGCCGCCAGCACCACCGCCGCTACCACCGCACCCACGGGGCTGAAGCCCGACACTATAGCCCGCCCAGCGTTCGCCGCCGCAGGCGAGATATTGCCCAGCGCACCCGTCAACTGCGTTACCGCCTCCGACGGGATGCCCAACTTACCCGCCAAGTCCGTTGCCGCGCCGCCTAAGACGCCCAACTCACCTTTCGCGCTGTTCATCTGACCCTGCAACTCTCCTATCCTGCCGCGCAACTCCTGCATGCTCCCTTGCATCGCCTGACCGAATCTGCTCTTCTTCTCCTCCGCCGTCAGGTTCTTGTACATCACCGACAACTCCGTGTAGGCGTTCGTCAGTTCCGCTATCTTGCCTTTCGCACTCGTGGAGACGGTCTCCATCTTGCCCATCGACTGGATGAACGCCAGTTCTTCCTTGTCCGCCACGGCAAAGGTAGCACCCGTCCGGCGCACCTCTTTCTCCATCTGCTGCAACTGTCCAACAGCCCGCTTCAACTTCGCGTCATATTCCTGCGAATCCACGCGCAACCGCGCTAATACATCTGCCATAGTCTATCGTTGTTTTCGTTGTTTTTCGTATTTTTCGTTGTTTTCGTTCGCCGCTGCGATATATCGCATGCGGCGCGTGGGGTGTTATATCCACTCTTTCATCAGCAGCGCCTCCACCATCGGCACCATATCTTGCGCGGCGGCTTCCAGCGCGGAGGTGGCAGACCGTGCGAACCACGGGCGCGCACTGATACTGCCGCGGTTGCCGTACCGGCTCGTGCGCACTCCCGTGCCGCCGTCCACCCATCGGAGGATGAACGCGCGGTCTGCGCCCGTGTACGACATCATCTGCTCCGTCCGTGCCGACCGTTTCACGCGGTTGCCGCCCCGCTGCCCCTCGCGCCCCGTCCGCGCCGGCTCGTACAGTCGCCCGCCGCCGGAAGAACGCCGAGGCGATAGGATGTTCACCTGCCCGCCTAAGATAGCGCGATAGACCGACGAGCGCACCGCTGCCGCCGCACGACGAGGGTCGTTGCCCAGCACGCTCCGCGCATCTTTCGACACGCGCCGCGCCGCCGCCCGAATCACCTTGCGAATGATTTTCTGCAACTGTTGCGCCATCTTCGGATCGCTCGCCATCAGCCGCTCCATCCGAGCATCGTTCTGTATCTCTATCTTCGTTGCCATACT
>JBJEUI010000207.1:0-8033 GCA_051883755.1 Candidatus Ventricola sp.
GCGGCGCTGATGGCCAGCGCGACGAGCATCTCGTCCGTGTGCAGGCGCGGGTTCTGGCTCTTCATGTAGTCGGTCTTCAACGTCTGGATCGTGCCGATGACCTCCGGGGAAATCAGCTTGATTGCATCCGGAATGCCCGCCAGCGCCTTGAGCGCGTTGAGCACCGCGGCGGACGCCGGGCCGAAGAGATCGGTGGTCTTGCCGGTCACGATCGTGCCGTCCGGCAGCTCGATGGCAGCGGCCGGCTTGCCGGTCTGGTCCGCAATGGACAGGGCAGCGGGCACCACGGCGCGCGCCTCCGGCTCCAGGCTCAGCGAGCTCATCAGCAGCTCGATCTTGCTCACCTCCGCGCCGGAGGAGAGACCCTGTCGCACCTGGCAGGCCGCCTTGAAGTAGCGGCGGATGATCTCCTGACGGGACGCCTCGCGGCAGGCCTCGTCGTTAACGATGGACAGTCCGACCATGTTCACGCCCATGTCCGTCGGGCTCTTGTACGGGCACTCGCCGTAGATGCGCTCAAAGATCGTGCGCAGCACCGGGAAGATCTCCACGTCGCGGTTGTAGTTGACCGTCGTCTGGCCGTAGGCCTCCAGATGGAACGGGTCGATCATGTTCACGTCATTCAGGTCTGCGGTCGCCGCCTCGTAGGCGAGGTTGACCGGGTGCTTGAGCGGCAGGTTCCAGATCGGGAAGGTCTCAAACTTCGCATAGCCCGCCTTGACGCCGCGCTTGTGCTCATGATACAGCTGGCTCAGGCAGGTGGCCATCTTGCCGCTGCCCGGGCCGGGCGCGGTCACGACGACCAGGGAGCGCGTGGTCTCGATGTAGTCGTTGCGGCCATAGCCCTCGTCGCTGACGACGAGGCGGATGTCCGTAGGGTAGTTCGGGATGGGATAATGCCGGTACACCCTCAGGCCCAGGGCCTTCATGCGGTTTTCAAACGTGACGGCGGACGGCTGATCGGCGAACTGCGTCAGCACGATGGAGCCCACGTACAGCCCAAAGCCGCGGAAGATGTCGATCAGGCGCATGACGTCGGTGTCGTAGGTGATGCCCAGGTCGCCGCGGCGCTTGTTCTTCTCGATATCGCCCGCGCTGATGGCGATGACGACCTCCGCCTGATCCTTGAGCTGAAGGAGCATCTTGATCTTGTTGTCCGGTTCAAAGCCGGGCAGCACGCGCGAGGCGTGGTAATCGTCAAAGAGCTTTCCGCCGAATTCCAGATACAGCTTGCCGCCGAACTGCTCAATGCGCTCCCTGATGCGCTCGGACTGCAGGCGGATGTACTTGTCGCTGTCAAAGCCGATTTTCTTCATATGCCGTCTCCTCTGTCCCCATTCACCCGTTCAGGCTGTCAAAAAACGATAAACAGTATAACAAAACTTGCGCAGCGTTGCAAGATGTGCGCGCATATTTTACATCGTCCCCGTCATGCGTCCGGCGTTCACCCCGCCGAACACGCGCAGGTTGGGCGCGCAGCCGTCGAAGGCAAAGTCCGCCACGCGCGTGGTCGCGGGCATCTTGACAAAGGCGAGATGCGTGCATCCAAAGAAGGCCATGCGGCCCACGCTGGCCGTTCCCCAGGGCAGCGTCACCTGAGAGAGGCTCTCGCATCCGGCGAACGCGCTGTTGCCCACGTGCGTAAGGCCCCGCTCCAGGCTCACGCTCACCAGGCCTCTGCACCCGAAGAACGCGTTCTCGCCGATCTCCCGCACATTCGCCCCGATCGTCAGATGGGAGAGCGTGCCGCAGGCAAAAAACGCCCTGGCCGCCACGCCCACGACGGGCCGTCCGCAGATCTCCGCCGGGATCTCGATGCGCTCCGGCGCCGCCTGTCTCGCGCCGGCGACGATCAGCGAGCCGTCCTCCTGCTCCGTGAGCACGAGCGCCTCGTCCTCACGCCAGTTTTCGGAATCGTAGCTCACCCCGTTGAGCTGCGCATACTGCTGCGCCGGCGCATCCTTGGCGCCGTACAGGCACAGCTGCCGTCCGCAGCCGAAGAACACGCCGCCGCCAAAGGACACAAGGCTGGCGGGCACGTCCACCCGCTCAAGGCCCGTGCACTTGGAGAAGCACGACGGCCCCAGCGCCTGCACGCCCGGCTCGATGCGCACGCGCGTCAGGCCCGCGCATTTGGCAAAGGCCAGCGTGCCCACGCGCTGCACCCCGCCGGGGATCACCAGCTGCGTCAGGTGGATGCAGCCGGAAAACGCCATCTCGCCGATCTGCCTGAGGCTGTCCGGCAGCACCACGCGCCGAAGCGCCGTGCAGCCCTCGAATGCCCTGGGCGCAATCGCCGTCACCGGGCACGCGCCCGCCTCAAACTGGATGTCCAGATCGTCAGCCTGAGGATCGATGCACCGGACAGCCGTCAGCGTGCCGTCGCCGTTGTCCGCAAAGTCCAGCATGCGCCGTCCGACCATCGCGTAGCCTGCGCTGGAGCGGTATGCGCCCCGCGGCGGCGGCGCAGCCTGCACATCCGGCGCGCTCTGCGGCACCGGTACAACCGGCGGCACCGGTACAACCGGCGGCGTCCAGACCGCCTGAGAAGAGGAGGCCTGTGCTGCGGCGGGCTCGTCGTCGTCATGCCAGGGGCGCGGCACCGCATAAGGAACCGGACCGTCGATGGCCGCGCTGAAGCCGTCCTGTGCCACCGTCTTGTCCTGCTGCGCGCCTGCGCCGTTGTCCCGCCGGAATCTTCTGATCAGCATCTGTTTCCTCATCCTTACACTTTTCGTCGCATTTGGATATATTATAGCATCCCAGCGGCGCGCAGGCAATGCCGAAGCGCTTTTTCCCGTCTTTTCATCGAATCCCCCTTGACATTCTCCGGAATCAGGTTTATCATCATGATATCAAAACAATATCATTCCGAATTCCTGAAAGGAGCTGTTCCCATGGAAAAAACCGTCTCTCAGGTCCCGAAGACCCAAAACGCCCCGCATGCCGGCGGCATGCTGATGCTCTTCGTGCTCATTCTCGGCTGTCTGGTTTCCATCGCCGTCTTTATCCTCGCCATCCTCTGCCTTGCTTCCTTCAGCGGCGTGCTGGGCATGCTCCTGCTCGTCGCGGGCATTCTGGGCATGATCGCCTTTCCCGTCTGCTTCGCGGGTCTCAAGGTCCTCGCGCCCAATCAGGCGTATGTCTTCACGCTCTTTGGCCGGTATTACGGCACGCTTGACCGGCCCGGCTTCTACTTTGTCCATCCCTTCGTCACCGCCAATGCGCCTGCGGTCATGAACGGCGAGCCCACCGGCCCCGTGCAGAAGAAGAATCCGCTCACCGGCATGGAGACCACCATTTCTGTGGGCAAGCCCAAGAAGATCAGCCTGAAGACCCGCACGCTGGACAACCGCACGCAGAAGGTCAACGACGCGATGGGCAATCCGATCGTCATCGGCACCGTCGTCATCTGGCGCGTGGCGGACCCCACCGCCGCCGTGTTCAGCGTGGAAAACTTTGAGGAGTACCTCTCCAGCCAGTGCGATTCCACCATCCGCAACATCGCGCGCCTGTACCCCTATGACACCATGGAATCGGACACGGATGAAAAGACGCTGCGCGGCTCCAGCAGCGAGGTCAGCGAGATCATGCAGCAGGAGCTTGCCGCGCGCGTCAGGGACGCCGGCATCGTCATCGAGGACGTGCGCATCACCACGCTGGCCTATTCCGATGAAATCGCCGCCGCCATGCTCCAGCGCCAGCAGGCGACCGCCATCATCGCCGCCCGCCAGAAGATCGTCGAGGGCGCGGTGGGCATGGTCAAGATGGCCATCGACCAGCTTGGCGAGGAGGAGGTCGTCGTGCTCGACGAGGAGCGCAAGGCCGCCATGGTCAGCAACCTTCTGGTCGTGCTCTGCGGCAGCAAGGATGCGCAGCCCATCGTCAACAGCGGCAGCATCTATTGACCCACGGAGGCAATCCGATGAACGAAGACGAGCTCATCACAAAGGAAGCGCAGCTTGCCGCGCGCCTTAAGCGTGTAACCGAGCTGGAAACGCAGGTACTCAAGAAGGAAAAGGCGCTCAAGGAAAAGGAAAAGGCGAAGAAGCAGGTGCTTCTCCGCCTTGCGCCTTCGCTCTGGGATGAGATTGCCGCCTGGGCCGAGGAGGATTTCCGTTCCATCAACGCGCAGATCGAGTATCTGCTCACCGAGGCCGTACGCAATCGCCGGAAAGGAAAGTGACCCTATGGCGTGCATCTTCTTTTTCTCCCTGCCCGCGCACGGGCATGTCAACCCCACCCTGCCGCTGGTGCGCGAGCTGACCGCCCGCGGCCACCGCGTGCTGTATTATGACGCCGAGGCCTTCCGGGAAAAGATCGAATCCGCCGGTGCACAGCTTGTGCCCATCGACGCGTACATGCCGTCCGCGCCGGAGGACATCAGCCGCCGCGTCGGCGTGGACTTCGCCCTGCTCATGGAGATGTGCGCCGATACCGCCCTCGCCCTGGAGAGCAGGGTCATGCAGGACGCCGCCGAGCATCACCCCGCGTGCGTCATCGGCGATTCCGTCTGCTTCTGGGGCAAGCTGCTTGCCCGCAGGCTCGGCCTGCCCTTTGTCTGCTCCACCACCAGTCTCGCCTTCAACGAGCACACCGCCAGGCTGATGAAGCAGCGTCCGGCCGAAATCCTGTCCATGATGCTGGGCATGCCGCGCATTGAGCGCAAGCTCCGCCTCCTGCGCGAGCACGGGTACGATGCGCCGAACCTGGTCTCTCTCATCCAGAATGACAGCGAGACGCCCACCGTCGTCTATACCTCCCGCCTGTTTCAGCCGATGGCGGAGACCTTCGGCGACCGCTATGCCTTTGTCGGCCCGCTGGTCATGCAGCGCTATCCCCGCCTGAGGCACGAGCAGCCGCTGGTGTACGTCTCGCGGGGCACGGTGCTGCACGACGCGCCGGAGTTTTACAGGCGCGTCATCCGCGCGCTCTCCAGCCTTGACTGCGACGCAATCCTGTCCATTGGCGACGCGGTCGATCCCGCGGTGCTTGGGCCACTGCCCGACGGCGTGCGCGTCTTCCCGCGCGTCAATCAGCTTGAGGTGCTCGCCCAGGCGGACGTCTTTCTCACGCACTGCGGCATGAACTCCGTCTCCGAGAGCCTTCTGTCCGGCGTGCCAATGGTCCTCTGTCCGCAGCACAGCGAGGAGAACGCCGTCGCTATCCGCTGCGAGCAGCTCGGCGCGGGCCTGCGGCTGAAGCGCCCGTCCGTGCGCTGCATCCAGCGCGCGCTCGGGACGGTGCTTCAGGATGACCGGTACCGCCTGGCCGCTCAGGCCGTCGCGCAGGATTTCGCGCAGTGCGGCGGCGCCGCCGAAGCAGCGGACTTCATCGAGGCGCAGTTCTGACCGCATGCTCTGAAAAATCGCATCGCTTCCCACGAAGCTGAGAGGGGAGGGACTTCGTCCCTCCCCTCTCAGCTTCGCGCGGTTTCAGGCCGCATCAAAGGTATTTCGTGATGCTCTCATAAATCTTCCCATTCAGCGCCGTCATCTCGACCGCCGCCGTCAGCGAGTTGAGCACCGCCTCCTGCGTCGCCTCCGCCGCGGCGCGGAACGCAAATTCCAGCGTGTGCTCGGTGAGCACCTGCTGCGTGAGCACGCGGTGCATGCCCCCATGCGGCACGCGGTTTGCCGTCGTGAAGCCGATCATCACGTCGCCGCTGCCGTGGCCGAAGTAGGAGCCGTTTCGCGCCAGGCCCACGGCGCAGCGCTTGAGGATGCGCCGCAGCTGCCGGTCGGATACCGGCAGGTCCGTCGCCAGCACCATCATGATGGAGCCGCGGTCGTTCGGCTCCTGCGCGGGCAGCGCTTTGCGCCTTTGGATGATCTCCCGGCCCAGCGGGCGCTCCATCACATGCAGCTCCTCCAGCGTGCCGTGGTTGCTCTGCACCAGCACGCCCAGCGTATAGCGGCCGCCTGCGATCTCCAGCACCCGCGAGGCCGAGCCGATGCCGCCCTTGAGCCCGTGGCACACCGTGCCCGCGCCCGCGCCGACGCAGCCCTCTTCAAAGTCCTCTGCGGCCGTCTCAATCGCCCGCATCACATGCGCCGCTTCCACCGGCCGGTCGGTGATCTCGTTGAACGCCGCATCGTTGCACTCGCCCACCACCGGGTTGATCGAGCGCATCTCCACCCCGTCCGCCTCGCAGCGGGCGGCCATGTAGCCCACCAGCGCGTCGTGCACCTTGCCCACGTTCAGCGTGTTGGTCAGCGCGATGGGCGTTTCCAGCGTGCCCAGCTCGTCGATCTGCACCAGTCCCTGCGTCTTGCCGAAGCCGTTGAGCACAAAGGACGCCGCCGTCAGCTTGCTGCTAAACATGTTGTCCGCGCACGGCAGGATGACCGTCACGCCGGTATGATGGCGCTCGTCGTGGATCGTCGCGTGGCCCACGCGCACGCCCGGCACGTCCGTGATCCTGTTGCGCGCGCCGCTCGGCAGGCTGCCCACCTGCACGCCGTAATCTGCAATTCGCATTATCCCTGTCCCTCCTGCTCGTCCGCCTGCGTCGCTCTGCGGATGATCTCCACCGCCTCGCGCGCAGCCTCCTGCTCGCTCTCTGTCAGGGTGCTCAGCGCCGCAGCGCTCTCCGCGTCCACGATGCGATACACCGTCTCGTCGTTCTCCCGCTGCCGGGCGATGTACACCGGCGTGCAGTACATCTCGCCCAGCGTGGTGCGCCGCGTCACCGGATCATAGGTGACGGACACATGCGCTACCATGCCCGCCGTGTTCTCCGCCATGCGCGAATCGGTCAGCAGGCTGCCCAGCGAGTAGCACACGACCGTCTCGTGCGTCAGCCCGTCGGCGCGCGTCACCGTCAGGCGCTCGGTGCCCTGCGGCACGTTGGGATGCGTGCCCAGGATCACATCCGCGCCCGCCTCTGCCAGCTGCACGGCCAGGCGCTTCACGTTCACCGGCGTCTCGCTGATGTTCTTGGTGCCCCAGTGCGGCAGCACGATCACCACGTTTGCGCCGTCGGCGCGCGCCTGCCGGATGTCGTCGATCATCCGCTGCGTGTCCATCAGCGCCACGGCGGCGCGCTTGTCGCCGTCCGTCTTGGCGATGCCCTCGTCGCTCAGGCCGTAGCTGTAGGCGAGCACTGCCACCTGTACGCCGCCGATGCGCATCATCGTCGCGCCGCCGCCCTCCGCGTCGGCGCTTGCGCCGGCGCAGGCCAGCCCGCGCGCCGTCAGCGAACGGATGGTGAGCTCAAGCCCCTCGTAGCCCTTGTCCAGCGCGCGCTCCGTCGCCAGCGACAGCAGGTCCACGCCGCACCCGCGCAGCGCGTCCAGAATCTCCGGCGCGGTGTTGTAGTTGCCAAAGCCCTTGTCCTGTCCGGCGGTCGTCGTCTCCAGCGTGGCTATCGCCAGATCCGCGGCGGATAGCGTATCGCCCAGCCCCGCAAACATGGGCGCAAAGTCGTAGAGCGAACCCGTCAGCGCGCTCTCGCGCACCGTTTTGGGCGCATAGACCGCACCGGCCGCCGCGATGGTGATCGTCACCGGCAGGGGCTCGGGCGTCTGCGTCGGCTGTGCGGTCGGCACCGGCGTTTCCTCGATCCAGACGATGCGGGGCTCTGCCGTGGGTGTTGGCGCAGGCGCCGCCGGGGACGCATCAAAGAGTCCGTCGTCGGCCAGCGTGCGCAGGAAATCGCCCGTGCGCGCGGACAGGTCGTCGCCCACGATCATGGAAAGAAAGCAGACGCACCCGAGCACGACCAGCGCCGTCAGCAGCAGCATTGCCATCGAGCCCAGAGACATCCTGCGTCTCGGTCCTTTACCCACCGCATCCACCTTCCTTCCCGAATGATTTTCTACGATGTGAAGAGCGGGCTATGTCCGCTGCACGTGATTTGCGCAATTCCCCCGCACGTGAAAAAAGTGCATCCCGGAAACCCGGAATGCACTTTCGTCGCTATGCTTAGCCCTGAGTCGGAGCGCCCACCGGGCAGTTCTCGGCGCAAGCGCCGCAGTCGATGCAGGTATCGGCGTCGATCACGTACTTGCCGTCGCCCTCGCTGATCGCGC
>JBJEUI010000208.1:0-8009 GCA_051883755.1 Candidatus Ventricola sp.
CAGGGCATGATCTGGGGCCTGATGGCCATCGGTCTGTACATCACCTATCGCATCCTTGAGGTGTCCGACCTGACCGTGGACGGTTCCATCGCTACCGGCGGCGCCGTGGCGGCGATGCTCATCATCAACGGCTGGAGCGTCTGGGCGGCGCTGCTGGCGGCGTTCGTCGTGGGCATGCTCGCCGGTCTGGCGACGGGCCTGTTCCACACGTTCTGCGGCATTCCGGCGATCCTCTCCGGCATCCTGACGCAGCTGGCGCTGTATTCCGTCAACCTGCGCATCATGGGCAACAAGGCCAACGTCGCGCTGAGCGTCAACAAGTACGAGCTGCTGGTCACCTCCCGCAATGCGCGTGCCGTCAGCCTGAACAATCCGATCTGCATCCTGGTGCTCTTCACGATTGCGCTGATTGCGGTGCTGTACTGGTTCTTCGGCACGGAGCTGGGCTGCTCGCTGCGCGCCACCGGCGCCAACCGCAATATGGCGCGGGCGCAGGGCATCAACACCAGCACCAACACCGTGCTGGGCCTGATGATCTCCAACGGCATCGTCGCACTCTCCGGCGCGCTGCTGGCGCAGTTCCAGGGCTTCGCGGACGTGGGCATGGGCCGCGGCGCCATCGTCATCGGCCTGGCTGCCGTCATCATTGGCGAGGTCGTCTTCGGCAAGATCTTCCGCAACTTCGGTCTGAAGCTGCTGGCGGTTTCCCTCGGCGCGATCCTGTATTATCTGGTCATCCAGGTCGTCCTCTGGCTGGGCCTGAACACCAACGACCTCAAGCTCCTCACGGCGCTGGTCGTGGCGGTCTTCCTGGCGACGCCGTACTGGCGCGCCAAGTACTTCAGCAAGAAGAAGGGGGGCGCTTGATATGCTCAAGATCAATCACATCGCCAAGACGTTCAATCCCGGCACGATCACCGAAAAGACCGCGCTGGTGGATGTTCACCTGCACCTGAAGCCCGGCGATTTCACCACTGTCATTGGCGGAAACGGCGCGGGCAAGTCCACGATGCTCAACGCCGTGGCCGGCGTGTTCCCGGTGGACAAGGGCAGCATCGAGATCGGCGGCGTGGACGTGACAAACCTGCCGGAGTTCAAGCGCGCGCAGTATCTGGGCCGCGTGTTCCAGGATCCGATGACCGGCACGGCCGCGACGATGAACATCGAGGAGAACATGGCGCTAGCCATGCGCCGCGGCCAGAGCCGCGGGCTCAAGTGGGGCATCAGCAACATGGAGCGCGAGATGTACCGTGAGCAGCTGCGCAAGCTGGATCTGGGCCTGGAGGACCGCATGGCCAGCAAGGTTGGCCTGCTCTCCGGCGGCCAGCGTCAGGCGCTGACGCTGCTGATGGCGACGCTGCGCACGCCCAAGCTGCTGCTGCTGGACGAGCACACCGCTGCGCTCGACCCGAAGACTGCGGCGAAGGTGCTGGAGCTGAGCGACAAGATCATCAAGGAGCAGAAGCTCACCGCGCTGATGATCACCCACAACATGCAGGACGCGATCGATTACGGCAACCGCCTCATCATGATGCATGAGGGCCGGATTGTGGTCGACGTGGAGGGTGAGGAGAAGAAGAAGCTCACCCGTGCCGACCTGATGGGCCTGTTTGAGAAGGCTGCGGGCCAGCAGCTCAACAGTGATAAGCTGCTTTTGTCCTGATCTTTAGAAATTGAAGAGGCTGTTTCCGCCGGCGCATGCCGGACGGAGACAGCCTCTTTTGGATGGAGTGGAGATTGCGCAGAAGCCTGCTGCGTGTCCGGCCTGCATAAGAAAACCCCGCAGACCGGGCGCTCATGGCCCAGCCTGCGGGGATCAGGAGGAGGCTTACTTGATAAAGGAGACGTGCTTGCAGATCTCTGCAACGGCGGCGTCCTTGCGCTCGTTGAAGAGCACCTTGTTCTCCTCGAACATGTTGCGGCCCTTCGCGTCGATGGAGACGATGAGCGGGCCGAACTCCTTCACCTTGCAGCACCACAGGGTTTCGGGCATGCCCAGCTCGTCCCAGTGGTGCTCGGCGATGCGCTCCACCTCGGTGGCGGCGACCACAGCGCAGCCCGCCGGGAACACGCAGTGAATGGCGCCAAACTCTTTGCACGCGCGCTCGGTGTTCTCCTTCATGCCGCCCTTGCCGACGATGACGCGCACGCCGGTCAGCTTCGTGAACTCGTACTCGAACTTCTCCATGCGCATGGAGGTCGTCGGGCCGACGGACACCATTTCATAGGCATCCTCCTGACCCTCGATGGGGCGGACGATGGGGCCGGCGTGGAAGATCGCCTTGTCCCGGATGTCGTAGGGCAGCTCTCGTCCGCCCTCCACCAGGCGGCGATGCGCCACGTCGCGGCAGGTCATCAGGTCGCCGTCCAGATAGATGATGTCTCCGATGTTGATGCCTTCAAGGTCCTCGGCGCTCACGGGCGTCACCAGCACCTTTTTGCCGTCTCTGATTTCAACCATACTGTTACCTCCGATTGTCGTGTCGTCCGGTCGCTCAGCACCGGAAGGTGGAATGGGTGTCACAGGTGACGTTCAAGTCCCTGTCAAAGATGATGTGTCCGCGGCGGTGCGACCAGCAGCCCACGTTCACGGCCACGCCGATGGCGGAGGGGTGGCGCGCGGTGTTCTCGATGTGCACGCCCATGACGGAGGCGCTGCCGCCCATGCCCTGCGGGCCCAGGCCGATGGCGTTGATGCCGTCCTCCAGCAGGCGCTCCATCTCCGCGGCGCGTGCATTCGGGTTGTGGGTGCCCAGCGGGCGCATGAGGGCCTTCTTGGAGAGCAGCGCGGCGGTCTCCACGGAGGTCGCCACGCCCACGCCCACCAGCAGCGGCGGGCAGGCGTTCAGGCCGTAGCTGGTCATCTGGTCGAGCACGAACTGGGTCACGCCCTCGTAGCCCGCGCCCGGCATGAGCACCATCGCCTTGCCCGGCAGCGTGCAGCCGCCGCCGGCCATGTAGGCGTAGATTTCGCACTGGTCGCTGTGGGGCACGATGTCCCAAAAGACGGTCGGCGTGCCCTTGCCGACGTTGCGCTTGGTGTTGACCTCGTCGAAGGTCTCCACGCTGTTGTGGCGCAGCGGCGTTTCAAAGGTGGCCTTGACGACGGCCTCCTTGAGCAGGGCCTCCACCTCGTCGATGAGCGGGAAGCCCGTGCCGCACTTGACCCAGAACTGGAGCACGCCGGTGTCCTGGCAGCTGGGGCGGTTGAGGGCAACAGCCAGGTTCTGGTTGCGCGTCATGGTTTCATAGAGGGTCTTCGCCAGCGGGCTGGTTTCCTTCTGCGCCAGCTCATCCAGCTTGGCGATCACGTCGTCGGGCAGCTTCTTGCCGATGTGGCCCACGAAGCTGGCCATGATGTCGGTCATTTTCGTGACCATTTCCTGCTGAGACATAGTCTTCCTCCTTATGCTGCGGGCAGAGTTGCCCGGGTTGACGGGTGAGATGGGCGATCAGGGATAGAACGGGAACAGGATGGGCAGCAGCACCATGCACAGCGCGAACGAGATCGCAATCAGCGGCAGTCCGGCCTTCACATAGTCCTTGAATTTGTAGCCGCCCAGGCCAACCACCATCGTGTTGGCGGGCATGCCGATGGGCGTCGCGTAGGCGCAGGAGCAGGCGATGACCACGGCGATGATCATCGAGCGGGGGTCAGCACCCAGACTCTGCGCCAGCGAGGTGGCGATGGGCACCATCAGCGCGGTCGTCGCGGTGTTGCTCATGAAGTTGGTCAGCGCGCAGCCGACGATGAAGATGACCAGCAGCAGAAGGAGCGGGCTGGGGCTTGCGCCCAGCGCGCCCACGATGGTGTCGGCGATCAGCGCGCCCGCACCGGTCGTCTCCAGCGCCTTGGCCAGCGCCAGCGAGCCGCCGAAGAGCAGCACGACCTTCAGGTCGATGGAGCGAAGCGCCGCCTTCTCGTCGATGACGCCCAGCAGCACCAGCACGCACGCGCCGATGCAGGCGCTCACCTGCAGCTTGATGCCAATCTGCTTTTCGAAGATCATTGCCAGGATGCAAACGACCAGCACCGCCAGCGAGGCGATCTGCTTCCAAGCCGGGACATCGGAGAAGTCGCGCTGCGCCTGCGCCTTTTCCAGCTGCGCTCCGCTGCCGTCCGGCAGAAGCCTGTAGCCGATCAGCGCGTAGAAGGCGATACCCGCGAGGAGCATCGGCACGCCCACCGGCGCGTACATGAAGAAGCCGGTGGTCTCGCCCAGCTCCTGCAGGGCGTTGACGCCCATCAGGTTGCCCGGTGCGCCGATGATGGAGAGGTTGCCGCCCAGCGCCGCCGCGAAGACCAGCGGCATCAGCAGGCGGCTGCGGGAGTAGCCGGATTCGTCGGCGATGCCGCAGACCACGGGGATGAGCACCGCGGCAGTGCCCGTGTTGGACAGAAAGCCGGACATGATGCCGACGATGGCCATGATCGCCACGATCAGCATCCGCTCGGATTTGGCGAATCGGGTCACGATGCCGCCGATGCGGTTGGCCATGCCCGTTTCAAACAGGGCCTGGCCGACCACGAACATGCCGACGCAGAGGATGACATTGCTGTTGACATAGCCTGCGAAGGTCTCCGAGACGCTCAGAACCCCCGTCAGGTTGAGGCCCAGCGCCACGATCGTTGCGGTCAGGCCCAGCGGAATCTTCTCGAGGATGAAGCTGATGATGGCAAATGCCAGAAACAGCAGCGTGATTGTCGTTTGTGACATGCGTTTTTCTCCTCCCAGTACTTCGTTTATCCTTGCTTGTCGATCACACCGCACCGGCCGGATGCTTTGCTTGATATGATTATAACGGATTGACAGAATAAAGTAAATTTAATATAATCAATACAAACATAAGATGGATTTATAGGAGGATCGGGTCATGACGATCAATCAGCTGCGCTATTTTACCTGCGCCGCACGCTATCACAGCATCACCCGCGCCGCGCAGGAGATGTTTGTCACGCAGCCCGCGATCTCGACCGCCATCCGGGAGCTGGAGAAGGAGTTTTCCGTCACGCTGTTTTCCAACACCCGCGGGCGCATCGCCCTGACTGAGGAGGGAGATGCCTTCTATCACCGCGCGATGGAGATTCTCGATTCCTGCGACGCCCTGCACGCGGACTATCAGAACCGGAGCGCGATCAAGTCGAAGGTGAACATCGGCATCCCGCCGATGCTCTCCACCGTCTTCTTCCCGGAGCTGCTGGAGGCCTTTCACGCGGAGCATCCGGATGTGTGGCTCGTGCTGAAGGAATACAGCTCCATGCGCGCCTGTACGCTGGTGATGGACGAGCTGCTGGATGCGGGCATCATCAACATGGAGGATCCCTGCACGGACAAGTTCCACGCTCATGTGCTCTCCCATGACGAGCTGGTCTTCTGCGTATGCCCCAATCACCCGCTGGCCGCTCTTGACCGGCTGGATATGGAGCAGCTGGATCAGCAGAACATCCTGCTCTTCCATCAGGATTCCGTGCAGAACCGGATTCTGATGCAGCGCTTTGACCACCTGCACATTCAGCCCCGCATCATCATGCACTCCAGCCAGCTGATGACGGTGCTCAAGTTCCTGCGCCGCGGCAACTGCGGCTGCTTCCTGTTCAGGAGCATGCTGCCGATGGTGCCAGAGCTCGTCTCCATTCCGCTGTCCGCGCCCATTCCCGTTCGGGCAGGGCTCATCTGGAAGCAGGGACGCCATCTCAACAAGGGGATGCAGTGCTTTGTGGACTTCTGCAGGGAGCGGTATGGACAATAAACCGGAAAACAGCCCTGCGGCCACATAGAGGAGGACGCGCTCCATGTACCCTGCAAAATAAATAAGCCCCGCGGTGCAGGGCTTTTCGGGCAAAGAAAAAACGCTGACCCTTGTCTCGGGATCAGCGTTTTTTATGGCGCTGGTGATCGTATTCCCAATTCTGCGTAAGCATGAAAAGCCGATGCGGGACATCTGGCCGGTTCTGCCGGGCGGTGTTGGGAAGCGCCTGTCGTGTCAGACGAAATCGAAAAACAGCTGCACGGCGGGGTTCTTGCACGCCTTCAGGCACATGAGCCGGTAGCTGATCTGGCGGCGGCTGGGCAGATCGAAGCGGGACAGCCCCTGTCCCTGGGCGTCCACCACAAAGCCGGGGACCATCGCAACGCCGTGACGGGCGCGCACCAGCATCAGCTGGGCGTCCAGCGAATTGGTCTGGCTGATGTTGCCGGGTACAAAGCCGAATTCATCCTGGAACATGGCCCGCAGCATCCGCACGCTGGACGGCCCCGTGTTCTCACAGGTGGTGATGATGCATTCCCGCTTGAGCATCTCCCGCACATCGCCGCTGTGACGCTCGGCCACCTCCGGCGCGGCGACGATGTAGTTCGGTGAGGTGAACAGCTCCCGGGACTGCAGGCCGATTCGGCTGAAGGCATCCTCGCACAGCGCATCGCCGATGATCAGGTTCAGCTCGCCCACCCGCAGCTTCTCTGTCAGCACGCTGTAGGGGTATTGCAGGATGTCCACCTTGATCTCCGGGTGGCGGGTCAGGAAATCGGAGAAGATGCCCTCGGTGGAGCAGTATTCATATACGCCCACCCCAACCGTCAGGCTGCTGGTATAGCCCAGGTCGATGGCCTTGACCTGCTCCAGCGTCTCGTCATACTGCTGAAGCAGACGGGTCACATGGGTGTAATAGCATTTGCCGGCCTCGGTGAGGGCCACGGCCCGCTGGCTGCGCTCAAACAGCCGCACACCCAGCCGTTCCTCCAGGCTGGAGATGTACTGGCTGATGGCCGTCTGCGACACATTGTGGCGGGCGGCGGTCTGGGTGAAGTTCAGGCATTCCGCCAGCGTGATGAAGTAGAGGATTTTGCGGTTAATCATGTTTCCTGCCCCTTCTTTCTGCCGATGCGTCTATTTTCCGTCATGAAGCGCAAAAAGTCAAGCACCTATATATTGCGCTTATCTTTTTATTGTGATAATCCTTGCATTATGACAGAAATGCTGATACAATAGACCCGTTCCGAATGATATGAACATCGGGGAGTTTGCAATGAAGAACGTTTATGAATGGCCCTATGCCAATGAATTCGGCGTGCGCGAAACGGTGGAGAGTGATCTGGTGGTGCTGGGCGGCGGCCTGGCCGGCTGTTTTGCTGCCATCGCCGCAGCACGCAAGGGGGCCAGGGTTGTCCTGGTCGAAAAGGGCGCGACGGAGCGCAGCGGTTCCGCCGGCAGCGGCTTTGATCACTGGGAGTCCGCCTGCTCCAATCCCTGCTCCAGGGTGACGCCCAAGGAGATTGCCGAGGCGTACATCGAGGAGCAGGACGAATACTCCAACGGCATCGCCCACTATATCGAGTGCCGGGAAGGCTATGACCGGCTGCTGGACCTGGAGGATTTCGGCGGAAAGATTCGCGATCGGGAAGGCGAATTCAAGGGCGCGGAGTTTCGGGACGAGAAGACCGGCCTCATGTTTGCCTACGACTACGAAAACAAATTCACCCTGCGCGTGTGGGGCTCCACCTTCAAGCCTGCGCTGTACCGCGAGCTGAAGCGCCTGGGCGTGACGATCTATGACCGTACCGAGGCCACCGCGCTGCTGACCGCCGTGGTGGACGGCAAAAAGCGGAGCGTCGGTGCCGTCGGCATGAACGTGCGCACCGGCAGGCTGATGATCTTCAGGGCCAAGGCGACGGTGCTGGCCATGTCCCGCCCGGCGCGGGTGTGGCTGTTCAACCCTGATCTGGTGGGCCTGTGCGAATTCAGGCCCACGCAGTCCATCGGCAGCGGTCACGCCATGGGCTGGCGGGCAGGCGTCGAGTTCACCATGATGGAAAAGTCCGTGCGGGGCGAGTTCTCCGCGTCGGGCCGCAGCTTCCCGCCGTACGGCACGGGCAACAACCACAATACCTGGTATGCCGCCACCATGGTGGATGCCCGGGGCGTGGAGATCCCCTATGTGGACCGCGACGGCAGAGAGCTGAAAACCGTTTCCGAGCGGTATCATCCCGCGCCGGGGCAGAAGTTCTTCC
>JBJEUI010000209.1:0-1654 GCA_051883755.1 Candidatus Ventricola sp.
ACCCCGTCTTCCCCGATGGCGGAAGTTGCGGACGATTGGGCTGCGCATGACCGTATGAACCTGTTCGGCCAGACCGTCCGCATCTCCGAGATGCAGAGCGAGGCCGGCGCGGCTGGCGCTGTGCATGGCTCTCTGAAGGCCGGCGCGCTGACCACGACGTTCACCGCGTCCCAGGGCCTGCTGCTGATGATCCCGAATATGTACAAGATCGCCGGCGAGCTGCTCCCGTGCGTCTTCCACGTTTCCGCCCGCGCGCTGGCTTACCACGCGCTGTCCATCTTCGGCGATCACTCCGACGTCATGGCCTGCCGTCAGACCGGCTTTGCGATGCTGGCCTCCAACTCCGTTCAGGAGGCTGAGGACATGGCGCTCGTCGCCCACATCGCGACCCTGAAGAGCTCTGTGCCGTTCCTCCATTTCTTCGACGGCTTCCGTACCTCTCACGAGATTCAGAAGATCGACGAGATTTCCTACGAGGAGATCGCCAAGCTCATGCCGTGGGACAAGGTTGAGGAGTTCCGTGCCCGCGCGCTGAATCCGGAGCATCCGCATCTGGGCGGCACCGCGCAGAACCCGGATATCTACTTCCAGGGCCGTGAGGCTGCCAACAAGTACTACCTGGCCACCCCGGCGATCGTCGAGGAAGTCATGGAGGAAGTCGGCAAGATCACCGGCCGTCCGCACAAGGCGTTTGACTACGTCGGCGCTCCGGATGCGGAGTACGTCATCGTCGCCATGGGCTCCGGCTGCGACGTCGCGACCGAGGCGATCAACAAGCTCGTCGCGATGGGCGAGAAGGTCGGCCTTGTGGCTGTGCACCTCTACCGTCCGTTCGACACCAGACGCTTCGTGGCTGCGATCCCGGCGACCTGCAAGAAGATCGCTGTTCTGGACCGCACCAAGGAATCCGGCTCCCTGGGCGAGCCGCTGTATCTGGACGTCGTGGCCGCTCTGGCCGAGGCCGGCAGAAGCATCGCGACCGTCGGCGGCCGCTATGGTCTGGGCTCCAAGGAGTTCACGCCGACCCATGTCAAGGCTGTCTTTGACAACCTGAAGAAGGATGCGCCGAAGAACCACTTCACCGTCGGCATCGTCGACGACGTGACCGGCACCAGCCTCGAGGTTGGCGAGATCTTCAACGCCGCTCCGGAAGGCACCATCGCCTGCAAGTTCTACGGCCTGGGCTCTGACGGCACCGTCGGCGCTAACAAGAACTCCATCAAGATCATCGGCGACCACACCGATCTGTATGCGCAGGCGTACTTCGCATACGACTCCAAGAAGTCCGGCGGTCTGACCGTTTCCCACCTGCGCTTTGGCAAGACCCCGATCCAGTCTCCGTACCAGATCGACGCGTCTGACTTCACCGCCTGCCACAAGAGCGCCTATGTCACCCAGTATGACATGGTGTCCTCCATCAAGGACGGCGGCACCTTCCTGCTCAACTGCGAGTGGACCGACGAGGAGCTCGACGCTCAGCTGCCGGCGACCATGAAGCAGCTGATCGCCAAGAAGCACATCAAGTTCTACGCCATCGACGCCATCAAGCTGGCCGCCGAGGTTGGCATGGGCAACCGCATCAACACCATCATGCAGGCTGCGTTCTTCAAGCTGGCCGACGTCATCCCGTACGAGCAGGCTGACGAGTACATGA
>JBJEUI010000210.1:0-36780 GCA_051883755.1 Candidatus Ventricola sp.
TAAACGCAACAGCTTTGAAGGTTAAGGAGTTGCGTTTACCTTGGCAATTTACAGTCAACTGAAAAAAGTGAAAAAAGTGGTTGACAGAATGAGACGAATCGTGTATAATGAACAACGTGCTTGAGAGAGAGCAGGTCTTCCATCGGAGTGTAGCGCAGCTTGGTAGCGCACGTGCTTTGGGAGCATGGGGTCGGGGGTTCGAATCCCTTCACTCCGACCAGTTTCTTAAGACACGGTGATTCGGCCCCGTGGTCAAGAGGTCAAGACACCGCCCTTTCACGGCGATAACAGGGGTTCGATTCCCCTCGGGGTCACCATTTTCTTTGCTGGTTCTTCAGGGGCCTTTAGCTCAGTGGTCAGAGCAGGCGGCTCATAACCGCTCGGTCCGGGGTTCGAAACCCTGAAGGCCCACCAAATTTTATACGGCGCGGTAGTTCAGTCGGTTAGAATGCCAGCCTGTCACGCTGGAGGTCGAGGGTTCGAGCCCCTTCCGCGTCGCCACTTTCTTCTTCGCTCACAACCATTGAGACCGTGCTGGTGTAGCTCAATTGGCAGAGCAGCTGATTTGTAATCAGCAGGTTGCGGGTTCGATTCCCTTCACCAGCTCCAACTTCATATGGGTAGGTTCCCGAGTGGCCAAAGGGAGCAGACTGTAAATCTGCCGTCACCGACTTCGATGGTTCGAATCCATCCCTGCCCACCATCTTCTGCGGGAATGGCGGAATTGGCAGACGCGCTAGATTCAGGTTCTAGTGAAAGCAATTTCATGCAGGTTCAAGTCCTGTTTCCCGCACCACATCAGTGCGTAACCGTTCAAACAAATGGTTACGCACTTTCTTTTTTCCCTATTGGAAAACCTTGAAAGACAAAGGGCTTTGGCAACAGGGGGTTCAAATGGGACTCCGTGCTGCCAGAACCTTTTTCTTTTCAACTGAAATGAGCAGTTCTTTCTCTCAATACTTTGCCCTTCGCAGTGCGATGAAGGAACCAAAGCCCATAGAGGGAACGCATCGTCTGTTTATCTTCATGACAATACACTAGTGATCCTGCGTCGTACAGAAATAGATCAGCTGCTGAAGAAGGCTGCGGTCTGTCTCCTTATTCATGGGATCCAGGTCAAACGCAATCTTCAGCTTATTGACCCAGCTCAGCAGCGTGTTTCTGTGCAGATAGAGCTTTGCGCTGGAGGCGGACACATTCATATTGTTCTCCAGCAGTGTGCGCATGTAGGGCAGAAAGTTGCTCCACTCCTTTCGCGCGGTTACCTCGTAGTGGACAGAGAAAATCTGATGATATTCCTCGATGTTGATCAGGCTCTGCAGATAGCGGTCGACGTGATCGTAGAAGTAATTGATCTGCGTGTTGTGCTCCGCGATGACGTCGGAGGCAAAGTTGGTGACCCAGAGGCTGTGGCGATAGGCCTTGTGATAATCCAGCAGCTTGTTCTGTAGCGTCCCGACGTTGCAAATCAGGGCGTGTCCGCCGTTGATATGAAGCGCTTCTGCCTGGTGCACATATTCCTCAACGATTTGCCTGTAATCGCGCAGAGCAGCTGCGCAATCGCTGGAAATGGCTTTGAAGACGACGGCGTTATGCCCGCGGGTTATGCAGATGATGTCCTCCTTGTTGTGCAGCGGATTGCGCTGGAATTCTGAAATCAGCTGTTCCTCTGAAAGCTCATTGTAGCGCAGGATGAACATCAGCGGAATCCTGACGATGTCGGGATCATAGTGCAGCTTGGCTGCGATGTTGAATACCTCCATCGGGTAGACATCCTCTTCGCAGTACAGGAGCACGCGGGTAAAGATGTTTCGCTGATCCAGCTTTCCCCAATAGGCGGATTTATAGTTTTCCAGGTCAAAGAGGGCTTCGGCTGTTGCTGCGGCCATGGATGCCACAGGCTTGAGCGCGTGCGTCTGGCCCAGCAGGATCACAACGCCCAGCAGCGTTTTCTTGTCGTAGAAGGGGATATAGACGCCGCGGCGTGCGGAATGAAACAGATGCAGATTGTTATTGTCCACGCTGATTGTGGCCTGCTGCGCGATGGCCCATATGGCAGGCTCCTGCTGGCTGCCGACAAGCTCCGGGCGGCTGCAGCACAGAATATGGCCATGGATATCGGCAATGCCGACCTCACACTCGTTATCACTCAGCACCTTTTGCAGCTTTTCAACGATAGACTGTGCAATGTGCATGTTGTCACTGATGATCATATGACTGCCTCCTCCCATATACAATCATTATACCTGAAACTTTGACGATTTCAAGGCGATTTTTGTGCAATCAAACAGATTCTGGAGCCGAATTATGCTCAATATAGGCGTATGTGCAATGTGCACATAAAACCGGCCGATTCCGCTGTGCGCAAACGATGACAATCCTCTGGAAATGGCGTATACTACAGTCACAATCCAGTTGCGCAACAGTTTATACCGACATCGTCACTTGTACAGAGAGGTGATTGTTTGATTCTGACTGAGAGCCCGGAGACGAGCACTGTCCTGGAAACGCCGGATTTGAAACGCAAGTTTCTCGACGTTCGTTATGCCGACCTGCATGAAGATGAGCGGATGGACATCTATCTGCCCGAAGAAGGCGACGGTCCCTTCCCGGTGATCATCGATATCCACGGCGGCGGCTGGTATTACGGCGTGAAGAGCTCGCTGAAATTCAAGCCGGTGCTGTCCGGTCTGGACAGGGGCTATGCCGTCGTTTCCCTGGCTTATACGCTGAGCGTCGACGCGCGGTTCCCGGCGCAAATCTATGACCTCAAGGCTGCGATCCGATTCCTGCGGGCACATGCCGCAGAGTATTGCCTCGATCCGGATCACATCGGGCTGTGGGGGTTGTCTGCAGGAGCACATCTCGCTGCGCTCGCCGGCACGGGAAACGGCGTGCCTGAGCTGGAGGACCTGAGCATGGGCAATGCCGGGTATTCCTCGGATGTTCAATGCGTCGTCGCCCTTTATCCCATCATCAACATTGGCCGGCTGGAGCGCCAGCACATGGAGTATGGCATGGATCCCAATGAAGCCTGCACGAACGACCAATCCATGGGCGGTATGCTCTTTGGGAAAGCGCCCTGCAAGGTGCCGGAGCTCATCCGCATGGCCAACCCGGAAACCTACATTACCCCGTCGTGCCCTCCGTTCTTCATCCAGCACGGCATGGGCGACTGCATCGTGCCCTTCCAGCAGAGCATTCTGTTTGCGGACAAGCTGGAGGCCGCGATTGGCGATGACAAGGTCAGCCTGGAGCTGTTCCCTGGCATCGACCACGCCGTTCCCTTCTTCAGAACTCCGGAAAATACCGAAAAGATCTTTCGGTTTTTTGATCGCTACCTGAAACCCCACGAGTAATGAAAGGAGATCGAACTTATGAAACGCGTACTCAGCCTGATTAGTGCCCTGGTTCTTCTGTGTGCCTTTGGTGCTTCTGCTTATGCGCAGGAGCAGAAGGAGGTTACGCTTCAGTACAGCACGACCTCTACGCCCGGCACGACGTATGTTGAAGGCTTCGAGCTGCTGGCGAAGCTGGTCGAGGAGCGCACCGATGGCAAGGTGCACATCAACGTCTTCCATTCCTCGCAGCTCGGCAATGAGGCTGACGTTGATCAGAACGTGATTGATGGAGCGATTGACATGTGCAACACCGGCTCCGGCGAGCTTGGCAAGCGCGTGCCTTCCTTCAATGTGTTCCAGACGCCGTATCTGTTCGCGGATTATGACCACTACGTCAAGTTCGTCGGCAGCGATGCGGAGGCGGCGCTCTTCGAGAAGGCGAAGGATACCCTCGGCGCGTATGTCTGCGGCACCGTCACGATGGGCGCGCGCTACGTCATCACCACCAAGTATCCGGCCAAGACGCCGGCTGAGCTGAAGGGCGCCAAGGTCCGCTGCCCCGATATGCCGGCCATCATCTCGATCGTCAATGGCCTTGGCGCGACTGCCACGCCGATGGCTGCCACGGAGCAGTATCTCGCGCTGCAGCAGGGCGTCGCGGACGGCGCGGAGCATACGCCGGCAGGCTTTGCTGCCTGGAACATTCAGGAGGTCTGCAGCTATCTGCTGATGACCGGCCATGCGCGTGAGGTCTCCTTCACCATGGTTTCCCAGGACTGCCTGAACAAGCTGACCCCGGAAAACCAGACGATCCTCTTTGAGTGCATCGACGAGGCCTCTGCCTGGATCAACGAGAACATCAACCTGGGCGAGAGCGACATGATCAACAGCTTTGTCGAGAAGAACGGCATCGAGCTGATCGAAGTGGATCAGGCTGCGTTCAGGGAGTCCCTGCAGCCCGTCGTCGACGAGTTGAGCGCTGCCGATTCGGAGCTTTACGCTGCGATTCAGGCACTGAACGAGTAATTCCACGTCCTGCTTTGTCATCGGGAGGGGCGCGTCCACGGGTTCGCGTGGCTCCGCCCCTCCCGGTTTGGGTTATTGGAGGGAACATCATGCCATGATTAAAAAGGTCATCAAAAAAATGGAATGCGTCGAACGGGCCTGCATGTCGCTCATCTTCGTATCCATGCTGATTGTGCTGACGATGCAGATCGTTGCCCGCTTCATTTTCAACAGCCCGATTATCTGGAGTGAGGAATTCTCGCGCTATGTATACGTGTGGCTCGTGTACATCGGCCTTTCGTATTGCGCCACGCAGGACACCCATGTCCGCGTTACGCTGGTGCTGGATCGCCTTCCGGCCTCTGTACAGCTTTGCCTGAAGGGGATCTGCAATTTCATCGTCGTGGCGGCTGTTCTCTATATGCTGCCGCACAGCGTGCGCTATGCGCTCAAGCAGTCCGCCCTGAAGTCCGGGTGCATGCAGATCCCTATGAGCTTCGTGTATCTGGCGGTTCCTGTGGGCTATGTGCTCGCGTTCGTTCAGCTGACGCTGCAGGGGATTCAGTACATCATGGATGGGCTTGCTGAAGGAAGGAAGGTGTCCTCATGATCGCCATGGTTGTCGTGCTCATCGTCCTGCTGCTGGTCGGCATGCCTGTGGGCTTTACGCTTCTCCTGGGCTCGGTCGCCTATTTCATGTCCTCGGGCACCTCGCTGAACATCGTTCTGCAGAAGCTGACCATGACCGTTGGCGATTCGTTTTCCATGCAGGCCGTGCCGTTCTTCATGTTTGCCGGCGCGGTGATGAACCACAGCGGCATTACAAGGAAGATCTTCACCTTTGCCGAGGTGCTCGTCGGTCACGTGACCGGCGGTCTCGCTCATGCAAACATCCTGGCCAGCGTGATTTTCTCCGGAATGTCCGGCAGTGCCATCGCCGATACGGGCGGATTGGGCAAGATTGAGCTTCAGGCGATGAAAGAGGCGGGCTATGATGAGGATTACAGCCTGGCTGTTACCGGCGCTTCCAGCTGTATCGGTCCTGTGATTCCGCCGAGTGTCCCCTTTGTCATGTACGGCGTATCTGCCGGTGTTTCCATCGGCGCACTGTTTATGGCCGGCTTTATCCCCGGCGTCGTCATGGCGCTTGCGCTGGGCATTGTCGCCCATACCCAGGCGCGCAACCGCAAATACCCCAAGAGAAGGCGCGCCACGTTCAAGGAGATCTGGCACGCATTCCGGGATTCCATCTGGGCGCTGATGGCGCCTGTCATCCTGATTGGCGGCATCGTTCTGGGCATCTTCACCCCGACGGAGGCAGCGGTCGTCTGCTCCGTGTATTCCCTGCTCCTCTCTTTCCTGATGCGGGAGATCAAGCTGTGCGATCTGCCGGATCTGATCAACGAAACGGTGAAGACCACGGCGATGGTCATGTTCATTGCTTCTGCCTCGTGCGTGTTCGGCTGGATTCTGACGAAGGAAATGATCCCCATCAAGTTTGCGCAGTGGATGTCCGCCATCATCACCAACAAGGTCGGCGCCATCCTGCTGATGAACCTGCTCTTCCTCGTGGTGGGCATGTTCATGGATGGAACTGCCTCGCTGATCATCCTGACGCCGATTGTCGTCCCGCTGATGGCTTCCTATGGCATGAATCTGGTGCAGTTTGGCGTTGTGATGACCGTCAATATCATGATCGGCCTGCTGACTCCGCCTGTGGGCATGGTGCTCTATGTTCTCTCGGGCATTTCGAATGTCAGCGTGGAGCGGATTTCCAAGGCGGTTGTACCGTATGTGATCGCACTTATCATCGTCGTGCTCATCCTGTCCTTTGTACCGCAGGTTTCGCTGCTGCTGCCCACGCTGCTGGGCTATTGCTGAGCCGGAAGAAATGGATTGGCGGGCGGATGAATCCGATCGTCGACAAAACCCATGCTTTGCAGAACAAGGCATGGTTTTTTGTATTTAATCAGACGAGGACGCCTATCTTTGGCGTGTGCCCGGCAGCGCGCGTTTCTAAAGGGTGAAAACTCATATCCGCCCGGTAGCGGGAAGGAGATAGTCGAAGGCAAGGACAAACAGAATCCAATGATGGTCTGAGCAGGCTTCTCGGATAATAGAATGGAGCAGACGATCTGGAATTTGTAAGGAATAGACAATACAGAGTGCAAAATGTTCATTTTTTCGGACAAATTAGCAGAAAATCAGGTTGTTTGATGTTAAAAGTTACTGTATAGTAAAGTCAGAAACGGGTTCGGACAATACCCGGAAATCAACCATCGACAAGGAGGAAAGAATATGAAGAAGATCGTTTCTGTCTTGCTGTGCATGGTGCTGGCATGTATGTGCGTATCCCTTGCCGCTGCAGAGGATCCCGGCAAGCTGGTGCTATACAGCCCGCTGACGACGTCCATGATCGAGAACATGCTGGCGATGTTTGAGCAGGAGACCGGAATCAAGACCGAGTGCTTGGCAATGGGCACCGGCGACGCGCTCAAGCGTATCATGAGCGAGGCGGAGAATCCGCAGTGCGATATCCTCTGGTCCGGCACGATCGGAACGGTTGGCAGCAGCGGTCAGTATTTCGAGGACTACACCTGCCTCAACGAGGATGCGTTCTATGATCAGTACAAGAACGTGGAAGGCAACCTGACCCGTTTTGACTGCGTGCCCTCCGTCATCATGATCAACACCGATCTGATCGGCGATATCGAGATCAACGGCTATGAGGACCTGCTCAATCCGGCGCTGAAGGGCAAGATCGTCTTTGCCAATCCGCAGGCATCCTCCTCTTCCTTTGAGCATCTGGTCAACATGCTCTACGCCATGGGCACTGACGGTCAGCCGAACGGCTGGGACTATGTTGCTCAGTTCTGCAAGCAGCTGCCCAACGGCTGCGTAAACAGCTCCTCTGCCGTCTACAAGGGCGTCGCGGATGGCGAGTACACCGTGGGCCTGACCTTCGAGCAGGGTGCGGCGACGTATGTCTCTCAGGGCAACGTCAAGGTGGTCTACATGAAGGAAGGCGTCATCATTCGCGGTGACGGTGTCTACATCGTCAAGGGCTGCCCGAACCAGGAGAATGCGCGCAAGTTCATCGACTGGCTCACCGGCTACGATGCGCAGACCTACATGAATTCCACGCAGTTCCGCCGCACCATCCGCATGGATGTTCCGGAGACCGAAGCGATGGCCAGCATGGCCTCGATGAACGTGATCGTGGATGACGAATCTGTTGCCTCTGCGAACAAGGCGGAATGGATTTCGAAGTTCCAGGATCTGCTGATCGATGCTGCTGAGTAACAATTCATGCCTCTCATGGAGCCATGCCCAAGGCATGGCTCCATTTTCAAATCGACCCATATGAACCGGGCGGCGGTTGAGAACCAACACAGCCCCGGAATAAGAATGAGGTGCAGACTATGAGCGTTTCAATCGGCATCAACCATGTGTGCAAGAAATTCGGCGACAATGTGATCATTCCCGATCTGTCGGTCGATATCAGGAATGAGGAATTCTTTACGCTGCTTGGCCCATCCGGCTGCGGTAAAACCACGCTGCTGCGCATGATTGCCGGCTTCAACTCGATTGAAGCGGGTGAGATCAGCTTTGGCGATCAGGTGATCAATCATCAGCCGACCTATGACCGCAACATTGGCATGGTATTCCAGAGCTATGCAATCTTCCCGCATCTGAATGTACGCAGGAATGTGGAATACGGCCTCAGAATCCGCAAAACCCCCAAGGCTGAGATGGATAGGCGAGTGGATGAAATGCTCCAGCTGGTCAAGATCGACGAGTATCAGGATCGTCTGCCGGAGCGTCTCTCGGGCGGTCAGCAGCAGCGCGTGGCGCTGGCTCGTGCGATCGTCATCCATCCGCAGGTGCTGCTGATGGATGAGCCGCTGTCCAATCTGGACGCCAAGCTGCGCGTGGAGATGCGCACGGTCATCCGCGATATCCAGAAAAAAGTAGGAATCACCACGGTGTACGTCACGCATGATCAGGAGGAGGCACTGGCGATTTCCGATCGCATTGCCGTCATGAACCATGGCGTGATTCAGCAGGTGGGCACGCCGCATGACATCTATGCTCGCCCGGCGAATGTGTTCGTCTCCACGTTTATCGGGCATTCCAACCTGTTCTATGCCACGGTGCTGTGCGAGGGCGGCAGCAAGGCGATCCGCTTTGCGAACGGCTATACCTGCAAGATGAACAACCTGAAGGATGAGGCGACGAACGGCCAGAAGGTCGTGGTAGCCATTCGTCCGGAGGAATTCGCAGTGGAAAGCGAGGGCCTGCCCTGCAAGGTGACCAGCAGAACCTTCCTTGGCCGCTATACGAATTACTTCCTCGCTTTCGCTGAGGGCATGTGTGTGCCGGATCAGCCCAGCATCGAATTCTCTCAGGATCTGGGGCATGCGGAAAAGCTCTTTGACGCCGGCGACACGCTGGTGCTCAAGCCCAATCCGGCGAAAATCAATGTCTTTACCGAGGACATGGAACGCAGTCTGATTAAGGGGTGATCGGAGATGAAGAAGCGTAGGTTCGGACTCGATTTCTGGTCAATCGTCACCATCGGTATCCTGATCACGTTTGGCCTGTTTCTGATCTATCCGCTTGTGTCGCTGTTTATCGATGGCTTTCTTGCTGAGGAAACGGGCAAGTTTACCCTCAATCACTTTATTCGGTTTTTTACTAAGAAGTATTACTATCGTTCCCTGATCAACTCCTTGAAGCTGACGGCCTGTGTGACGGTTTGCTCGCTGGTAATCGGTGTGCCGCTGGCGTATTTCATGTCCTTTTTCAAGATCAGGGGAAAGGGTATTCTGGAGATTCTGATCATTATCTCCATGATGAGCCCGAACTTCATCGGCGCGTATTCGTGGATCCTGATGCTCGGACGAAGCGGTCTGGTGACCACGTTCCTGCGCGAAACGTTTGGCATCAATTTGCCGTCGATTTATGGTTTTGGCGGCATGCTGCTGGTCTTCTCGCTCAAGCTGTATCCGTTCATTTACATGTACGTTTCCGGTGCGATCAAGAAGATCGATGTCGCTGTCTATGAGGCGGCGGAGAGTCTGGGCTGCCATGGCGTGCGAATCGTGAGTACGGTTGTGCTGCCGCTGGTTACGCCGACAGCGGTAGCCTCCGCACTGATGGTGTTCATGAACTGCATGGCAGACTTTGGAACGCCTGCGCTGATCGGCGAGGGCTATGATGTTCTGCCGACCAAGATTTACATTGAGTTCGTCGGTGAATCCGGCGGCTCGGCGCACTTCGCTTCCGCGATGGCCATGCTTATGATCGTGATCACCGCGACCCTGTATCTGCTGCAGAAGTACTACGTCAACAAGAAGTCGTTCACCATGAGTTCGATGCGGCCCGTTCAGCCCAGCAAGCTCGGTGGCCCGCGCAATGTGCTCATGCACGCATTCATCTATGTGCTGGTGGCGATGTCCATCATCCCGCAGGCCGTTGTGGTCTGGACGTCCTTCCGAAAGACGGAGGTTCAGTATTTCGTGGAGGGCTACTCGCTGGACAGCTATAGAAAGATATTCAGCACGGCGCTGTCCTCCATTAGGAACACCTACTTGTATTGCTTTATCGCACTGATTATAATTATTGTACTGGGTATGCTCATTGCGTATCTGTCTGTGCGCAGGCGCAATGCGGTGACGAACCTGATTGACACATTGGCGATGTTCCCGTACATCGTGCCGGGCTCTGTTCTGGGCATCACGCTGCTGCTTGCCTTCAACGGCAAGGGCGATCCGTTTATCCTCTCAGGAACGGCACTGATCATTATTGTCTCCCTCGTCATCCGCCGGTTGGCCTACACGCTTCGCTCAAGCTCTGCTATTCTGTATCAGATCAGCCCAAGCGTCGAAGAAGCGGCGATTTCGCTGGGCGATACGCCGCTGCATGCATTTGTCAAGGTAACGGCCAAGATGATGATGCCGGGCGTTGTTTCCGGCGCTATTCTCAGCTGGATCACGCTGATCAATGAGCTCAGCTCGTCGGTCATGCTTTATACGGCGTCAACGCGTACGATGTCTGTCGCCATTTACAACGAGGTCATCCGTGCCAGCTATGGTACAGCGGCTGCACTGGCATCTATCTTGACGGCCACGACCGTGATTTCGCTGGTGGCATTCTTCAAAATCAGCGGCAGCAAGGACGTCACCATGTAAGGCGTGTCATGAGAGACCAAACCGCAGCAGGTGAAGCTATGTATGCAAAGAAAGAAACACGTTTCCGAGATGAAATCAGACGAATTGTGCTCCTTTATGCGCTGTGGCCTTTGCTCGCTGCTGCGGTTCTGGTGATTCTGATCATCGTCTTTGTCTGGGTAAACAGCAGCAGGAATGCCGCCCGTGATGCGTTTGCGGGCGTGCATGCCAGGCTGGAACAGATCACGCTGCAGTATGATGAAAAGCTGTCGGAGATCGCCGAGAGTCTTGATATGGAACGATTCCGGGAGGAAATCAATTATCAGTCTGCGCTGAAGGCGGACATTTACCGCTTTGTCAATGCCCACGAGGAAAAGGGCGCGTTTTATCTGTTCGCCTCGGACGGCACGCTGCTGTTCAGTTCTGAACGAGATCGGAGCGAACGGGAGCGCCTTCTGTCTCAGATGTACTGGCGTGTTCTGCGCATGCTCAAAGAGGGGGGACAGGAGCGGGTCATCACCATGTGCCACGAGACCTGGCAGGGCAAGCAGCATGCCTCTCTGCTGATTGGCCGCGTTGCGGAGGAGGGATATGTGTGCTTCGCCTTGCCGGCGTCCGAGTTTGAGGCGCATTTGGCGCAGCAGCCCGCCCATGTCATCGTGACCAATGCATTCGGTGCGATCTACCTTCAGAATACTGCGGTATTCAATGCTCCGCTAGGCAAAATCGATACGCGGATGGAGGATTGCCGCGGGCTGGTTCGCCGTGACCGGGATTTCTACTACGTTTATCAGGGCGAGGCGCTGGCAGGCATGCTGTGCATTTACGCAGTCAAGAGCGTGGGCGAGCTGATTTACATGGTGCTGCTGATGAGCGCGCTGGTCACCATCATGCTGACCGTACTGATTGCGGTGATTCTGATCAGCACGCGGAATATCGCTCGGAAAAAGACGCAGACCATCGATGAGATTGTGCAAGCGTTTCAGAAGGCGCAGCGCGGTGAGCTGACCACAAGGCTTGAAATCCACAGCAACGACGAATTCGAGATTATCGGTGAGGCATACAACTCCATGCTGGACAGCATTCGCGAGCTGATCGACAGAAACGTCCTGCAGGCGCAGGAGACAGCGGTTTCCCGCGTGTGTCAGCTGGAGGCGCAGTTCAATCCGCATTTCCTTTTTAACACACTGGAGAATGTGCGCTTCATGGTGCGGCGCGATCCCAAGATGGCGGATACCATGATCCTCTCCCTGTCCCGGCTTCTGCGCTACAGCATCCGAAGCGACACGCGGGATGTGACGCTGCAGGAGGATCTGTCGTATGTGTACAATTATCTGGGCATTCTGAAATTTCGTTTTGGCGATCGGCTTAGCTACCGGATTTATGTGCCGGAAGAACTGGAAAACTGCCGTCTGCCCAAGCTGATCATGCAGCCCATCCTCGAAAATGCCATCATACACGGCATGGACAAACAGGAGAAGCTTCATATCGATGTCCGTTTTTGCGTGCGTGACGGGATGTTCTGTATCACGGTTCAGGACGACGGACCGGGAATCCCGCAGGACAAATATGAAATGCTTCTGGAGAAAATGGGCGCAGAGAATATCCATGTGGGCAAGCACATGGGCATGCTGAACGTACACTATCGGCTCCGGCTGATGTATGGCACACGCTCGGGACTGAAAATCCATACCGGCCCGGGTAAAGGTACACAGGTGATGCTGGTTTTGCCGTTGATGATGCGGGAAGGGGAAGAGCTTCAAGATGCTGAAGGTGCTCATTGTTGAGGATGAGGAGATCATCAGGTGCGGTCTGGTAGAGACCATCGATTGGGCGGGCATGGACTGCCGAGTGATCGGTGTCGCTGCAACCGGACTGGATGGTCTCGAAGCGATCTGCAGCTTGCGTCCGGATCTTGTCATTGCGGATATTTGCATGCCGGGCTTAAGCGGAATTGACATGATCGAACGCGCGGTGCAGGAGGGTTTCAGCTTTCGCAGCATCCTTTTGACCAGCTATGCGGAGTTTGAGTATGCCCGACGCGCACTGGAAATGCGGGTCAGCAGCTATCTGCTCAAGCCAATTGACGAAGGTCAGCTGCGTACGGCAATCATGCGTGTGCATGACGAACAAGGCAATGCAAAGACAGTCGGGCTGGATCTGCCTCAGGCGATTCTGAACGCGGAAAAGGCCATGCAGGGCATTGAGGATCCTTATGTAATGATTGCCATCGAGCAGATTCACAGGAACTATGCGCAGAGGATCAGCATTGAAGGCATCGCGGAGGAGCAGTTTGTCAGTGCCAGCTATTTAAGCAGACGGTTTAAGGCGGCGACAGGCTACACGTTTTTGGAGCTGCTCAACATCAGGCGCGTCCGTGAAGCGATTCGCCTGCTGAGGAGGGGCACGCTGAACATGGCGGAGATTTCGGAGCAGACGGGCTTTGGAGACTATAAGCATTTCTGCTCCGTCTTCAAGCGTTATGTCGAAATGAGCCCGCGCGAATATGTGCGCAGCAAACAGGGCGAAAAAAAGTGAAGAGACAACGCAATTCATTTGCGGCATGAGGAGGTAATGGATATGGAATTGAACAGGATTCTCTCTGCAGTTGATCATACGCTGCTCAAGCCGGAGGCAACATGGGCACAGATCCGAACGATCTGTGATGATGCGATGGCGTATGGAACGGCGACAGTCTGCATTCCGGCAAGCTATGTTGCTCGCTGCAGGGCGTATATGCAGGAGAAGGGAAGCAAGGTAGGCGTCTGCACAGTGATTGGCTTTCCGACGGGCTATTCCACGACGGCTGTGAAGGTCTATGAAGCAGCTGACGCAGTGAAAAATGGCGCGAATGAGGTGGACATGGTCATTAACATCGGCATGCTCAAGGATGGACGCGATGATGAGGTGTTGGCTGAGATTAACGCGGTCAAAGCGGCATGCATGGGTCATCCCCTGAAGGTGATCGTTGAGACCTGTCTGCTGACTCAGGAAGAGAAGATTCGCATGTGCCGGATCGTTTCGGAGTCGAATGCAGATTTCATCAAGACCAGCACGGGATTTTCAAACGCCGGTGCGACATTTGAGGATGTGGAGCTGATGGCGGCTTATATGGCGCCGGATAAGCAGATCAAGGCGGCGGGCGGAATTTCGACCTTGGACGATGCGCAGCGGTTTCTGGAGCTTGGGGCAACCCGCCTTGGGACCAGCAGGATCATCAAGCTCGTCAAAAACGAAGACGCGACCGGATATTGATAGCTGGTGCGAGGAGCTGCGAAGCGGCATTGCGAAGGTCGGAAGCCAGATCAGGGACAGGGCTGGCCGCAGCCGGAATGCCGAAGCCTATCTCTGGAGGATCAGCAGGACAAAGCGCCTGACAGAATTTGATAAAAGCGTGTTTGCTGGAACGGTGGACTGCGTGATCGTCTGCAAGGGGAAGAAGGATAGGCAGCTGTTCTTGCGCTTCAGGGACGGAACCGGGATCCCGATGACCATATAATCAACGCAAAAACCCGCAGGCTGAGCCGGCGGCGAGTCATTCGCCGAGAGCTGAGCTTGCGGGTTTTTAATTTAGTTGTGCCTTAAACGCAGGAGTCTGACAACGGCATAGGGGAGGACGAGATTTCTCAGTTGTGTGCATTTCCATCACACGAAAACCTGATGAAATGGATGAGTTCAGGAAATCTCACCGGCGCAGCGGCAGCCGGCCGCTTGCTGCATAGGGGAAGTGGGCACTGCACCCTTATCCGCTCAGCGTCGCCCGGTACTCACCGGGCGTCTTGCCGACAATCTTTTTGAAGCTCTTGGAGAAATGCGCCACGTCGCTGTAGCCGACTTCCTCGGCCACGGCGTGAACCCGCATGGCAGGATCGGCCAGCAGCTCCTTGGCCCGCTCGATTCTCATGCTGCCCAGCAGATCGAGAAAGCTCTGTCCTGTGTGCCGGTTGATCAGCTTGGACAGATGCCACTGGCTGACATAGACGCTCTCGGCGACGTCCGTCAGGCTGATGTGCTCCGTGCAGTGACGGCGCATGTACTCCAGTGCCGAGCGGACGATGAAGCTCCCTGCTTCGCTGCCCTCCGGCTCGGCATCCTCACAGCTTATTTCCGGCGGCAGCTCGCGCAGCCTGGCCGTCATGGTTTCGACGGCTTGCGTGATCTCCTCCATTTTGCTGGGCTTGAGCAGATACCGGCACACGCCCAGGGTAATCGCCTGCTGTGCGTAGTCAAAATCCCGGTATGCGGTCAGCACCGTCATCTGCATCCGCGGAAACTCGCTGTGCAGCGCGGCCAGCATCGTCAGCCCGTCCATGTTGGGCATACGGATATCCGTGAGCACAATGTCCGGCTTTTCGCGGCGGATGAGCGCAAGCCCCTCCCGGCCATCGCAGGCCGTGCCTGCCACGTCACAGCCCAGAGCCTTCCAGGGGACAACCTTGCTCAGCCCCTCCAGGATCAGTCGTTCGTCATCCACAAGCACCACCCGGTACATCCCGTTTTCCCTCCTTCGCGCGCATCAATCTCCAAACGGATGCAACTGCATGATGCGTTCCCAGCATTCCTCTGCGGTCATCGTTCCCTCCGCCACAGCAGTCACGCAGTCCAGCAGCCACACCTCACGCGCTTCCTTGCTCATGTCGTCCTGGAAGGGACGGAGCATGGCCTCCTTCCGGGACAGCATGGCCTCCACGGATTCCTGCAGGGCGCCCGTCAGATGGCTGTTTCCAAGGAGCGTCAGGTTTTCCTCTTTTGCGAACCAGGCCAGCAGCCGGACGGCCGTGTCGCGCCGGTCCGGGTCCTCCCACGCGCGCCGCGTGAGATAAAAGCCCATCGACACACCGCCAATAAAGGCGTCCGGGTCGGCTTCGGGCGCATAGGCCGGCATGGGCATGACGATGGTCGTATTCATACCGGCCTCCGGGATGCTGTTGGCAAACCAGCTTCCGTCGATCTGCATCGCGGCCTTCTTGTCCCGGAAGAGCTGGCTGGCCATCGATTCGTTGGTCGCCGTCACGTTGTCCGCAAACGCGCCGAGCTCGACCAGGCGGCGGATGAGCGCCATGCCGTCAAACCAGGCCTTTGGCACCTCCGAAAGGGTGCCCGGGCGGGCGGCGTGATCCTCCGGGCTTCCGCAGACCAGCACGGCCATCTCCGCCAGATAGTGCGGAATGTCCGACAGCGACGCGGAGATAGGCACAACGCCCTCCTCGCAGAACCGGGCGATGGCGGTCTCCAGCTTGTCCCACGTCGTGGGCAGCTCCAGATCATAGCGCGCAAACAGATCTGTATTGACGAACAGCCCCTCCCAGAACGAGCGCACGGGAATGGCGTAGATGCGTCCGTCGTTCTCCCGCAGCGCGGGCATCTCCGGCAGGCTCAGCGCCGGATACGCGGCGTTGATCTCCGCGATGGGCACAACCCGACTCAGGATCGGCGCCGAATCCGCATTGGCGGCGAAGAAAAACAGCACGTCCGGCTCGTTGCCTGCGGCAAAGTCGTACAGCACGCTGGTCTTCCAGCTCTCGTCGCTGGCGGCGGAGGTATCCTCGATCACGCAGCCGGTCTGCTCCTCAAACGCCTTGAGCAGCTCCACATACGCCTCCGCCGAGGCGTCGGTTCCGGCAAAGCAGCTGGCCGTGCGCAGCGTGACGCCCTCCGCGACCACGCCCGCCGGCAGCGCGAGCAGAAAAAGCAGCGCAAGCAGCCGTCTCATGTTTCTTCCTCCTTCAGCGGGATTTCGAGCCGCACCACCGTGCGCCCCTGCTCATCCGAGTGCACAAAGAGCCTTGCTTTTCCGCCGTAGATCAGGCGCAGCCGGGTGCAGATGTTCGCCAGCCCCAGATGATGCCCGTCCTGATTGTCGCCCGCCATCGCCATACGGATCCTGGCCCAGTCGTCCTCGCCCAGCGGCTTGCCGCTGTTGACGACCTGCAGCTTCAGCAGATCCCCGGCGCGCATGCCGCTCAGGCGGATTTCGCCGCCGCCCGCCGGCTCGATGCCGTGCTGCACGGCGTTTTCCAGCAGCGGCTGAAGCGTGAGCAACGGCACCACGGCGTTCATGGCGGCTTCGTCAAATTCGTCGTCAATGCGGAGCCTGTCGCCGTAGCGCAGGCCGACGAAGTAGCAATAGGCGCGGGCGACCTCCAGCTCCTCCGCGAGGGAGACCATGCGGCGGTTTGCCCTGCCCATGCTGGCATTGAGCAGGATGCTCAGGGATTCCACCATGTCGGACATGGTCTGCGAGCCCTCCAGCCGCGCCTCCCAGTTGAGGTTTTCCAGCGCGTTGTTCAGGAAATGCGGGTTGATCCGGCTCTGCATGCTCTGTATCTTTGCGTCCCTCAGGGCGATTTCTTCCTTGTAGGTCTTGTCGATCAGCTCCTCGATGCGCAGGCTCATCTTGGAAAACGCCCGGCCCAGCTGTCCCAGCTCGTCGCTGCCGTGCATGGGCACCGTCACGCCCAGCTCACCGGCCTCGATCCGGGCCGACGCCTGGCTGAGCAGGCTGATCGGCCGGATGATCCGCTTGCGGACATACAGGAGCATCAGCCCCAGAATCGGAACCAGCAGCACGAACAGCCCGGTCATGAGCCGCCTGAACGCCCGGATCTCGCCGTAGATGCGGTCCTGACCGACGCTCAGGCGCAGGGCGAAGTCGTAGTCGCTGTTGCGCACCCGTCGGGCGTAAACGAGCTTGTCCTCCCGGGCAAGCTCGCTCAGGCCCTCGGTCTGCGCGTCCCAGTGAACGTCGCGGGCGCCGGACTGCCCCAGCATGATCTGCACCTCGCCGTCCCACGCGGAGGACAGCGCCTGCACGTCGGCCAGCAGCCTGTCGGCATTGACCCCGAGCACCAGGATGCCGAAGCGCTCCATCCGCAGGTTCATCAGGTTGCGCACCAGGTACACCTGCCCCTGCACCTCCATGAACAGGCAGCGGGTGTCCAGCACCTCGCTCGCATCGCGCACGGCGTCGCCCGCCTCCCGGAGGCAGCGGACGGTCTCCTCGTAGCCGGAGCGGTTGTAGACCAGCATCGCCGGGTCGCTGACCGGATAGTACAGCGCAAAGGAGAACAGGGGCTCCCGGCTGTATTTGCGCTCGATGTAGCTTCTCGACTGGCGCAGGAATTCCGCGCTCGTCAGCGCGCCGGATTCATAGCCGGCATGGATATCGCTGAGCTCGCCGTCATAGGTGGCCTCCTTGGCCAGGCTGACGGCGCGCTCCACGTTCTGCAGGCTGAGCGTGTAGGCGTGCTCCACGCTGGAGCTCAGGGCGGTCTCCGTCTTGGCGCGCAGATCCGCAAAGAACACATTGCCCATGTATTCTCCCAGAATCAGCGTCGGGGCCAGATAGCACAGCAGCATGATTGCCACCAGCTGCACCCGGATGGACTTGAGCGCTTTCATGGTCTTCCTCCGCGCGACGGCACGCCGCAGGTTTTGTCGTTGTCTTCAGCCCATGACCACGCGGACGCTGTGCGTGCCGCCGGTGAACACGGGAATCGTCCTCTGCTCGCAGCCGTCCACCTCGATCAGGCGGACGCCCTTTTCCGCATGCGCCGGATTTTCGACGCTGATTTGATAGACCGCGCCGCGCCAACAGCGCACAGCCTCAAAGCCGTCCCAGTCTGCGGGGATGCACGGGTCGACCGTCAGGCTGTCAAAGCCCGGGCGGATGCCCAGCATATAGCGCGTCGCCGCGTAATACGCCCAGCCCGCCGAGCCGGTCATGAACGGATGGCGTGCGCGTCCGTGTGCCGTGTGATCCCGGCCCATGATGAACTGGCAGTAGCTGTACGGCTCGGCCTGGCGGATCTCCAGGATGTCGTTCTGGTTCTCGGGCAGCAGCGCGTCAAAGAGCTTCATCGCGCGGCTGCCGCGCCCGAGGCGGCATTCCGCCACCCAGGCCCACGGGTTGGGATGGCTGAACACTGCGCCGTTCTCCTTCACACCGGGGTACACGCGGGTGACAAAGCCGATGCCGTCGTCCGGTTTCGTGAAGGAGGGCGCGTTGAGCATCAGCCCGTAGGGCGTGTAGAGCCACTTGTCCACCGCATCCATGCAGGAAAGCCCCTGCGCCCGCGTCGCCGCGCCGCTGACGACGGCCCAGGCGTTGCTCTCCAGATGCACCTTGCCCTCGCGAGCGGTATGGCTGCCAATAGGCCTGCCGTCCGCCGTGAAGCCGCGCAGGAACCATGCTCCGTCCCACAGCTGCGCCTGACAGACCTGCTTCATGTCCTCCATCAGCGCCCGATAGTGCGCCGCATCCTGTGTCCTGCCGAGGTGCTGCGCCGCGTCCAGGAAATGCTCCGTCGCCCAGATCAGCAGGAAGGCGACCATCGCGCTCTCGCCGCCGCCGAGGTTCAGGCAGTCGTTCCAGTCCGCGCGCAGGCCGCAGGTCACGCCGTGCGCGCCGACATGGCCGTAGGAGAAGTCGAGCGCGCGCTTCATGTGGCCCCAGACGGTGTCCTCGCCCTCGTCCGCGTAGGGGATGACCCGGTCGAAGAAGGCCATGTCGCCGCTCTCGCGCACATTTTCGACGATCGCGGGGATCAGCCAGAGCGCGTCGTCCGCGCAGGCATCCTGGATGCCGTGGATCATGCCGCTCTTTTCAGGCGTGGGCACGACAGTAGGAGACTTGAAGGACTGCGCCTTCTGCGGCTCAAACCACGCGGGGTCGAACAGGTGCAGCCCGTAGCCTGCGCTGACCTGGCCGTGCAGCAGCTGCTTGATGCGCCTTTGGCACATGCCCGGCTCGGCGTGGGGGATGCACATCGCGTCCTGCGCCGTGTCCCGGTACCCGAGGCCCGTGCGCCCGCCCACCTCGATGAAGGAGGAGAAGCGGGAAAACAGCACGTTGATCTCGCTCTGATACAGGTTCCAGATGTTGAGGCTGCGGTTCATGTTCGCATGCGGCGTGCGCACCTGCAGGGCGGAGAGCCGGTCGTTCCACCAGCTTGCCAGCGCCGCGAAGGCCGCGTCCGTCCCGGCCTCGTCGTAGCGCTCACGGGCGTCCCGCACGGCCTGCCCGCGGCCCGTGCCCAGGTAAAACAGCACGCGCGCCTCCTCGCCGGGGGCAAGCGACAGATGCTTCTGCAGCGCGCCGCAGGGATTGCCGCCCAGCTCCAGCGCGCCGGTCAGCGTCCCGCGCTCCACGCCGAGCGGGTTGCGCTCCGTGCGGTAGGGGCCGATGAACGCGTCGCGCATGCCCTCATAGCCGTCCGGCTCAAAATTGCCCGCAAAGAACTGCCAGCTGTCTTCCTCGTAGTGCGCCTCCATGAGCACGGCGCCGTCCCCCAAATGGGCGCCTGTGGCGTACAGGCTCATCTGGAAGTTCTGGTTGTCCATGTCAATGTGATGGAAGGAGAACTCCACATAGCCAAAGACGCTCAGACGTCTCGGCCTGTCCGATGTGTTGCGGATGCGCACGTCGAAGATCTCCACCGGGTCGCGCCCATCCTCCTCGCGGGGGATGAACAGCGTCTGCCGGGCCGAGATGCCCTCGACATCACAGGAAAAGGTGGAGTACCCCAGCCCGTGTCGGCATTCATACCGCGCCTCATCCAGCGGGAGGCCTGTGGGCTGCCAGCTCAGCGACCAGTACTTCCCGCTGTCCTCGTCGCGCAGGTAGACGTAATGGCCGGGATAATCCATGGGGACGCCGTTGGGGCGAAAGCGCGTGATCCGGTGGTACTGCGGCGAATCCAGCCAGCAGTATCCGCCGGCGTTGTGCGAGATCACCGCGCCCATGCGCTGCGTGCCCAGGTAGTTGGTCATGGAAAAGGGCGCGTCGGGCCGGTCGATGACGTATTCCCGCGCGTTGTCGTCAAAATCACCATACCGCATGAGTTAAGCCTCCGTAGCAGTTTTTTCAGATTGAGCATATCAGAATTGCGGCCAAAGCGACATGCTCCCGGATGGTATTTCTTGTCCGCGCTTGTCCTCTTGCAGGGCGCGCCGCCCGATCAGAAATACTGGCTGATGAACATGGGCTTGCGGTAAAACACCTGCGCGGCCTGCTCGGGCGGGCAGAGGAGCTTCACCTGCGGCAGCCAGCGGATGTCCGATGCGTCGCAGCCGCCCAGAATCAGACGGCTGAAGTCCTGGATGCCCAGGATGACGTCCGGCGATGCCTGCGTCCGCTCGACGGTGTTGGGTATGCCCGGCGCAAAGCGTACCCGATAGCGCCCGCTGTTTTGGGGAATCTGCGCGTCCGAAAGCTCCAGCACGAGGCTGCCCTCGCCCCGCATCCGGGCAAGCTCCAGCGCACGCTGCACGTTGACTACGCGCGCCATGCCCTTCCATGCGCGCTGGCACTGCACGTCGCCAAAGCTCCACTCCGGCAGCACGCCGCCCAGCTCAATGTCCTCCGGCAGGGTCATCACGGCATGGCTGTGATCTGCCTCCATGGTCTTGAGCAGCGCCAGCAGCCCCTGCAGTCCCTCCGGGCCGTCAAATGCCATGCGCGTGCATTCCAGCGTCCTGTCGCCTGCATCCGTCACCGGGCGGCAGGTCAGATATCCGGCGGGCTCGCCGCCGCTGCGGAAATATACATAGGTATAGCTGCGATCGGCAAAGGGGTTGGCCTGCGCGATCCACGTGTATTCGATGTCCTCGCAGCGCACCATGCAGTTGTAGCGCGCCTGCCAGCTTCGGTCGATGGCTTCAATCGCGCTCCTCAGCGCTGCGCCGCGCTCAAGCAGTTGCCACGTACCGCCAACAGCCTGTTTGGGCACGCTGCGCAGGGCGATCTTCCAGCGATTGGCCGCGCAGCCCAGCTCGTAGCCAAACCGGCGATAGAACGCCGTCGAGAACGGATACAGATAGGAAAGCACGGCGCCGTCCTCGACCATGCGCGGCAGCGCGTGCGCAAAGCAGCCCCGGATGCCGCCCATCCTGCGATACTGCGGCAGCGTCGCCACGCCGCCGATGCCCGTCATCAGTACGTCGTGCCCGTCAAACGTCGCGCGATAGGGTATGACCGTCATCGTGCTGAGCATGGTCGCATTGTCGTCGGCAAAGGCTGCCCACTGGCTGCTCCAATAGATGTCCTGCCGGCTGGCCGGGTGTTCCCGCACGGCGGCAAGCGCTTCCTCCGGCGTCCTGTCCACGTCCTTCATAGCGTATTCAAACGACAGCGCGCACAGCTCCTGACAGCGCTTGTATTCGCCTTCGCGAATCGGGCGCACAATCATTCCACGCACCACCTTTCCTGCTTTGTTTGGATGTCCTCATCTTACCACGGCTGGCTCTTCATGGCAAGCCGCACGATGTTTTGCCTTACATCTTGGCAACCGTGTACAACAAATCACAACTGGAGACGATGCTATTTCGGTTCGCAGTCCATATAATAAAGCTGTCGAGCGGACTGCAGACAAAATGCAATGAAAAGGAGGAGGGAAGCATGCGTACCTCAAGCCCTCCCGTGCGGCCTGCGCTTCTCCGGCGCGCTGTGACCGCCGGAAACCAAAAGACATTCTGGCTGACGACGATGCTCCTGCCCGCAGCCGTCTGGCTGCTGCTGATCCGGTATCTGCCGATGTTTGGCATCGTCATGGCGTTTCTTGACTACCGCCTGCCCACGCGCAAGATGCCGTTCCCCACGAATCTGCTGCACAGCGAGTTTGTCGGGCTGGACAACTTTAAGTTCCTCTTCACCCGCGACGCGCTGACCATGATCCGCAACACGCTGGGCTACAACGTGCTCTGGATTCTGCTGGGCCTGGTGATCTCCGTTGCGCTGGCGATCATGATGAGCGAGCTGACGCGCAAGCTTCTGGCCAAGACGTACCAGACGCTGATGTTCTTTCCGTATTTCCTCAGCTGGGTCGTGGCGGCGTACTTCCTGTTCGCGTTTCTGGATCCGACCAACGGCATGATCGTGCGCGCGCAGAAGGCCGCGGGGCTCACGCCCATCGACTGGTACAACGAGCCGAAGTACTGGCCCTTCATCCTCACGCTGTGCAGCATGTGGAAGAACACCGGCTACTCCACCGTGCTGTATCTCTCGGCCATCACCGGCATCGACCGCTCCCAGTACGAGGCGGCCGCCGTGGACGGCGCGACCAAGTGGCAGCAGATGCTCCACGTCACGCTGCCGCACCTGAGGCCCATCATCATCGTGCTGCTGATTATGAACGTGGGCAAGATCTTCAACGCGGACTTCGGCCTGTTCTGGTCGGTGCCGATGAATTCCGCGCCGCTGTTCCCGGTCACGCAGGTCGTGGATACCTATGTGTACCGCTCCTACAAGTTCACCGGCGATGTCGGCATGTCCACGGCGGCGGGCTTTTTGCAGAACCTGGTCGGCTTCATCTGCATCATGGCCGCGAACGCAGTCGTTCGCAGGCTCGATGCGGACAGCAGCCTGTTTTAAGGAGGGAGGCCGCCATGACGATCACAAAAAAGGCGCAGGCCTTCCGTCTCAACCAGATCAGCAGGGGAACGGAGCTTCTGTTCCACGCGATTCTCGGGCTGTTCTCGCTGTGCTGTATCCTGCCGTTTGTCTTTGTCGTCATCATTTCCTTCAGCTCGGAGGCGAGCATCAAGACCATCGGCTATTCGTTCCTTCCTGCCGAGTGGTCGCTGGAGGCGTACAGGCAGGTCCTGAGGCTCGGCGATCAGCTCTGGCTGAGCTACTTCAACAGCTTCTTCATCACCGTCGTGGGCACGGTGCTCAGCGTGGCGATGTGCGTGCTCTACGCGTATCCGCTCTTCCGCAAGGACTATAAGCTTCGGGGCTTTTTCACCTTCTTCAGCTTCTTCACGATGATCTTCGGCGGCGGCCTGATTCCCACCTACATCGTGTGCAAAAACCTGCTGGGCCTGGGCAACAACTACGCAGCGCTGATCGTGCCGCTGCTGGTGAGCCCGTTCAACATCATCATCATGCGCACGTTCTTCCAGAGCTCTGTGCCCTTTGACCTGATCGAGGCGGCGACCATCGACGGCTCCGGCGAGTATTCCACGCTCGTGCGCGTGGTGCTGCCCATCGTCAAGCCCGGCATCGCGACGGTCGCGCTGCTGACCGCGCTGGCCTACTGGAACGAATGGTTCCTCTGCCTGCTCTACGTCACGGACAGGAGGCTCTATCCGCTGCAGTACCTGCTCATGGAGATGCAGCGCAACGCCGAGTTCATCTCGCGCAACTCCTCGGTCATGGGCGCGGCCAGCGCGGAGGCGCTGCGCAACCTGCCCAACCAGACGATGCGCATGGCCGTCGTCGTGTTCATCGTCGTGCCCATCGCCTGCGCCTATCCCTTCTTCCAGCGCTATGTGGTCGCCGGACTGACCATTGGCTCGGTCAAGGGATGACGCCTTTTCCCCTTGGTAAGAACGGCCGCCGGCGAAGACGGCCGCTTGCAAATCATAGAATGGAGGATACCCGATATGAAGAAACTGCTGGCTCTGGCTCTTGCCGCGATGATGCTTCTGTTCGCGGCCGCCGCTCTGGCGCAGGACCCGGTGGAGATCACCATCCTGCTGGAAGGCAACAATGTGACCGACGATTCCGCCGTGCTGGAAAAGCTCAATCCCTATCTGGCCGAGAAGATCGGCGTGACCATCAAGCCCGTCTGGGGCACCTGGGCGAACTTTGATGATCTCGCGCTCAACGCCGTGACCTCCGGCTCCGACGAGTACGACATCATGTTCACCTGCTCCTGGACGAAGAACGAGTACGCGAAGTACGCCAAGGCCGGCGCGTATGTCCGCCTGGACGACCCGGAGGACGACCTGCTTGCGGAAAGCGGCGCGGAGCTGACCGCAGCCCTGCCCGCGCTGCTCTTTGAGGGCGCGATGACCGAGGGCCCCGACGGCGAAAAGGGCATCTACGCGGTGCCGGGCTTCAAGGACTTCGCCACGATGAACTGCTGGGACGTGAACGTCACCCTGCTGGAGAAGTACGGCTACACGCTCGAGGACGTGCAGAAGGCCGGCTTCTACGGCTGGGACGAGATCTTCGCCAAGGTCAAGGCCGGCGAGGAGGCCGACGGCTCCGTGTTCTATCCGTTCGTGTTTGAGGGCGCCGTCGTCGAGCGCATGGTGGACAACACCCCGATCGTCACCGGCGACGCGGGCCTGCTGCTCAGCTACATCATGAACGCGGACGACGTGGCCCAGCCCGGTCCGTACGGCAACGTGCTGGTGAACAAGTACGCCACGGACGAGTTCAAGGCCTTTGCGGCCCAGATGAAGAAGTACTACGACGCGGGCTACATCGATCCGGCCATCGCCATCGGCGAGACCGCGACCGACGCCTGGCGCAACGCGCAGAACACCGCGAACTACCTGATCTCCTCCGAGGTCTCCCTGTACGGCTATGAGTACACCACCTCCGCGGCCCGCGGCATCCAGGTGGCCTACGTCATGACCCACAGCGATCCCTACATCGACAACACCTCCGTGCAGGGCGCGATGATGGCCATCTCCGCCAACTCCGACAAGCCGGAGGCCTGCATGAAGTTCCTGAACCTGCTCAACACCGATCCCTATGTCATGACCCTGCTCAACTACGGCGTCGAGGGCGTCCACTACAACCTGAACGACCAGGGCGAGGCCGAGTTCACCGATGCGCGCGCCAATTCCTACACCGTCTGGACGAACGGCGTGGGCAACGTGACCCTGCTGCCGCCGACCAAGGGCCAGGGCGCGGACTTCCAGCAGCGCTTCGCCGAGTTCTACGGCGGCGCGAAGAAGTTGCCGATCTACGGCTTCACCTTCGACGCCTCCAAGGTGAACAAGGAGATCGCCGCCGTGGCTAACATCAAGGAAGCCTATTCTCTGACGCTGTGCACCGGCGCTGCCGCCGATGTGGAGGCCACGATCGCCGAGATGCTGCAGAAGATGGATGAGGCCGGCATGCAGAAGATCGTCGACGAGGCCAACGCGCAGCTTGAGGCGTTCCTGGCCGGCAAGTGATCAAATTCCTCCTTCTTTCCCATCACCAGATAGGAGGAATCGGACAATCCCATTAACAGGCGCCCTGCTGTCGCCATTCATCCGCGGCAGCAGGGCTGCTTTGGCCAAAGGTGAAACCACCGGTTCAGCCGGCGGAGGATCAGGCTTTAGCAGCAGCTGCTGATTTGTTCACAAAAGATGCTCGCGAATGAACTGGATCTTGATGACTGAATGCATCTTGTCAGGAAGGAAAGGGACATCTGATGGATCCGAATCGGGCGATTGTGGTGACGACCTTTTGGGAAGGCTGACGGAGGGATTCGGAAGCCCGGTTCAGGAGTTGGTTTGGATTCGATAAAGTGGAATTGATCAAAACACGGCGGACAGTTGCTTCTGTCCGCCGCATTTCTATGCATTTGCACCGATGTGCATGTCACTGATCGCTGGTCATGATCTCCAGAATCTTTTTGTCGGTTTCCTTCATGCCTTCGCGGCCAAGCTTGCCGACATTGGAAATGGTGTTTTCGATGCCCTTGGAGAGGATGCCGTCTCCGCCGTAGAATTCGTGGCCGCGCTGATACATCTCAAAGCCCAGAATGGCGGCGTCGATGGCGGAGGCGATTTTTGCGGCGCAGGAGGGCTTGGCGCCGTCGCAGATCATGCCGCTGACGATGGCGAGGGAGTTGACGATGGTGTGCTCGACCACGGCGCAGTCCTTCGTGAGCAGATAGGCGATGCCGGCGCCGGCCGCGCTTCCGGCCGTTACCGCGCCGCAGAAGGCGGACAGCTTGCCGATGGCGGCTTTCTGATGGATGGCGCACAGATTGGCGACCACAAGCGCGCGGCAGAGCTCGTCGTCGCTCTTGCCGTATTCCCTGGCGTACTCGATCACGGGCAGGGAGACCGTCAGGCCCTGATTGCCGCTGCCGGAGTTGATGACGACCGGCATTTCACAGCCGCTCATGCGCGCGTCGCTGCCGGCGGCGGCCAGCGCGCGTGCGCGGATTCTCACGTCGCTGCCATAGGCCTGCAGCAGCGCGCCGCCGATATCCGCGCCCCAGCCGGCGCGCAGGCCTTCCTCCGCGATGGCGGTGTTGCAGTCGATCTGCCGCTCGATCACGCCGTCCAGATCCTGAAGCTCGAGACATTCGGCAAACTCGCAGATCAGCCGGGTGTCCAGCAGGCTGTAATCCGCCTGCGGCTCCTGCGCTGTGACCGTCATGTTGTCGCAGAAGCGGCTGCTGCCGTCAAAAAGGATCTCCTGAATGTGCGTATGGCTCTTGCAGATGTGCACGGCGGCCTGATGGGTCTGGGCATAGACGGTGACCTCCATGTCCAACAGGTCGCCGTCTTCCATGCTCTCCACCTGAATGGGGGTGTTCTCCATGAAATGCTTGATCTCGGTGTACTGTGCCTCGTTCACGCTGGCAAGCACCTGAAGCGCGCCGTTCTCGTTGCCGGCGACGATACCCGCGGCAACCGCAGCCTTGATGCCCTTCAGACCGCCGGTGTTCGGCACGGTGACGCTCTTGACGTTCTTGATGATGTTGCCGCTGACCCGGACCAGGACGCGCTCCGGCACGGCGTGCAGCTCGGCTCTCGCCTTTGCGGCGCAGTATGCCAGCGCAATCGGTTCGGTGCAGCCGGTGGCCATCTGCAGCTCACTTTTGAGGATGGCGCAGTAGCAATCGTAAATCGGATCATGGCGCAGCATGGATTTCATCTCCTCAATGCACAAATCTGAATAAAATAAAGCGTAGCACATTTTCGGGTGACTGTACATACATGCTGGAATAATTTGGAAACACAGCAAAAAATAGGTTTTGATATTTTAGATATAATGGTCGACAGAAATAATTTTCAAAGGTTTTCATTGGATGGGCTTGTTAAACTCATAACATCATTTATAATTATACAGGAGGGGAGTGAGGCGCTTGAAGACAAGAAAGCCGCTGACGGATAAGGTGTACCGCCAGGTCTATCTCGACATCATCAATGGAGAGATCATGCCGGATGAGTACATCACTGAGAGCCAGCTGAGCGAACGGTTTGGCGTCAGCAAATCGCCTGTCCGGGAAGCGCTGATCATGCTGTGCAACGAGCATGTTCTGGAATGCATTCCGCGCAGAGGGTATCGCGCGGTGCTCATCCGCCGGGATGAGCTGATGCAGATCGTTGAAACGCGTCAGGTGCTGGAACTTTTCATGTTTGAGCGCGCGTTTCCCCGTCTGAACCGGCAGGAGCTGAGCAAGCTGCGGGCGCTGAATGATCTTGAGGGGGAAACTGCGGGGATGACCACCATGCAGAAGTGGGAGCACAACATCTCCTTCCACCTGACGCTGGCTTCCTATGCGGGGAATCCATACATGCTCAATATGCTGGCCGATACCCTGCGTGTGAATACCAGGGCGACGACGGTCTATTACAATTACGTGCGCCGGCACGATCCGAAAGCGGATCGCCGCTTTCACGACATGCTGCTTGACGCCTGCGAGGAGCGAGATTATGAAAAGGCCGTGGAGCTGCTCAGGCTCGATACAAGGGAGCTGCTGATTCAGGAGGAAGAGGCATAAACCAACGGGGACGCTGCATGGCTGCCGCAGCAGAATTCTGCAGCGGCAGCCATGCTATAGAATATGGTATAATCAATCCGCCTGGAAAAAGCAGAAAAGAAAACCGTCTGATCGAAGAAGGGCTTCAGATCTTGCACATGTCTGTGCTGGATGTGAAGCCCTTCTATCTTTCTTTATATTGGCGTTTTTGTACGCTCAGAGCCGAATTGCACAGAGGGAAAATGCGTCATGCATGTACAGAGCCGTCTGGACGGCGGGATAAGGGGAACAGCCCGGCAGATGGAGGAAGCTTTCGGCGCCATCTTCAGCAGCGCTGTGAGGCAGTGCTTTGCTGCCTGTCTGCATCCCAAGGTGAGCAAAAAGAACGAAATCGCCTGACAAACGCTCATCCCATGCCGCAGCCCGAACGGTCTGGGCCGGTTCGGCCGGAGACATAGCCGGAGCGGTAGGCCATGTTGATCTCGCGCAGCTCGCGCCGGCCCTCGATGTAATCCTGATACATCTCATACATGCCGGCGGAGCAGCCCTCGCAGGAGGCCTCAATCGCGCCGAGGGATTCAGCGACGATCCGCTCCCGCTCTTCCTTCGTGGTATCCTTGATGAGAATGCTGGCCATGGTGAATCCTCCTTAGGCGTTCTTGTCCCGCTTGCGGCCCAGATAGACGTCGAGCTTGTCCTTCATTTTGTCGGGCATGTCGCGCTTGACGGGGAAATGCAGGGCATTGGTCATCGTTCCGACGAACGCGCTGATGAAATCGATGTCCTGCGCAAGCCGGGCGGCGCTCATGACCTTGAGCGTGTCGTAGCTGTTGTGGATGGTCGCGGTGTTTGCCGCTGCATTGCGCGCGAAGGAGACGGCCGGCACGCCCCTGTCCGCGAAGGGCGTGGAGTCGCTGGAATAGATGTCCTGGCGCGCCTTGAGGCTGAAGCCCTGAATGGAGGCGCAGTATTCGATGAAGTGCACCAGGCGCTCCTCCGAGGTGCAAATGGCGTTGAAGGGGCCCATGATCGAGCCGATCATGTCGAGGTTGACGTTCAGGGCGACTTTGGAAAGCTCCGCCTCGTGCGCAGCGCAGTACGCCTTGGAGCCGAGCAGGCCGCGCTCCTCGCTGCCGCAGAAGATCAGGCGAAGGCCGCGGCGGCGCGGCCCTTTGAGCATGGCCTCCGCGACGCCGAGCAGGCCGATGCAGCCGGACATGTTGTCGTATGCGCCGGTGGAGAGCGACGTGCTGTCGTAATGCGCGGTGAGCACGATCCACTCATCCGTCTCGCCCGGCAGCTCGCAGACGACGTTGTGGGACTGGCCCATGAACTCGTCCTGCTCGAGGGTGATGCCTGCGCGCTGCGCGCCGGAGCGGACCAGCGCGATGGCGGATTTGGCGTTGATGTTCACGCCGGGGATCTTCACGCCCTTGCTCACATAGGAGCGCAGCTCGCGCTGGTCGATGTCCTCATCGGCGTAGTTGGCGTTGCCGTCGTAGGTGACGAAGCCCGCGGCGCCGCACGCAAGCAGATCCTGATACTTCCAGTAGCCGAGATAGCCGTCCAGCAGCACGATTTTGCCCCTGCATGCGGAAAGCGCGCAGGGGGTCAACTCGGGCGCGTAGACGAGCTCCGCCTCGATGTCGCCGCTGCCGGCGCACAGGTACCCCTTGCAGGGGATCTCCTGACCGTCCACGGTCAGACGGGCGCAATGCATCGCGGCCATCGGCACGTCGAACGATTCCAACTTTGCGGTGAGGCCCAGCTTTTCGCATTCGCCGATCAGAAAGCTGGCGCAGGCAAGCTCCTGCGCGCTGCCGCCGGTGCGGATGTAGGCCGTGTCGTGCAGAATCCGGTCGATTTTCTCTATGTTCATCATGGATGCCTCCTAGCGGTTGTTCTCTTTCGTCTGATTATACATGCAAAGCGCCGGGGTGGCAAGGAGAAACCGATTGACGCGGGCGGCCGCCGCGCGTACAATAGAGCCAGCAACACACAGGAGAGATGAAGCATGAGAATCAAAGCGGTGATCTGGGATCTGGACGGCACGCTGCTCAATACGCTGGACGATCTGGCGGCGAGCGTGAATGCGGCGCTTGCGCAGAACGGCATGCCCCTGCGCAGCACGCAGGAGGTGCGCATGTTTGTGGGCAACGGCATCCGCAGGCTGATGGCGCGCGCGGTGCCGGGCGGCGAGGAAAACCCGGCGTTTGACAAGGCCATGGAGGACTTCACCCGCCACTACGGCGCGCACAGCCGGGACAGGACGCAGCCCTACGACGCCATCCTCGAGACGCTGGACAAGCTGACCGAGGCGGGCGTGCGGCACGCGATCGTCTCCAACAAGATCGATTTTGCGGTCAAGGAGCTCAGCCGGACGTACTTCGGTGAGCGCATGTGCTCGGCCATCGGCGATGATCCCTCGCGCGAAAGAAAGCCCGCGCCGGACAGCGTGTTCGCCGCGATGCGCGAAATGGGCGTGACGGCAGAGGAAACGGTGTACGTCGGCGATTCGGACGTGGACGTGACGACGGCGCGCAATGCGGGCATCCCCTGCGTGGCGGTGCTGTGGGGCTTCCGGGATGAGGCATGCCTGAAGGCGGCGGGCGCGGAGCATCTCGCGCGCACGCCTGAGGAGCTGCGGGAGATCATCGGGCGGCTATGAGCAGGACGTATGATGCGATTGTGCTGCTGGGGGTCGGGCTGGATGCACAGAGTCAGCCCACGCAGGAGCTTGTGCTGCGCGTGCAGTCGGCGGCCCGGGCGTATACGCAGGGCATGGCCCAGGTGATCGTCGCCAGCGGCGGCACCCTGCCGGGCAGGCGGGTTTCTGAAGCGGCGGTGATGGCGCAGCTGCTTGAGGAGGCGGGCGTGCCGGCGTCTGCTGTGGTGCCGGAGAACCAGTCCCAAAACACGATGGAGAACATGCGCTTTTCGGCGCAGAAGCTCGGCGGGGCAAAGGGCCGGCGCGTGCTGGTGGTGACCAGCGATTATCACCTGCGCCGCGCAGTGCTCACGGCCAGGCGCGCCGGTTTCCGCGCGAAGGGCTTTGCCGCGCCGCTTGGGCACGATGTAGCCTGGCAGAAAAAGAAACGCCAGGAGCTTGCCTACACGGTCGATTTGCTGATGGGCTGGCAGGACGAGGGCAAAAGCCGCCCGCAGTGGACGTATGCGCTGTTTGACCTCGTGTTCGGGAAAAAAGAAAGTTGAGGATATGCAAAAAAACACTTGACTCTGACGCTGCGTCAGGCTGTATGATGATCCTGTCCCCGGCCGGGACAGGATTTAGCGTTATCAAGCGACAGAGAAACGGGGCGCTGCCATGGAAAAAACAAGGCGCTGGTCCATCGGTCAGGCGGCTGCGCGTGCGGGCGTGAGCGTACGCACGCTGCGCCACTATGATGCGATCGGGCTGCTTGAGCCCAGCGAGGTCACGCAGGCAGGATACCGGCTCTATGACGAGGCTGCGATGGCGAAGCTGGAGCAGATCCTCTTTTTCAGGGAGCTGGGCTTTCCGCTGGAGGAGATCCGGAACATCATGGATCATCCTGCGTACGACGCGCGGGACGCGATGCGCAGGCAGAAGGAGCTGCTGGGCATGCAGCGCGCGCGCATCGATGCGATGATCGCGCGGCTTGACGAGGCCTTGCAGGGCCGCGGCACGCCACGACCGGAGGTATTGAGCATGAAGGAAATTGAAAAGATGAAGGCACAGTACGCGCAGGAGGTCAGGGAGCGCTGGGGAGAGACGAGCGCGTATGCAGAGAGTAAGACGCGCACGGGCGCGTACGGCGCGGACGACTGGGCGGCAATCCAGGCGGGCATGGACGAGCGGATGGCGGCGTTTGCCGATGTGCGGACGCTGGCGCCGGAGGATGAGCGCGTACAGGCGCTGGTCGCGGACTGGCAGCAGTACATCACGGATCACTTTTACGCCTGCACGGACGAGATCCTCGAGGGCCTCGGACAGATGTACGAGGCGGATGAGCGGTTCAGGGAGAACATCGACCGCCACGGCGAGGGCACGGCGCAGTGCATGGCCCGGGCGATCGCGGCATACTGCGCGGCGCGCAGGAAATGACATGGAGGACAGCCGAAAGGCGTCCTCTTTTACGATCTGGAAAGCTGCGCAGGTTTCTGTGCGGCGAACGCCATCAAGACGTGCGGGGGCGAATGACATACTCTGTTACTGAACCGGCGCGGGAAATTCGATCTGCCTTCACATTTCATTCGAATTTGATTGATACAATGCCGGCGAACGGAGGTAAGATCCAGATGAAAAAGACGCTGATGATATCGATGATGGTTTTCGCCCTGCTCGGCGCGCCGGCGCTGGCCGAGGACCCGGCGCAGAACGCACAGCCGCAGGCCGCGATGGAGCAGGCTGCGCCCGGCGAACGGACGAAGGACTTCAGCCGGGGCGAGCGCCCGCAGGGCATGGAGGACGGCGGCATCGGCGGCGGCCGGGGCGGCAATATGGAGCAGAACGAACCGGACGAGGCGCTTGAGGCGATGCTTGCCGAGGTACAGGATGCGTATCAGCTGCTGACCTTCACGGACCCGGAGACGGGCTTTGAGATGCAGTACGAGCTGTTCGTGCCGGAGAACTGCGAGGCGGACGCCCAATATCCGATGATCATGTTCATTCCGGATTCCCGCGCAGCGGGCCGGGAGCCGGCCTTCTCGCTTCAGATCGGCTGGGGCGGCGTCGTCTGGGCGACGAAGGAGGAGCAGGCCAAGCATCCGTGCTTCGTGCTGATCCCCATCTTCACGGAGACGGTCGTCAACGACAACTTCGAGACGTCCGATCAGATCGACACCGCTGTGCGGCTCATCGAATCGCTGATCAAGACGTACCCGATTGACCCGGACAGGCTGTATGCCACCGGCCAGTCCATGGGCGGCATGACGTCGTTCCACCTGAACGTCAAGTATCCGGACCTGTTTGCCGCGTCGCTGTTTGTGGGCAGCCAGTGGAACAACGACATTCTCGATGCGCTGGAGGGTGAACGCTTCTTCTACATCGTTTCAGCGGGAGACGACAAGGCGTCCGCCGGCCAGAGCGGCCTGATGGCGGTCTTTGACCGCGACGGCGCCGCGTATGCACACGCTGAGTGGAGCGCGCAGGATGACGCCGGGGTGCAGGAGGCGGCGGTGCAGGCGATGCTTTCCGAGGGGTGCAGCGCGAACTTCGTCACCTTCACCAAGGGCACGACCGTACAGGGCGGCGCATCCGGCAGCGAGCACCTGACGTCCTTTGACTATGCCTACAAGCTGGAGACCGTGCGCGACTGGCTGTTTGCCCAGAGCAAATGAGCCGGAATGCGGCAGACGCACAGAAAAGACCGGCGACGGCTTGACAGCGGTTTTTCGCTGCATTATAATAAGCCCGATCCAATCGCGCAGTCTTTGAGAGATCTTCAGGGCAGGGTGAGAGTCCCGACCGGCGGTACAGCCCGCGAACCGACATGGTTGATCCGGTGAGATTCCGGAGCCGACAGTACAGTCTGGATGGAAGAAGAGCATATCTCCTTTTCGTTTTTTGCAACGCAGAATCGGCCCCTGATCGCTCAGCTGTCAGGGGCTGCATGCTGTTTGGAAAGAACCTGGCGCAGGAGCGCCGAAAGGAGAGCCTTATGTCTCAGGAAAAGCGCAATGCAAACGCGATGTTTAACCTCACCCGCTGCGGCCTGCTCGCCGCGATGGCCGTGATCCTGTACTACATCGAGATTCCGGTCGTGGCGTTTTACAAGCTCGACCTGTCCACCCTCCCGGCGCTTCTGGCCGGCTTTGCGATGGGCCCGGTGCAGGGCGCGGCGGTCGTTGTCATCAAGAACCTGGTGCATCTGCTGGGCACGAGCACGGCGGGCGTGGGTGAAATGGCGGACATCCTGATGTCCTGCGCGTTCGTCATCCCGGCAAGCCTGCTCTACCGCAGCGACAAGACCCGCAGGGGCGCGCTCAGGGCGATGCTCTCAGGCGGGGCGGCGATGACCGCGGCCGGCGTGCTGGTCAACTACTTCATCCTCATTCCGGCCTATCAGGTGCTGATGAACCTGCCGCTTGAGGTGATCATCGGCATGGGCCAGAAGGTTCTGGGCTTCATCGACACGACGCTCGAGCTGGTGATCTTCATCACCGCGCCGTTCAACCTGCTCAAGGCGGCTGTGCTCAGCGGCACGACCTATCTGCTGTACAAGCGCGTCTCTCCGCTGCTGCATCAGCGCGGCGGCAGGTGAGCGCGTCAACCATGAAAATCGGGTGAATGCTGACTTGTATTCTGTCATGAGTCTTTCGGAAAAACAGACGCAGCGCCTGGGCTTTGCCCTGGGCGCTTGTCTGCGTGCAGGCGACGTGGTGCTGCTTCAGGGCGAGATGGGCGCGGGCAAGAGCGTGCTCACGCGCGCCGCGGCCCGGGGCATGGGCGTCGAGGGCCCGGTGCCCAGCCCGACGTTCACCATCCTCAACATCCACGAGGGCCGCGCGCTCAGGCTCTATCACTTCGATCTGTACCGCCTGGAGGGCGAGGATGCGCTCTACGAGATGGGCCTGGACGAGTACATTCCCGCCGCGGACGGCGCGTCGCTGATCGAGTGGCCGCAGATGGCGGCGGAGGCGATGCCCTGCGACGCCCTGTCGGTCGACATCCGCTATGCGATGGACGGCGAGGCACGGGAGATCGTGCTCACGCCCATGGGCGCGTTTGACGAGACGCGGCTTGGCGAGATTGTGAAGAAGATGGAGGACTGCCATGAATATCCTGATGATTGATACCTCCGGCCCGGCGTGCGGCGTGGCGATCAGCCGGGACGGCCAGATCGTCTGCGAGCTGCAGCTGACCAGCGGAAAGACGCATTCCCAGCGGGTGATGCCGATGGTCGATCAGGCGCTTGGGCTGTGTGAGATGAACGTGGGCGACATCGATCTGTTCGGCGCGGTGGTGGGCCCCGGCTCGTTTACCGGCGTGCGCATCGGCGTGTCCACGGTGAAGGCGCTCGCGCACGCGGCGGGCAAGCCCTGCATCGGCATCGACGCGCTGGAGGCGCTGGCAGCGAACGCGCCGTACTTTGACGGCGTGATCTGCCCGATCCTTGACGCACGCGCGCAGCAGGTCTACGGCGCGATGTTCGAAAGCGGCATGCCGCCCAGGCGCCTGATGGACGACGAGGCCGAAAAGCTGAGCCTGTTCCTTGATCGTGTGGAGGCGACGGGCAGAGACGCCCTGTTCCTGGGCGACGGCACCCAGCCGATGCGCGATGCGATTGCTGAGCGGCTGGGCGCCAGGGCGCACTTTGCGCCCGCGCAGCATGCGGGCCTTCGCGCGGCGAGCGCGTGCGCCCTGGCGCAGGCGTATACCTGGGATGAAGAGAATCTCAAGGACTGCATGACGCTGCTCCCGCTGTATCTGCGTGCGCCGCAGGCGGAGCGCGAGCGCGCGGCGAAGCTGGCTGCGCAGCAGAAGGAGGCTGGCCATGGCTGAGCCGTTCATCCGCGCAATCCGGGAGGAGGACGTTCCGCAGATTCACGAGATCGAGCAGCTGTGCTTCGCGATGCCGTGGAGCGAGAAATCGCTCCTGCACGACGTGAAGGAAAACGTCGTGGCGAGATGGCTGGTGCTCGATGACGGCAAGGGGCGCGTGCTGGCGTATGCGGGCATGTGGTTCGTGCTCGACGAGGCGCACGTGTGCAACGTGGCCGTGCATCCGGACTGCCGGCGCATGGGCTACGGCAAAAGGATCTTTGAGGCGCTGATGGAGCTGGCGCAGGAAAACTCCATGGCGATGATGACGCTGGAGGTGCGCCGCTCCAACCTGGCGGCACAAAGCCTGTACCATGCGTGCGGCTTTCTCGATGTGGGCTACCGCAAGCGCTACTACGAGGACAACCGCGAGGATGCGCTCATCATGTATAAGGAGTTTGCTTACGAACAGACTGATGAGGAGGATTCCTGACCGCAGGCCCCGAAGGACAATGGCCCCAAGTCGCCGTTGCCCTCTTTTAATTTGACAAAAAATGGAGTATAATAGGAGAATCCAGAATCATGGGAAGGAATGGGGTTGTGAGCGGGAACATGCAGCTTGAGGTTTGCGGCGCGAAGGTGAACGTGGTCATGAGCGGCAGCGGCGAGCGCGCTGCGCTGCTTCTGCACGGCTGGGGATGCTCGGCGAAGATGATGCAAAGCGTGGCTGATCTGCTTGCGGGCGGCATGCGCGTGGCGGCGATCGATTTCCCGGGCCACGGCCGGGAGGGAAAGGCGCCTGCGCCGCCGGAGCCCTGGGGCGTGCCGGAGTACATGGAGATGACTGCGGCGCTCATCCGAAGGCTTGAGCTTGCGCCCTGCGACATCGTCGCACATTCCTTCGGCGCGCGCGTGGCCATCCTGCTGGCCAGCACATATCCTGAACTGGTGGGCCGCATGATCCTGACCGGCGCGGCGGGCATCCGCAAGCCCCAGACGGGTAAGGCGACGGCCAAGCAGCGGCTCTACAGGGGGCTGCGCGGCGCGATGAACACGCTGGATAAGACGCATCTGTTCGGCGATCTGCCCGACAGGGGCCGTGAGGCGCTGGTGCAGCGGTTCGGCTCACCGGATTACCGCGCGCTCTCGCCAGACATGCGCAAAACCTTCAACAAGGTCATTTCGCTGGACCTGACGGACCGGCTGGAAAAGATCAAGGCCTCGACGCTTCTGTACTGGGGCGCGCAGGACACGGAGACCCCGCTGTGGATGGGCCGGCTCATGCAGGAGAAGATCCCGGACGCGGGCCTCGTCGTGGAGGAGGGCTGCGGCCACTTCGCCTATCTGGAGCAGAA